>JBKOZS010000116.1:0-49582 GCA_046726015.1 Acidobacteriota bacterium
CTTCTAAGGTTCTACGGGTTCGGTTCTCATTGTTGAACGCGAGCCGACGCGCGAACGCCCCCGCCAGTAACGACCGATTGTCAACCGTTCCTGACAGATCGTGCGCGTGATACCATCCGCAGCTTTGCGAGGACTTACATGCGTACGATGCTCGCCTGCGTGATCGCTGCAGCAGCGATCGCGGCGGGTCCGGCAGCGCAGCAGCGTCCGGGCGCTCCCGCGCGCCTGACGGCGCTGGTCGGCGGAACACTGGTCGACGGCTACGGGGGACCGCCGATCAGGAACAGCGTGATTCTCATCGAAGGCGAGCGGATCAGCGCCGTCGGCCAGGTCAATTCCGTGCCTGTCCCTCGAGGCGCGGATGTGATCTCCACGGAGGGCATGACGGTCATGCCCGGGCTGTGGGACATGCACGTCCACACGATGATCGTGGGGCACGCCGACTACGATCACTGGGACAAGACTTACGCCTCGCAGTTCGAGTCCGTCATCATGCCCGCCGCCGCGAAGCAGCTGCTACATGCGGGGGTGACGAGCGCCCGCGATCTCGGCGGACCGCTCGAAGCCAGCATCTCGGTCAGGAACCGCATAAACGAGGGTCGCATCCCGGGCGCGACGCTGTACGTTTCCGGCCCCTTCATTCAGCACGAGCCGTACCCCAACACGGAAAGCTATCGCTGGGGCGTGACGGGCCCCCAGGACGCGATCGCGAAGGTGAAGAAAATCGCCGACGCCGGTGTCGACGTGGTGAAGCTGATCGACCAGGACCTGATGTCGATGGATGAAGTGCGCGCCGTCGTCGACGAGGCACACCGCCGCGGCAAACCGGTCGTCGCCCATGCGCACCGGCCCGAGGAAATTCGCCGCGGTCTCGCTGCCGGCGTTGACTGCTTCGAACACACCGGACTGGCGACGGCCCCTGCCTACCCCGACGACGTCATCAATGCGATCCGCGAGCGGACGGCGAAAATGGCGCTCGGTCCGCTCTATTGGACGCCTACGATCGAAGGGCTCCTGAACTACGAATATCTGCGCGACCATCCCGAGGCGCTGGACGATCCCGCGTGGCACGAAGGGCTGCCGGATGCGGTCGTGGCCGACATCAGTCGCTCCCTGGAGCATCCCGACCGCCTGCCGTATTTTCAGCTCACGGCCGCGCGGCGTCCGACGCTCGCGCGGAAGTTCAAGCAGCTGCAGGAAGCCGGCGTGACACTGCTGATCGGCACCGACAGCGGCATTCCGATGAACTTCCATACGCACTCCACGTGGCGCGAGCTCGACGCGTGGGTCAACGTGCTGGGCGTCGACCCGATCACCGCGTTGCGGGCGGCGAGCTACTGGCCGTCGGTGGCGATGAAAGTGGATAGGGACGTTGGTACCGTGACTCCAGGCAAGTACGCGGACATCATTGCCGTTCGCGGCGACGCGCTCAGATATATCGCCCTGCTCCAGCGGGTCGACGTGGTGATCAAGCACGGCACGCGTTACAGATAGGTGCTTCCCTTTTCGTCCCTGCCGTTACAGGTCTGGCCCGGCTTCCGCTCGAGGGCCCGCCGATCCCGCGGCAAATCCGCGTGCCGCCGCACGGCACGGTCGTTGCCCCTAAACCCGCCCGGCCCCCCTAGGAGCACGCCCATGCCGATGATCTGCGCGGCGCTCTTGCTGGTGCTCGGCCCCGGGCCGAGCGATGGTTTGATGCACGTGGATTGGTCGTCGGCTGCCGGCGCGGACACGCCGATCGCCGATGTGCGGCGGGCCTACGTCACTGCCATCAATGCCCGCGACAAGAAGGCCGAAGCGTTCTACGCGGCCGATGCCGTGGCAGCCTTGACGTCAGGCTCGATCGAGAACGGCGCCCCCGCGCTCGCGGAACGGCTCCGCACCGCGCTCGATGCGGAACAGAATGGTGTGACGATTACGCTCAGGCCGCGACGATTCGTGATCGACGGCACGACCGGTTCCGAGACGGGCACCTTCCTCGAGACCAGAGTTGCGGAGAACCGCACGGTCGAAGGCGTCTACGTGACGATTTACTCGCGCGGCGCCGACGGGCAGTGGCGCATCGCGATGGAAGTGCGTACGACCGGATCGAGACCGCCACTCGCCGTCTGGTAGGCTGCCGTCGGCAGTCTGCAGTTTGCGGTCTGCAGTTTGCGGTCTGCGGGTCGCGGTCTGCAGGCTGAGTACTGCTCAATTCACATTTCCGAAATGCGATGACGTAACCGTGATCGGATCGCGCGGTGGCGTCTCGCGATTCGTGTGAATTGGCGTGAATTGCGTGGTACGCGCCTTGCCTCGCAAGGTTCTCACTAACAACACCCCCTCAGGGCAAGGAGCTCTCCACATGCAGTATGGCGCGCACATCGGTCCGTCGGTCGTCGTCAAGGGCGACGTCTCGGCGCGGGAACCTATTACCATCGCGGGTCGAGTCGAAGGCACGATTGACGTCTCCGGTCAGATCGTCACCATTGAATCCGGCAGCCACGTCCACGCCGACATCACCGCCGCAGGCATCGTCGTTGGCGGCACCATCAAGGGCACGCTCGTCGCCGAGGATCGCATCGAGCTACGCGGCAGCGCCGAGATTGACGGCGACCTGACCGCGCCGCGCGTGGCGGTCGCTGACGGTGCCATCCTGCGTGGCCGCGTCGACATCGCGGGCTCAAAGAAGGCGGACCTCGCGCGCGCGTCGTAAGACGGCAGCCCTGGCGGGCGCGCGGTACTATCCCAAAAATTCCCGGCGTGTCAGGTTGCGCGACACGCGCCCGTGCGAAAAGTGCCGTTTTTCAGGCGTCTTCCCGCGGCGATCCCCTTGCATGAGTTAGGGGTATACCGAACAAGGGGGTGCGCGTGTTCCAGCTCAGTGTCGTCGACCACATCCGTCTGAGCTTCGGGAGCGTGGTCACGGCGTACGAAGGGCACGCTGAGGCAGCCGCAAGGCTCGCCCGCTGGGGCTGGTACGCGAAGATTGCGACCATCACCGCGGTGGCTCTCGCGGCCGTCTTCAGCGGCGTCGCTCTCTATACGGGACGTGGATTCCAGATCGCCGCCGCGGTGGCAGCGACTGCGGCGCTGGCGGCGTGCTCCGGTTACGTCGCCTTCGATCCGCAGCCGCGGATTTACGGCCATCGCGCGAGCGCGGCGCGTCTCTGGATGGTCTGCGAGAAATACCGCGCGCTGCTCGCCGAAATCCACGACGAACTCGTCGATCTATCCGCCCTCAAGGACCGGCGCGCCGAGCTGCTGCGCGACGCGGCGGCGGTGCTCGAACACACGTCGCCTGACGATCGGTACTCCTACGAGATCGCGCGCAAGGCGCTCAAGGGACTCGGCGGCGCCGGCTATTCCGACGCCGAGCTCGATCGCTACCTGCCTTCTTCGTTGCGGAAGCAGACGACCGCCGCGTAGCGGCGGTCGAACGTCCGCGGCCTGCCACCGCAATCGCGCGCTGCGCCCATCGAACGAGCTCCGGCGCGCTCTCGAGCACCGAGAGCGGGACGGCGTAATACTGCATCGTGACCGGCCGGTCCGCGTACGGCTTGAACGGCTTCGAACCTTCGGCAACGAACACGCCGCGGGTGCTGTCATCCACCTTGAGATAGAGCTCGTCCCGCGCGATCAGACCGAAGAAGACTCCGTCGCAATACAGCCCCACGCCGCCGAACATCTTGCGCGACACGACATCGCCGATGCCGGCCAGTTGATCGATGGCGAACGCTTCGAACGCCCGGCTGCTCGCAAGCGATTTTTTGGTCTTCCTGGCGCTCGCCGCCGCCCGTCGCGCTACGGCTGGCAAGGAGGCGGCTCGCTTGGGCTCGCTCCACTCGCTTTTCATGTGTGCCGTCCGGGTGAAAGTCTACTTTTTATTCTGTGCAGCTTGCACGCACCCGTCCAGCGGGCCTAGACTGCGCGGGTTACGCGAACGACTCGGACGAAAGAGGTGCATCATGGCGTACACGTACGAAGAGTTGCGCGGAAAAACGGTCGCGGAACTGCGGCAGATCGCCCAGGGACTCTCGAACGAGGAGGTGCAGGGGTACTCCCAGATGAACAAGGATCACCTTCTGCCAGCGCTCTGCCATGTCCTCGGCGTCGATACCCATGAACATCACGCGGCAACCGGAATTGATAAGGCAGGCATCAAAGCCAAGATTCGCATGCTGAAGCGCGAGCGCGACGCGGCCCTCGCGGCCCACGATCACGGATCGCTCAGAAGCGTCCGCCGGCAGATGCATCATCTCAATCGGCAGATCAGGTCGCATCTTTCGTAATCGATGTGCGATGGTTTACACAACGAACAGCCTTGTTTCGCGCCTCGCACATCGCGCCTCGCGCAGCGCGTCAGAACCCAATCGCGAGCCCCAGCACGGGTCCAATCGCCTCGATATCCGGATTCCTGCTCGCGGCCTTCAGGCCATTATTCGAAACGTGAATCAACTGCAGCGCCGCGAGCAGGTGCAGTCGTGGCTTCATACGGACGAGCACGCCTCCGGATCCAAGCGCGACGTAGTTGAACCTCGTACCGCGTGGCGGCGCCGCGATTGCGGCATCGGAGATGCCGACGTTTCCCTCGATGAAGACGCTCGTCGGTCCGCGTCGATACACCCTCCCGCGGATCCCGAACGTGAGGCCCAGGAGCCACGTGTCGTTGGCGCGCTGCGACACGTAGTAGACGCGCTGGTTCAGGGTCATGACCAGGCCATCGCGCAGGCCGTACGTCAGTCCCTCGTTGATTCCGTACAACTCTTCGTGCGACACGTTGTAGTTCCACGCCTCCAGCGCGGCGTGGGTCGCGATCTCGAAATGCCAGCGCCCGGCTGCAAATGGATCGTCCGCGGCGGTCGGCGTCGACTGCGCGTGCGCGGTGGCGGCCGTGAGCGTCAGCAGCCAGAGGACCAGTGCTCGCTGGGATATCGTATGGCGCATGCGGGATCTCGGGAGGCTCGCTCTCGCGGCGCTCGTCGCGTGTGCCGCGACGCTACGCGGAACGGCGTTCGCACAGGAGCATGTGACGCTTCGAGCAGATGTTCTCTTGTACGGTGACAACACGGAGTTCCGCAACCCTTTTCGCGAAGGAGAAACGATCTTCGGGGCGGCCGCGCGCCTCGGCGCCGACGTTGACGTCAACACGCGCGTGACGCTCTCGCTCGGCGTGTTCGGCAACCAGCGCTTCGGCTCCGACAAGGCGTTCGAACAGGTACGTCCGGTCATCTCGCTTCGCATACACGGGCGCCGCTCGAATTTCATCTTCGGCACGCTGCCGGCGCGCCGCGTTGACGCGCCGATCGGACCAGACCGCATGGGCCCTCACGCGCTGCTTCCGCCACTGCAGCGCGAAACATTGTCGTTCGAACGCCCGTACGAGGCCGGCTTGCAGTGGGATTTTGCGGGCGCCACGCTGCGGCATTCGATGTGGCTCAACTGGCAGCGGCTGAACACCCGCGAGCACCGTGAACGCTTCGATGGCGGGCTGAATATGGAGCTCCGCGCGAACGACACGCTGTCATTCCCGGTCCAGGTCCATGTAGTACACGAAGGGGGTCAACTGTTCTCGACGGGTCCTGTGGCCGACAGTGCGGGCGCGGCGGCCGGCGTGACGCTGTCGACGCGCATTCACGGCGTTCGCACGTCGATCGAGGTGTACCCGTTGATTTCGCGTTTCGTTCCCGATCGTAGCCGATCGGAATTGAGCCGTGACGGTGTCGCCTTCTTCGGCCGCGCCGCGGGCGAGCGCAACGGCTGGCGCGGGCACGTGATCTTCTGGCGCGGGCGCAACTTCATCAAGGACGAAGGCGATCCCAACTACCAGTCGATTCGACGTGATGGTACGCGCTACCGTGGAACGCGCGACTACGCGGAAGCCGGCGTGTCCCGCCGGTTTACACTTGCTCCCTCCGCCGCGCTGGACGTGTCCGGACGCCTGCATCGCATTGAGAACCACTACGAGTACTCGTACCGGATCGCCAGCGTCATTGCGGTTGGCTGGCGCCTGCGCTGAAACGCGTGCGCGATCGCGGTGCTAACATGCGCTTGGTCGAGGGGAATTCATGACGCTGAAATCGCTGTCGCTTTCGCTGTTGTTCACACTTAGTGCGGCCGTCCCGCTCGCGGTGCAGGAACCTGCACGTCCCGCGCAGCAGGCGCGTCCGCAGCCGCCAATGGATCCCGAGCGGGCGCGACGGCTGTATGTCAGCGTCGACCCGAGAGATCATTCGACTGGCTACAACTTCCAGCGCGACATCGACGCGAAGGCGCAGACCGATCGCCGCTATGCGGAAGTCACCAAAGGGGTCGTCGACTACCAGAAGATCCGATACCGGAGCAGCGTCGGTGATCTCGACGTTCCGGCGTACCTCTTTCAACCGCTGAACAAGGGCGGCGCCAGGGCGCATGCAGCGCTGGTATGGGTCCACGGCGGTGTCCACGGCAACTGGGACCTTCGTCTCTGGCCGTTCATCAAGGAGGCCGTCGACCGCGGCTACGTGGTGATCTGTCCCGACTACCGTGGGAGCACGGGCTACGGCGAAGCCTTTCACAACGAGATCGATTACGGCGGGTATGAAATTGACGATGTGATGAGCGCGGTGGAGTACCTGAAGACGCTGCCGCACGTGGACATGGATCGGTTGGGCATCATGGGATGGAGCCACGGCGGATACATCACGCTATTCAGCGTGTTTCGCGACCGCACGCCGTTCAAGGCCGCCGCGGCAATTGTTCCGGTGACGAACCTCGTATTCAGGTTGTCCTACAAGGGCCCGTCATACCAGCGCAGCTTCGCAACGCAGAAGCGAATCCAGGGGCTCCCGTTCGAGAAGCCCGACCTCTACATCGAGCGTTCGCCGCTCTACAGCGTCGACAAGTTGCAGGTGCCACTGCTCGTGCACGTGGCAACGAACGACACCGACGTGAATTTCGTCGAGGACCAGCAGATCGTCGACGCGCTGCGCTCGCGGAAGCCGCACCTGGCCGAGACGAAAATCTACGTCGATCCGCCGGTCGGCTATGCCGGCGGCGGCCACACCTTCAGCCGCCGTGTAAACATCGACACGCTTCAGCGGGAAGACACGCCCGAGCAAATCGATTCGTGGAACAGGACATGGGCGTTCTTCGAATGGAACCTCCGAACGCTGTCGCAGCAGCGGTAAGACCACGGATCAACACGGAATAACACGGAAGCAAAAGGTATTCAAACTGTGGGTTTTCCGTGTCCTTCCGTGGTCATTTGTCCGTGGCCAGCAGCTTCTCCATCTCGTCCATCACGCGGTTCATCCTCTGCATCGTCAGGCGCAGCGGTTCGTCGGTGGTCATATCGACGCCGGCCTCCTTCAGGATCTCGATTGGGTATTTCGATCCGCCGGCTGAGAGGAACTTCAGGTAACGCTTCGTCGCCTCCTGGTCGCCGGCCAGTACCTTCTCCGACAGCGCCATCGATGCCGTGAACGAGGTCGCGTACTGGTAGACGTAGAAGTTCAGGTAGAAGTGCGGGATGAAGGCCCACTCGTGCGCGATGTAATCGTCGACGATGGAGACGCCCTTGTCGTGGCCGTAGTACCTCCGCGTGACGTCGAGATACAGCTTGTCGAGCGCTTCGCCCGTAATCGGCTCGCCTTTCTCCGCCATTTCGTGCATGCGTAACTCGTACTCCGCGAACTGCGTCTGGCGAAACACGGTGCCTTTGATGTTCTCGAGATAGTTCCCGAGCAGCGAGAGCTTCGTCTTGTCGTCTTTGATTGTCTTCAGCATGTAGTCGATGAGCAGGGCCTCGTTGAAGGTCGAGGCGACCTCGGCGACAAAGATCGGGTAGCCCGCAAGCGGGTAAGGCTGCGTCTTGTTCGAGAGGTAGCTCTGCATCGTGTGCCCGAGCTCGTGCGCGACCGTGCTGACGTCGGCGTACTTGCCGTTGAAATTAATCAGCATGTAAGGGTGGACGTCGTACGCCGAACCGTTCGAGTACGCGCCACTCCGTTTGCCTTCGCTGGGCAGCAGATCGATCCACCGTTCGTTGAGCGCGCGCTTCACCGCCGCGACATACTCGGGGCCGAGCGGCGCGAGTGACGCCAGCACCAGCTTCTCGGATTCTTCCGGCGTATACGTCACGTCGACGGAGGGGACCAGCGGCGCGTAGAGGTCGTAGTAATGCAGCTCGGTGAGTTTCATGATCCGCTTGCGGAGCTGCAGGTAGCGATGGAATGTCGGCAGAGTCTCGTTGACCCCGTCGACGAGCCGCTTGTAGACGCTCGTCGGGATTGCGGATGCGTCGAGCGCGGCCTCGAGCGCGCTTCCATAATGGCGTGCATTTGCGTAGAACTCGTTCGCCTGGACCTGTCCGTTGAGCGTCGATCCAAACGTGCCGTGATATTTGCCGAGCGAACCAAAGAACGCCGACATGACCTTCTGCCGATCGTCGCGATTTGGCAGCGCCCGGTACAGGTTGAACGCCGAGGAATCAAGCTTCACCGATTTGCCATCGCTCAGCGTGACGGTGGGATAGGGAAAATCGGCGTTCGAGAAAATGTTGAACGTGTTCGACGATGCGCTGCTGACGACTGACGAACTCGCGAGGATTTGCTCTTCACCGTCGGTGAGCGTGTGCGGCCGGCGGCGCTGAATATCGTTCAAATAGAACGTGTAGACCTTGAGTCGCAGTTCCTGCTCGATCCACCTGTCGAGCGTCGCCTTGTCGATTTTGAGGATCTCCGGCTCGATGAACGCCGCTTCCGCGCCGAAGGTCGCCGCCAGCTGCTGCATCTCCTGTTGCATCCCCTGCGCAGCGCTGACGCGCGTGTCTTGATCCGCCGTCAGGCCGGCATACGTCGCGATGCGCGCGAGTTCCTTCGACAGTCGCGTCGTGAGCTCGAGGGCGTCAGCCAGCCGTTGCCACGACGTGCCCAGGGTTCCCTTGAACGCTCGAATCTGTGGGATTTCCGCGGCCAGCTTGTCTTTCGCCGCTCGCCATGCCGCCTCTGACGGATAGAGGTGCGACAGGTCCCACTTGTATTTGTCAGGGATGGCCGCCCGCTCACGCGGCTGTTGGGCGGCTACGGGCGCGACAAGCGAGAGAAGAATCAGTGTTAAGGACAGGGCGCGACTGCGAATCACCATGCTTGAGCCTCCGATGTCGACTCAGCAGCATAGCTGCGCGCGATCCCGCGCCACAAGCCGAGGCTACCTGGGCGTGCCTGAATCGACCGTTTTCACGCTGCTGACAATCAGTTCGATCAACTGTGCTGGCGGTGTCGCGTTCAACGTCGACTCGTCCAAGGTGCTCAATCGGTGATTGCGAATGATGTTGACCAGATGCCAGCCCGACAGCGCCGACAACTGCTTTCGCAGCATCGTCTCTCCTTTTCGGTAAACGGTGAACGGGTTGAGGATGCTGTGAGCGGTCGGATCGACGTCCGCGATGTTTGGGGCAGGTCCTTCGAATGCGGGGACCGGCGTCTCGCGTGCGGGGGGCCGCACAAGCGGGTTCAATGCGCGATGGAGCGCCCCCTCGAGGTAAACCGGGGTGAGTCCGGTCGCCCAGTACAACGTGTCGGTGCGATTGGGTTGTGTCGTTTCTCGACCGGAACGGATTGGATCACCCTCTTCAATTGGCAGGAACTCGATCCAACCCTGCCACATGCCATCTGGCATTTCGCCGCCGCAGGCGCGCGCGGCGTAACTTCGTCCGTCGGCGGACATTATCGGTTCCGTGAACTCAACCAAAACCTCAGCCACGGTAGTCCTCCGTCCTGTTGAGACTGCAAGATGACGTCCACTTTCACCTCGCGGCGGATGCATAGAGGCGTGTCAGAACCTCGACCGTGCGTCGCGACTCCGCGAGACTGACGAGTGGAGCGTGGCCGTCGAGTGCCGCGGCCGCCATGTCGCGGATCTCGCCGTCGTAAGGACCCTCAGCCTCGAAGGGAACGGCCTCGGTTACATCGCCGCGTGTCAGGAGAAGCCGGCTCTCAGGGCCGGTCTTGAACGCGCGTTCAACACGGAGCACGCCGGATGTGCCGACGATTTCCATCTCCGCCCGGAACGCGGACCGAAAGCCGCAGTCGAACTGCGCCATCACGTCACCCGGAAAGCGCATCATGCCGGTAAACGCAATGTCGACACCGGTGTCGCTCGTTTCCTGCCAGCCGCACACGTCCAAGGGTGGTCCACCGGCAACCAGGCAGGCGTAGCTGACGGGGTAACAGCCGACATCCCAGAGCGATCCGCCGCCGAGCGCCGGATCGAAGCGCACGTCCGCCGGGCGTGTCAGCGGAAAGGTGAAGGCGCCACGGATCAAGCGGAGCTCGCCAATCGTGCCGTCGGTGATGGCCTTCTGGACGGCACGGGTCAGCGGATGATGACGATACATGAACGCCTCTGCAGCCACCCGTCGCGCGCGACGCGCCGCACGTTCAATCTCGTCCACCTCCGACACGGACAGCGCGAGCGGCTTCTCGCAGAGCACGTGCTTGCCGGCGTCGAGCGCGCGCACGGTCCACTCCGCATGCAGGCTGTTGGGAAGGCCGATGTAAACCACGTCAATCGACGGATCGTCGAGCAGCTGTTCGTACGATCCGATCGCTCGCAGGAGGTTCCACTGCGCGGCATACTCGCGGGCACGGTCGATCGTGCGGCTCGCCACGGCATCGAGCGTGTGACGCGCCGACTCTCTGATGACCGGGATCACCGCCCGGTTGATGCGCGCGGTGCCGAGGAGTCCCCAGCGCAGAACCTGATTCGAGGTCATGTCATCGGATCCATCGGCTGGCAAACGTCTGACGGTAGAATCCCGAATCGATCATCATGCGCGAGAGTATAGCGGCATGGCCGGCTTCGTGATCCGCTCGACACGCGTCATCCTGCCTGGAGGCATGTCGCCCGCCAGCGTTCACCTCGAAGGCGGCCGCATCGAGCGTGTCAGCGGCTACGACGAGCCGTTGCCCGCGTCCGTCGTCACCCGCGACTATGGCGATCTTGTCGTGATGCCCGGACTGGTCGACACGCACGTGCACGTGAACGAGCCGGGGCGCACGGACTGGGAAGGGTTTGCCACGGCAACAGCGGCGGCTGCCGCTGGCGGCGTCACGACCATCGTGGACATGCCGCTCAACAGCATTCCCGCGACCACGACGGCCGCAGCGCTTGAAATGAAGCGCGCGTCCGCGCGTGGCCGCGTCCACGTCGACGTGGGGTTCTGGGGCGGCGTCGTGCCTGGGAACACCCGTGACCTCGACGCGCTGTGCGACGCAGGTGTCCACGGCTTCAAGTGCTTCCTCGTGCCCTCAGGGGTCGACGAGTTTCCGGCCGTGGGCGAGCGCGATCTGCGCGCGGCAATGCCGATCCTGGCGTCCCGCGGCGTTCCGTTGCTGGTTCACGCGGAATCGCCGTTGGCCCTTGCCGGCGTGATTGATGGCTCGCGCCGGGAGCGGTATGCCACGTGGCTCGAATCGCGGCCGCCTGTCGCCGAAGTCGAGGCAATCAGGATGATGATTGCGCTCTGCCGCGAGTTCGGCACGCACGTTCACATCGTCCACCTTGCAGCCGCCGAGGCGCTGCCGATAATTCGCGAGGCGCGCGCAGCCGGATTGCCCCTGACGGTCGAGACCTGCCCTCACTACCTGACGTTCTGCGCGGAAGAAATCCGGGATGGCCTCACGCTGTTCAAGTGTGCGCCGCCCATTCGAGGCCGCGCCAATGGTGCGGCGCTGTGGCGCGCGCTGCGGGACGGCATCATCGACCTGGTTGCGACCGACCATTCACCTTGTCCTCCGGCGATGAAGCCCGATGGCGATTTCCTGGCAGCCTGGGGAGGCATTGCCTCGCTCGAGCTCTCGCTTGCGGTCGTCTGGACCGGTGCAGTGGCGCATGGCCACGGCGTCACGGAGGTCGCGCGATGGCTCTCGGCCGCGCCCGCCGCGCTGGCCGGTCTTTCGCGTCGCAAGGGAGCCATCGCCGAAGGATTCGATGCCGACCTGGTCGTCTGGAATCCGGACGCCGCGTTCAGCGTCGATCCCGCGCGCTTGCGGCAGCGACACAAACGGACGCCTTACGCCGGCCTATCGCTGAAGGGCGTGGTGCACGAAACGTACGTTCGCGGCCGTCTCGTGTATGGTGGAGGCGCCACCGAGTCCGGAGTCCCGAGTCCTCAGTCCGAAACGACTGCGGGCGAGTTGCTGGCGCGAACCTGACTGATGCAGCATTTCACCCACCTGATCGATCTGGCATCCGCGCGGCTTGGCGGCGAGGTGCTTGCCGCCAACGACGAATTCTTCGCGCCCAAGGAAAACCTGATCAAGCCCGAAACGCCGATCTTCATGCCGGAGGTGTACACCGATCGCGGCAAGTGGATGGACGGCTGGGAAACGCGGCGCCGGCGTACTCCAGGTCACGACTGGTGCATCGTCAAGCTCGGTCAGCCGGGCGTGATTCGATCCATCGTGGTCGATACGGCATTCTTCCGCGGCAACTACCCGTCGCATTGTTCGCTCGACGCGTGCGGCGTGCCCGAGGACACGAGTACCGCGCAGCTTACGGACGGCAGCGTCCGGTGGCATCCTGTGTTGCCTCAATCGGAGCTGCGCGGCGATGCACAGAACACGTTGAGCGTGGATGATCCGCGGCGGTTCACACATGTGAGGTTGAATATCTTCCCGGATGGCGGTGTCGCGCGCTTGCGCGTGCTTGGCGATTCGGTGCCGGATTGGATGCGCGTCCTTGCCGATGGCAATGAAATCGACCTGGCTGCCGTGATCAACGGCGCGCACCTCGTGGACACGAGCGACCGTTTCTTCGGAGAGCCGGCGAACATGTTGATGCCGTACCCGGCGGCGAACATGGCAGACGGCTGGGAAACGAAACGCCGGCGCGGACCCGGGCACGACTGGTCGGTTGTGCATCTCGGCGTCGAAGGGACCATTCGGCGCATCGAGATTGCAACGACCCATTTCAAGGGCAACTATCCCGAGAGCTGCTCGGTGGAATCGGCGACGGTGCAGGATGATCGCGGCGGCGTGTCCGCGGATTCGACGACCGTGCGGGTGCACTGGAATACCGTGCTGGCGCGGACGCCGCTGCAACCGGATGCGCAGCACGTGTTCGATTCGGCGCTGACGCCCGGCGTCACCGCCACGCACGTGAAGCTGAACATATTTCCAGACGGCGGGATCAGCCGTTTCCGCGTCTACGGCGTGCCCACGCCGGCGGCTCGGCACGCTGCCGTCTTACGTCTGCTGAACATCATGGACGAACCGGAACTGCGATCGGCGCTGGCGAACTATCTCGCGGCGCGCGCGTGGATCGATCGCATGGTTGCATCGCGTCCCTTTGGCAAGCGGGCGGACGTGTTTGCCGCGAGCGACGGCGCGGCAGATGCGTTGCGCGACAATGACTGGCTCGACGCATTCCGCCACCATCCCCGGATCGGCGAGCACCAGGCGGAACGCGCGCAATCGGACCTCGCGCGTGGATGGTCGGCTCGCGAGCAGTCGGGCGTCCGGAGTGCAGCGGCCGCCGACGTCACTGCGCTCGCGGAAGGCAATCGCGAGTACGAGCGACGGTTCGGTCACGTGTTCATCGTGTGCGCGGCAGGAAAGAACGTGCACGAGATGCTCGCGGACCTCCGCAGCAGGCTGCAGAACGATCCCTCGACGGAACTCAAAACTGCGGCGGCCGAGCAACGGAAGATCACGCGCCGGCGGCTCGAGAAGGTGCTCGGATGACGCTCTCCACACACGTCCTCGACACGTCCATCGGCCGCCCGGCGAAAGGGATGCAGGTGCGCCTCTCTCGCCGTGAGGCCGACAATGTCTGGGCCGTCCTCGGAACGTTTACGACGAACGCTGAGGGCCGGATTCCGGAGCTGACTGGACCGGGCCGTGCGGCTGGACGCGGAACGTATCAATTGACGTTCTCCGTCGCTGCCTATTACGACGCGCTCAGCATCGGCACCTTCTACACGGACGTCACGGTTGAATTTGTGGTCCGCGATGACACGCACCATCACGTGCCGCTGCTCGTGAGTCCTTACGGCTACTCGACCTATCGCGGGAGCTGATGTCTTGGTCTTCAACGCCTCGGAGTGGGTCAATCTGGTCCTGCGATGGACGCACGTCTTTGCGGCCATCCTGTGGGTTGGGACGACCTATTACTTCACATGGCTCGACGGGCAGCTTCGCCGCTCGGAGCGCGCGGGAGGTAACGTCTGGATGGTCCACAGCGGTGGCTTCTACACGGTGGTCAAGCAGAAGACACTGGGCGTCGCGCCGTCCGACGTGCACTGGTTTCGCTGGGAGGCGATGGCGACGTGGCTGAGCGGGCTGATGCTCCTCGGCGTTGTGTATTACGCGGGTGGGCTAATGGTCGACGCGAGCGATCCGTCCGTTTCGGAGAACACACCGAAGCTGGTCGGGATTGGCTCGCTGATCGTCGGATGGATCGTCTACGACCTCCTCGTGCGCACGCCGCTCGTCCGGTCCGAATGGGCGTTTGCGGTGGTCGCGCTGATTCTCACCATGCTGCTCGCGTGTGGGCTACGTCAGGTCATGAGTGCACGAGCCACGTACATCCATGTGGGCGCCGTGTTCGGTACGATCATGGCGTTGAACGTGTGGATGCGCATCCTGCCGCCGCAGCGCCGAATGATTGCGGCGGCCGCGCGCGGTGAAGCGATCGATCCGACGCTCGGGGCTGGCGCGAAGGAACGCTCCAAGCACAACACCTTCATTGTCGTGCCGACGGTGTTGCTGATGATCAGCAATCATTTCCCAACCGCCACGTATGGCAATCGGTACAGTCTCTCGACGATGGCGGTGTTGATCGTGATCGGCTGGTGCGCCGCGGCGGTGCTGCGGCGGGCCTGAAACGGGGGCGCTTACAGTTACTCCCACAACCGAACACCTCCCGCGCCGAAAGGGGGACACTCACACTTTCTCCAGCCAGCAAAGTGTGACTGTCACCGGGTCGATCGCCGCTACCGTCGACCTCTCGATGCCGACCGCCGTCGCGAGCGCGTCGGCATCGGCAGCATATTCCTTCAGCACGCGCAGCGCCCTCGCGCCAAGACGTGGCGCCGTGTCGGCGCGAAACAAGTGCGCGCCGCCATAAACAGTGTGGCTGGGCTGACGACGGTGAGTCACGGCTTGCACGCACGGCAGCGTATCGGACTAGAATCCCCCTTTCAATGGATGCTCCGCAGATCGGCCGTTCGGTCCGCCGCAAGGAAGGACGCGCGAAGGTTACTGGCCAGGCGTTGTATGTTGACGACGTGGCGCCCGCGGGTGTGCTGCACGGCGTCACCGTGCGAAGTCCGATCCCCCGCGGGATCATCAAGGGGATCCACTTTCATCCGACCATTGACTGGGACGAGTTCACGATTGTCACTGCCGCAGACGTCCCCGGAACCAATCGCGTCAAGTTGATCCTGGACGATCAACCCTATCTCGCGTCCGAGGTCATCAACCATCCCGAGGAACCGGTGCTGCTTCTCGCGCACCGCGACCGCGCTCGCGCCGAGGATGCGCGGCGCAGGATCACAATCGACGTTGAGCCGCTGCCACCCGTTTTCACCATCGACGATTCCCTTGCGGCCCGCGAGATCATCTGGGGCAAGGACAACGTCTTCAAGCGGTATCGCGTCAACAAGGGTGACGTCGAATCAGCCCTCGCGACGGCGGAGATTGTCGTCGAGGGAGAATACCAGACCGGGGCGCAGGAGCAGCTTTACATCGAGCCGAACGGCATGCTCGCCGTTGCCGATCGCACGCACGGCGTGACGGTATGGGGCTCGATGCAGTGCCCCTACTACATCCACACGGCACTTGCCGCGCTGTTCGCCATTCCACCGCAACGCGTTCGTGTGGTGCAGATGGAGACGGGGGGCGGCTTCGGCGGCAAGGAAGAGTACCCGTCGATCATCGCGGGGCACGCGGCGCTCCTGGCGTGGAAGTCGGGCAAGCCCGTCAAGATGATCTACGGACGCGTGGAAGACATGGCGTCCACGACGAAGCGTCATCCCTCGCGGACGCGGCATCGCACCGCGGTCGATCGCGACGGGCGGTTGCGCGCGATGGACATCGAGTTCCTCATCGACGGCGGCGCGTACTGCACGCTGTCGCCGGTCGTGCTGTCGCGCGGCACTATCCATGCGGCAGGCCCCTATTCATGCCCGAACGTCCGCGTCACGGGACGCGCTGTGGCAACCAACGCCCCGCCGCACGGCGCCTTCAGAGGGTTCGGCGCGCCGCAGAGCATCCTCGCGCTCGAGCGTCACATGGACCGCGTCGCCGACGCGGTTGGTCTTTCACCTGAAGAATTCAGGCGCCGTAACTTCATCGCGCTTGGCGACACGCTGGCCGTGGGGCAGACCATCAAGGAGCCGGTCAACATGTCCGCGCTGCTCGATCGCGCGCTGACGCTGTCGCACTACCGCGAGAAGCGCCACCGGTTCGCGAGCGACAACGCGCTGGGCGGCGCCACGCGAAAGGGCATCGGGCTCGCGTCGTTCATGCACGGCGCAGGCTTCACCGGATCCGGTGAAGTCCACCTCCAATCGCTCGTGACGGTCGAAGTCTCGCGCGAAGGGAACGTGCGGGTGCTGACGGCAAGCACGGAGATCGGCCAGGGGACCAATACGATCTTCTCGCAGATTGCCGCGGACGCGCTTGGCATCCATTCCGATGACGTCGAAGTGGTACGTCCCGATACGTTCGAGGTCCCCAATAGCGGGCCGACCGTGGCATCGCGCACATGCATGGTGGTTGGGAAGCTCGTCGAGACCGCCGCGCTTGGCATCCGTCACGCGTTAGTGGACTCGGGGTATCTGTCCGTCGTGTACGATCGCGAGCACTTCCTCACCGCTTGCGAGCGCTACGTCGATGCATTCGGCACGCTGCGTGCGACGAGCCAGTATCAGCCTCCGCAAGGTGTCACGTGGGACGATGACAAGTACATGGGCGACGCCTATGGAACGTATGCCTGGGCGGTTTACGTCGCCGAAGTCACGGTCGACCTGACGACATGGGAAATCCGCGTTGACGACTTCGTCGCCGTCCAGGAAGTGGGCAGGGTGATCAATCCGACCCTTGCCGCGGGACAGATCGAAGGGGGCGTCGCGCAGGGCATTGGATGGGCCCTGTACGAGGATGTCGTCTGGCGCGAAGGACGCATGGCAAACGCGCAGATGACGAACTACATCATGCCGACATCGATGGACCTGCCGTTGATCCGTGTCTACTTCGAGGAGGTGCCGTATCCAAACGGACCTGCGGGTGCGAAGGGCATCGGCGAACTGCCGATGGACGGCGCGGCGCCAGCCATCTTCAACGCCGTCGCGAACGCAACCGGCGCGAATCCGACGCGCCTGCCGCTGACGCCGGAACGGCTGATGGCCGCGATGGAGACCGTGCGTGCCTGACGACCAGTCTGTGCGGATCTCGTGCACCGTCAACGGCCGCCGAATATCTCTCGACGCGCACCCGATGGCTCGTCTGCTGGACGTGCTTCGCCACCAGGCAGGACTCACCGGCACGAAGGAAGGATGCGGCGAAGGGGAGTGCGGCGCGTGCGCGGTCCTGCTCAACGGCCAACTGGTCAACAGCTGCCTGCTGCCCTTCGCGCACGCCGATCGGGCCACCATCGTGACGATCGAAGGGGTCGCCACCGGCGACGACCTGCACGTCGTCCAGGAAGCCTTCCTCGACTACGGTGGCGCGCAGTGCGGCATCTGTACGCCCGGCATGGTGCTCGCCGCTGTTGATCTGCTCGAACGGACGCCGCATCCGACGGAATCGGAAGTGCGCGCGGCGCTGGCAGGGAACTTGTGCCGGTGCACGGGTTACATGCGGATTTTCGAGTCCGTGCTCGAGGCCTGCCGCCGGATCTCCGCGTCGCGCCGATGACGCCGCTCGACGGGTTCGATCTCGTCACGCCGGCATCGCTCGACGAGGCGCTGGCGCTCCTTGCGGCCGATCACTCGGTTCGCCCGTTTGCGGGGGGCACCGATCTCATGGTCCAACTCGAGGCTGGCCAGCTCCCCGCAGCCCGTTACGTCAGCCTGTGGGGGTTGGCGGAGCTTCGCGGCATCACCGAAGCGGCTGAGGCCGTGTCGATCGGTGCGTTGACCACGTACACCGATGTGCGCGCGTCGGACCTTCTGGCGCGCGAGTACCCGTTACTGCTGCGCGCAGCTGAAGAAACCGGCGGCGTTGCCACGCAGAATCGTGGGACCATCGGCGGCAACATCGCGAACGCATCACCCGCGGCCGACACACCGCCCGCATTGCTGGTCTACGACGCGGAGCTGGAGGTCCGGTCGTCCGCAGGCACGCGCCGTGTGCCATACGTCCGGTTTCACTCTGGGTACAAGCAGATGGACCTCGCCCCCGGGGAGATCATCACGCGCGTTCGCCTGCCGCGCCGCAGCGGCTGGCGGGATTACTACCGCAAGGTCGGCCCGCGTCGTGCGCAGGCCATCTCGAAGGTGTGTTTCGCCGGATCTATCGCGATGAACGGCGACACTGTCGACGACGTGCGGATTGCACTCGGGAGCGTGGCGCCGTTCGTCGTCCGCGCGGTCGCGACCGAGGATCGACTGCGCGGAAAGGCCCTCACGGATGCCGCGATAGCCGACGCGCAGCGCGCGCTGACGTCTGAGATCAAACCGATAGACGACCTTCGTTCGACCGCGCAGTACAGGCTGCGCGTGGCGGCCAATCTGCTGGCGGAGTTTCTGCGCGCATCACATCAATGAAGCACGTGACGGAGAATGAGGTCGCGCACGGCCAGGTCGACGTCGCGCGTGCCCGGACGCGCGCGATCCTTTGACGGCGTGACGTCGGTGTTGAAGGCGATCAGCCAGGCCGTGCGGCTCGGACGGTGCATGTAGAGGTGCGACAGGAAGCCGTTCTGATCGCCGCTGTGCCCGGTCAGCGTGATGTCGCCGTAGCGCTCGATGAAAAACGAGAGCGCCGCGTGCGAGTCGGACCCGTTGGTCCCTTCACCCGATGTCGCGGCTATCTGCGGCGTCCACATTTCCTCGAGCGACGAGCGCTTCAGCACAGCGTCGTACTCGGCCCGGCGCTGCTCGTTCCCAATCAGAAACGAAAGATACCGCGCCATGTCGCCAAGCGGCGCGTTCAAGCCTCCATTCGACACCGTGATCCCCGTATCGAAGTCGAACCGCGCTTCGCGGACGCCGGCGTCGTCGCGGAAATAGCTGTGCGATCGCTGCGAGACGAGCGTGTATGGCGCGCGATCGAAGAACGTCTTGTGCATGCCGAGCGGCCTCAGGATGTTTTTGGTGACATACATCTCGTAGTCGTCACCCGATAGCCGCTCGATCGTCCGGCCGAGAAAAATGACGCCTGGATTCGAATAGCTGTATTTGCTTCCAGGCGCGAACTGGACGTCGGTGTAGGGCAGCATCGCCACGAGCTGTTCCCACCTGGTCGGCTCGAAGGGATGCCACGGTTTGTCGCCGCCCCACGGCCACGTCGACGCGCGAAAACCGGCGCTGTGCGACATGAGGTGACGAATCTTGATGTCCGCCACGTCACCGAATGGATCGTGCACGGCCCGCAACTCCGGCACGTATTTGACGACGGAGTCGTCCAGCGACAGCAGGCCCCGATCGCGCAACTGCAGGATCGCGATGCCGGTGAACGTCTTGGTAATGGAGGCCCAGTGATAGATCGTGTCGTCACCGACCGGCACTTTGCGCTCGAGGTCCTGGAAGCCCTCGTTCTGGCGTGCGAGCACCTGCCCGTCGCGGACGAGCACCAGGCTGCTGCCGACGATCCCCGCCTGCTGGAGCAAACTGCGATAGCCGTCAGTCACGGCAGTCCACCCCGCGGGTGGTTGGGCGGGCAGGCTGAGGATCACCGTGCATACCACGAGCGCCAAGCTCGAGCGCATGAGGTAATGCTACAACGGCTTATGATGGATTCATGGCGGACTCGATTGACCCTCGCGTCAGCATCGGCCACGTGCATCTCAAAGTCGCGGATCTCGAACGCGCCGTCGCTTTCTACTCTGGAGTGCTTGGTTTCGAGGTCACCACGCGGATGGGACCGTCCGCCGCGTTCCTCAGCGCAGGCGGATATCACCATCACATCGGCCTGAATACCTGGGAAAGCCGCAACGGTCCACCGCCGCCGCCGAACGCCACCGGCCTGTATCACGTCGCGATTCGCTATCCCGATCGCGCGACGCTCGGCGATGCCCTCCGGCGGCTCGTCGACGCGCGGGTCCCGCTCGACGGTGCATCGGACCACGGTGTCAGCGAAGCGTTGTATCTCCACGATCCGGACGGCAACGGCATTGAACTTTATTGGGATCGCCCGCGCGACCAGTGGCCGCGCGCGTCCGACGGCAGTCTGCGAATGACCACCGAACCGCTGGACGTCAACGCGCTGCTTGCCGAGGCACGCCAGGCTCCACGTCCCGCAGATGCGCCTCGCGCGTCCCCCGATGCCCCGCCAGTCTCGAGCGCCACTCGCGACCGGCTTGCGCAACTGCGAACGCGCCTGCTCGCGCTGCATAAAAGTCTCCTCGACGACGCACGCGTCGCGTACGAGATGGATCGGGGCAACGTGAACTCGACGAGTCATTTGCTGCAGCTCGTCATCAACGATCCGTTCTTCGCGTGGCTTCACCAGATTTCCGAAATGGTCGTCCGCATCGACGAGGCCACTGCCTCCGACTCGACGACGACCGAAGCGGACGCCCGGGCAATTTTCGATCAGGTCGATAAGCTGCTCGTCCCGTCCGAAAGCGGTGATGTGTTCGCGAGGAAATATTACGAAGCGCTTCAGCGGCAGCCAGCCGTTGTGCTGGCGCACGGCGCGGTGAAGAAGGTCCTGAAACAGCCCTGACGCGCTGGCACGACCCCTGCTACCCTGCAGTCCGGAGGATAGACATGCGCTGGAGCTCAGGCAATCGCGGCAACATCGACGACATGCGGGGCGCATCGGGAGGCGGATTCCGCGCCGTGCCTCTCGGGCTTGGCGGACTGATCGTCGTCGTCCTGCTCAGCATGTTCACCGGCATCGATTTTCTTTCGCTGTTAACTGGCGGCGGTGGTGGCACCGACACTCCAAGTTCCTCCGTCGGCACGTCGGGGTCGGTGAGATCGACACCGGCAGAGGAGAAACTCGTCGACATGGTTGACGCTGTCGCGGAGGACGTGCAGGACACGTGGCAGAAGCTGCTTGGCAGCCGGTACGAACGCACGCGCGTGGTGTTGTTCCGCGACCAGATCCAGTCCACGTGTGGCTTTGCGCAGGCCGCCACTGGTCCCTTCTATTGTCCCGCCGATCACAGGGTCCATCTCGATCTGGGTTTCTTCGACGAACTACAGCGCCGCTTCGGTGCGCCGGGTGACTTCGCACAGGCGTACGTGCTGGCGCACGAATTTGGTCACCACGTTCAAACCATCACGGGCACCGAATCGCAAATGCGGCAGGCGCAACGCTCCGACCGGTCCGCCAGCAATGCGCTGTCGGTACGACTCGAGCTGCAGGCCGACTGCTACGCCGGAGTATGGGCACATACGGCCGCGCAATCGGGGCGTGCCACCCAGGGGAAAGTCGAGCTCGAGCCGGGTGACGTCGACGAAGGGTTGCGCGCCGCGGCCGCCATCGGTGACGACCGCCTGCAGAAGATGGCATCGGGACGCGTAATGCCTGAGCGGTTTACGCACGGAACGTCAGAGCAGCGCGTCTCCTGGTTCAAGCGCGGCCTCGAGACCGGCGACCCGCGCGCCTGCGATACATTCTCGACGACCCGCTGATACAATCGCGGTTATTCCGCCGGATACCAGTTCATCAGCGCCTCCGACGGCGGCCGCCGAAGTCCCCGGAAACGCGATACCGTCCGCGGGCGCGGCGCCCGTCCGCTCCAAGTTTGATCGCTCGATAGTCGAGGGGCCGATCCCCAGAGCGGTGTGGCGCCTCGCGTGGCCGACCGTCGTGCAGAACATGATCGGCGGCCTCCAGGGAATCGTCGATCACGTGATGGTCGGCCACTACGTCGGCTTCACGGGAAACGCAGCGATCGGCGTTGGCTGGCAAATCTTTCTCGTTGTCGTCGTCTTTATCAGTTCGCTCTTTACCGGCATGGGCGTGCTCGTCGCGCGCTTTGCCGGCGCCAACGATCACGAAAAAGTCGATCGCGTCGTCTACCAGGCTTTCCTGACGGC
This sequence comes from Acidobacteriota bacterium, assembly GCA_046726015.1. Classification (GTDB taxonomy): domain Bacteria; phylum Acidobacteriota; class Vicinamibacteria; order Vicinamibacterales; family 2-12-FULL-66-21; genus QHWT01. The sequence goes on from JBKOZS010000116.1 coordinate 22,181, forward strand.
GGTCGTGCTCGCGCTGTTCGTGCTTGCGCCGATCGGGTACGTCCTCTCGCCTACGCTGCTCCAGCTGGTGCACGCGTCACCGGAAGTGCGGGCGGCCGCGCTGCCGTATCTGCGGACGATGTTCGTGTGCAGCATCGGGCAGCTGCTGTACTTCATGCTCGCGGGCGCGCTGCGGTCTGCCGGCGATTCACGCACGCCACTTCGCATCGGCCTGTGGATCGTTGGGCTGAACATTGCGCTCAACATGATCCTCATTCGCGGGCTCGGTCCGATTCCCGGGTTCGGAGCGCAGGGGGCCGCGCTCGGCACCTCGATCGCGTCGACGCTGGCGTCTGCCGCTGGTATCTGGCTGATGATGACCGGCAGGGTTGCGGTGCACTTCTCGCGGTCGATGTCGCTGAAGCCGGATTGGACGATCATTCGATCGCTGTTCCGATTTGGATTGCCCGCCGGTGTGCAGGGCGTGGCGATGAACATCGCCGGCGTGCTGCTGCTGCGGTTCATCGGATCGCTCGAGTACAGCGCCGAGGCACAGGCGGCGTACGCGGTCTGCTACACGGAGCTGTTCGCGTTCATTACGTGGACGTCGGTGGGCCTGATGGGAGCGGCGGCGGCAATCGCGGGACAGAACCTCGGAGCCGGCCGCCCCGATCGCAGCGTGAAGGCGGTGCACACCGCCGCGGCATACGGACTGATGATTGCCGGCACAATCGGCGTGATCTTCCTCGTCGCCTCCGATCTGCTGCTCAAGGCGTTTGGTCTCGACGACCCGATGGTGCTGGTGCTCGGCCGTCAGCTTCTGCGATATCTCAGCGTATCCGGCCTCTTCATCACGGTGGCGCTGACCTACACCGGCGGCCTGCAAGGGACCGGAGACACGCGCAGCCCGCTCGTGATCACGCTCGTCTCACAGATCGGCGTTCCGCTGGGAATCTGCACCTACCTGCAGGCGACGGGGCACCTCGAGGCGCAATGGATCTGGCTGGCGATCGTGCTCGGACACGTCACGCGCGGGGTGCTGTCCGCGGCGCGCTTCCACCAGGAGCGCTGGCGCGCAATTGAAGTCAAGGTGAGCTGATCAATCGTTCATCGTCGATCCCGAATCCCTACCGGTCGCAGCACCAGATCGTGAAAGTCAAAACTGAAGTCGGTGTCGGGCGAAACGGCGCGCATCAAGGCGCGATCGATCGTGCCATCGGGCGAGAGCGAAAACGTGACGAATGCGTCGGCGCGCAGCTCGCGATCTTTCCAGCGTGCGACGAACGTGTCGTGCTGCCAGTGTTCGAGCGTCCCGCCAAGTGACGGTGTCTTGTCGAATTGAATCGTCAATCCGTTGCCCGTCGACGAGATCGTCACGTCGCCGTACCACGCGTCCCGGTATTTCCCCGCGTACTTCGCCAGCGGCAATGACGGCTTCGACTGCGCGTCACGCGCGGCGGTCGCCTTCTGCCCGGTGCTCGCGTTTGACTGCTGCGCGCGAGCGGCAATGGCCCGGTATGCCGCGATCCAGTCGGTCTGCGGCGCCTGCAGGTACGAATCCACTATGTGATTGACGATGGCGTTGAACGCGGCGAGTGATTCCTGGTTCGTCAGCACGGCGATCCCGAGCTTCAGGTCCGGCAGCATCGCCACCCTCGACACGTACCCCGGCAGTCCGCCGTTGTGCGACACCAGCTTCTTTCCCCTGTAGTCGCCCACTACGAAGCCGAGGCCGTAGCCAATGAAATTCGGCTGGATGTCCTTGAGCTCGGCGGGGACTGCTCCGAGAGGCATCGGCGTGACGACCGACGTCAGCTCACGCGCGGTCGCCTGCGAGAACAGCCGCGAACCGTCGGGTAGCTGTCCTTCCGCAAGCTGCACGATGAGCCACTTTGCCATGTCATCCGCGCACGAGTTGATCCCGCCAGCGGCATTCGTATTGTCGCTGTCGAACGGCGCGATCGGGCGTACGCGGCCGTTCACCGGTGCGTGCGGCGTGGCGACGTTGCCACCCTTCGTAGCATCGGAATGCCGCGTGTTGCTCGAACGCATCCCGACCGTCGCGAGAATCCGCGACGACATGAAGTCTTCCCACGATTGGCCGGCGATGGACTCGATGACCTCTCCGGCGACGATATAGAGGACATTGTCGTACGCGTAGGCGCTGCGGAAGCTCGTCTCGAGCGGAATGTAGCGGAGCCGGCGTGCGATCTCGCGTCGATCGTAGGTGGATGCCGGCCACCAGAGCAGGTCGCCGGCACCGAGACCGAGGCCACTGCGATGGACGAGCAGGTCGCGCACCGTCATCTCGCGTGTTACGTACGGGTCGCTCATCTGGAACCACGGCAGATAGTCGATGACCCGGCCGTCCCACTGGATCTTGCCCTCCTCGACCAGCATCCCGAGCGCGGTTGCGGTGAACGCCTTCGTATTCGATGCGATGCCGAACAGCGTGCGCGCGTCCACCAGGGCTGGCTCTCCCAGCTTTCGCACGCCATACCCCTTCGCGACGACTACCTGACCGTCCCTCACGATCGTCAGCGCGAGGCCGGGCACCTCGAACGTTTTCATGGCCCGCGTGACCCACTCGTCGACATCCGCCGGTGCCGAGTGTGTAATCGGACGTCCGGGGTCTGACCGCAGAGCCGACTGGTGTGTAACCGGGCGGCTGGGGTCTGACCCCAGGGCCGGCAATGCCGCAAAAAGGGCTGCGAGCGCACAAACGACGAGGCGGAAGCGGCCAGTATGGTTCAGCATGCGCGTATCGTAGATCACCCGGTTCGCTTCGAAAATCTATGAGCACGCGAGTTGCAGAAGCGTAAGTGCAGGATGAAACTTGTACGCTGGTTCATCGGGATCTTCGGCGGCGTCCTCGTCGCGCTCTGGATATTTATGGCGGTCGGATCGCGTACGCCGGTCCTCCGTCAGGCGCTCGTGGAGGCGATGCGCGACAAGCTCGACGCCGACCTCGAGTTACAGAGTTTTCAGGTCGACACGTTTCCGCTCGTGCGCATTACTGGCAGTGGTTTGAAACTCCGCCTGCGCGATCAGCGGGAAACCCAACCATTGATTGAAGTCGCGAGCTTCGACGTTCAGAGCGGGCTCTGGGGACTGGTGCAGCGTCCCCGCCGTTTCAAGTCGGTGATGCTCGAAGGACTGAAGATTTCAATCCCACCACGCTCGGGACAGGATCGCGAATCGGGCAGTGCTCCCGCTACGCAGACAAAAGAGGGCCCGATCATCATCGACGAGGTCGTATCACACAACGCCGAACTGGTGCTGATCCCGAAGCGCGCGGACAAGGAGCCAAAGCGCTTCAATATTTATGATCTGCGGCTCGACTCTGTCGGCTTCAACCGGGCGATGCCCTTCCGCGCCACGCTCACGAACCCGGTGCCGAAAGGCCTCATTAACACCTCCGGAACGTTTGGCCCATGGCAAGCGAGCGAACCGGGCGACACACCGGTAGCCGGCCATTACACGTTCAAGGATGCGGACCTCAACACGATTAAAGGCATTGCCGGCATATTGGCGTCGGTAGGAGACTTCTCGGGCAAGCTCGCGGAAATCGATGTGCGCGGCAAAAGCTCGGTGCCCGATTTCAGCGTCGACGTCGGCGGACGGCCCGTCCCGCTCGACACCGTGTTCCACGCGGTGGTCGACGGCACCGATGGCGACACCTACTTGAAACGCGTCGACGCGAAGTTCCTCGACACTTCTCTCACGTCGAGCGGCGCGATCACCGGGCAAAAGGGCGTCAAGGGACACACGATCAAGCTTGACGTGCACATGGAGCGCGGAAAGATCGACGACGTGCTGCGGATGGCCGTGAAATCGTCGCAGCCAGTCATGAGCGGCACGCTCGCGCTGGACACATCACTGCTGATTCCACCGGGTCCGGCGAAGGTGGCCGACCGCATGCAGCTCGATGGCCGCTTCGCGCTCGAGAACGCACGCTTCACGAACAGGGAAGTGCACGCGAAGCTGGTCACGTTGAGCCGCCGCAGCCAGGGCAAGGACGAGGCGGACCCCGCCGGCCAGGTGCTGTCGAACATGCGCGGCGGGTTTTCGCTGCGCGACGGCGTCATTCGTTTCCGGCCTCTCACGTACGAAGTGCCGGGCGCTGCCGTCAACCTCTCCGGCGAATACGGTCTGCGATCGGAGCGGCTGAATTTCGCAGGTACGCTGGCGATGCAGGCAACAATCTCCGAGGCCGTGGGAACCACGGGCGTCAAGGACCTTCTCCTCAAAGCCGTCGATCCGATCTTCAAGAAGCCCGGGCATGGCGCGGTCGTGCCAATCAAGATCCAAGGCACACGCGAGAAGCCGGAGTTCGGCGTCGACGTGAAGAAGAGCCTGGGGATCGGGTCGTAAGACGTGACGCCAGACTCCAGCCTACAATGGCTGGATGGAAAACTTCCCAGTCCAGAAGACCGACGAGGAGTGGCGCAAGCAGCTCACGCCGGAGCAGTACCAGGTGCTGCGGCAGCATGCGACGGAGCGTCCGGACAGTTGCGCGCTGAACACCGAAAAGCGCGCGGGAACGTTCTACTGCGCTGGTTGCGGGCAGGAACTGTTCACCAACGACACAAAGTTCAACTCCGGCACCGGCTGGCCCAGTTTCTTTGCTCCGAAAGCGGGTTCAATTGACACGACGACCGACCGCAGCTACGGGATGACCCGCACGGAAGTGCACTGCGCGCAGTGCGGCGGTCACCTCGGTCACGTGTTTCCCGACGGCCCGCCACCGACCGGACAGCGCTACTGCATCAACGGGGTGGCCTTGAACTTTGTGCCAAAGGAATAGTCAGCGGCGCAGGTTCTTCAAGAGTTCCAGCAGATCGATGCTGTTCCACTGCTGCATCTCACCGCCAAGTGCCATGTCGCGCGCTCCCTGTGCCTGTTGCGCGGCGCGAAGGCGCTGCTCCTCTTCCTTGATCTCTTCCAGCTGCCGCTGACGCGCGCGATCGAGGCCCCCTCCCTGGATGAACTTGACGATCTGATGAAGCTCGCCGGCATCGAGGAATGTGCCGTGTCCCTTGCACACGTCGACGACGGTGCCTGACAGCCGGCCGAAATTGAGCCGGTTCATCATCTTTCCGCATGCGAGACACGGGCGATAGCGAACCGCCGGCGCACGCGACGAGGCGGGCGGGTTAGGCCACTGATGCAGCACGGCGGCCTGCGACTCGCGATCCGCGCAGATGCGTTCGAACGTCTCGGCGTCAATCCACATGCCGTTGCATTTCTCGCATTCCAGAAGCGCCGCGGTGCCGACCTCGACCTCCTGCATCACGCCCCGGCATCCCGGACAGGTCGCCGCCGCCACCCCCCTGGCGGCACGCGCCCGCCGGGCGCCGCAGTGCGGGCAGAAGACTGAGCCGGCAAACATCAGCGCGAAACAGGACGGACAGCTCACCGTCGCGAGCTGCGCGTGGCAATACTTGCACCTGGCATCGCCGGCCGCTGCAGGGCCGCCGCAGTTGGGGCAATGAAGTGCCCCGGCGTCGGGTGTCATTCGTCTAAAATAAACCGTCTTGCTCTCACGAGTGGCCTGCGACCCTTTGCCGGTACCTTGCGGCTGGAGAGTACTGTATGGGATTGATGGATTTCATCAAGGGCGAGCTGATCGATGTCATCGAATGGACCGATGACTCGCGCGACACATTGTCATTCCGCTATCCCGACGAGGACAAGGCGATCAAGAATGGCGCGCAGCTGATTGTCCGCGAATCGCAGCAGGTGCAGTTCGTGTACCTCGGCGAGTTCGGCGACACGTTCGCCCCTGGCAAGCACACGCTGACGACCGACAACATTCCCATCCTCACGAAACTGAAGTCGTGGAAGTACGGCTTCAATTCGCCGTTCAAGGCAGACGTCTACTATCTCAACACGCGCCTGTTCACGGGCAACAAGTGGGGGACCGCCAACCCCGTCATGATGCGCGACGAGGATCTCGGGATCGTCCGCGTCCGCGCATTCGGCACGTACGATTTTCGCATCGTGAATCCGCCGCTGTTCCTGAAGGAAGTCGCGGGATCGGATCAGAACTTCCGCCTCGACGAGTTCGCCGACACGATGCGGTCGCGCATTGTCAGTGTGTTTGCCGATGCGCTTGCGACCGCGAAGATCCCGGTCTTCGACGTCGCGAGCCGCTACACGGAGCTTGGCGAGGCGCTGCTGCCGCTGATCAATCCGGTGATCTCCGCGAAGTACGGCATCGAGATGCCAAGCTTCATTCTCGAGAATGTCTCCGTGCCTCCCGACGTCGAGCAGGCGATCGACAAGCGTTCGAGCATGGCGGCCGTCGGCAACCTGAACGACTACGTCAAATTCCAGATGGCCCAGGGAATGGAGAAGGGAGGCGGCGCTGGCGGCATGGCCACGGAGATGGCCGTCGGGTTATCGATCGCGCAGCAAATCATTCAGCAGCAAGGTGGCGTGGCCGGTGCGGGCGCGGCAACGGGCGCGAAGGGTGCTGCCGCCGGCGGCACCGCACTCCCGGAACTGCTCGCGCCGGCGGACGTCGCCAGGGCGCTGGGGGTGGCGGAGTCCGACGTCATGGCGATCCTCGAATCGGGCGAGCTTGCCGGCAAGAAGATCGGCACGTCGTGGCGCGTCAAGCGGTCCGCACTGGACGAATATCTCGCCAAGTGACGGCTCATGGCTCACGGCTCAGGGCTCAGGGCGGCTTAAGGTAGCCGGCTCAGGGCCTGGCCATGAGCAGGAGCCATAACCCTTGAGCCCTGAGCCATGTCCAGTGTAGTCGCCCTCGAAAAGCACCCGTGTCCCGCGTGCGGCGCGCAGGCGGAGTGGAATCCGGGAAGGCAGAAGCTCGTGTGTCCGTTCTGTGGAACGGAAGCGCCATACGAGATCAACGCGACGGGAGAGATCGTCGAGCTCGATCTCGTGCGCGCGTTGCGCGAGATGCCGGACGATCTGCGCGGCTGGCAGACCGAGCGGCGCACGGTGCAATGCCGCAGCTGCAAGGCGGTGTCGGTGTTCGATCCACAGCGCGTCGGACAGCGCTGCGACTTTTGCGGCTCCCCGGAGCTTGTCGACTACGAGGAAATCAAGGCGCCGATCCGCCCTCAGAGCCTGCTGCCGTTCAAGGTCACCGAGTCCGCCGTGCGCGAGCAAATCCGCCGCTGGTATGCGAGCAAGTGGCTCGCGCCGGGCAGGCTCAAGTCACGCGCGCTCGTCGATACGGTCCACGGCATCTACATTCCCTACTGGACGTTTGATGCAAAGGTCGTGAGCCCATGGGAAGCAGACGCCGGTCACTACTACTACACGAGCGAGAGCTACCGCGATAACCGGGGGCGCTCGCAAACGCGGCAGGTGCGGCACGTCCGATGGCAGCCGGCATCGGGCCTCGTCGAACATTTCTTCGACGACGAACCCGTGCCGGGAACGCATGGCATCTCGCACGCGCTGCTCGCACAAGTCGAACCGTTCATGACGAACGAAGTGGTGCCCTACGATCGTTCGTACCTCGCGGGGTTCGTGGTGGAGCATTACCAGGTGGTGCTGCTCGACGCAGCGAAGGCCTCGGAAGAGGCGATGACCGAAAAGGTCCGAGACCTCGCGGCAGCGCAGGTGCCAGGCGACACGTATCGCAACCTGACCATCCATCCAACATTCTCGGAGCGCACGTTCAAGCACATCCTCGTCCCCGTCTGGCTCCTGACGTATACGTATGGCGCGCAGGTCTACCAGGTGCTGGTCAACGGCTACACGGGACGGATGGCCGGACAATATCCAAAGAGCGCGTGGAAGATTGCGCTGATTGTCATTGGCGTGATTCTGTTCCTCCTGATCCTCCTCCTGTCGCAAGACAGTTGAACGCGCTAATATCGAACCATCATGTTTGAGAAAAGCCTGAGACTGCCCACGCCGCAGGAAGCCCTGAAAGGACGCACGGATCGGATGCCGGTTCCGGCCCGTCACGACGTGCTGGATGCAACGCTCAGCGGGCCTTTTCCTGCCGGCCTCGAAACCGCGATGTTCGCGCTCGGCTGTTTCTGGGGCGCCGAGAAGAAGTTCTGGCAGGTGCCAGGCGTCTACACGACGGCTGTCGGCTATGCGGCCGGCATCACGCCGAACCCGACGTATCGTGAAGTCTGCAGCGGCATGACGGGGCACGCCGAAGTGGTGCTCGTCGTGTTCGACCCGAAGCGCGTGAGCTACGACGACCTGCTGAAGGTGTTCTGGGAGAGCCACGATCCCACGCAAGGGATGCGACAGGGGAACGATGTCGGCACCCAGTATCGATCCGGGATCTACTACTACAACGATCAGCAGCGCGCCGCGGCCGAGCGCACGCGCGACGACTACAACCGTGCGCTGTCGAAAGCCGGCTACGGTCCAATCACGACGGAGATCGTGCAGGCTCCCGAGTTCTACTACGCCGAGGACTACCACCAGCAGTACCTGTCGAAGAACCCGAACGGTTACTGTGGTCTCGGCGGAACCGGCGTGTCGTGTCCGACCGGCCTGGGCGCTGTCGCCAAGGCTCCGGCCGCCCCGCCGAAGGTGTAGTGCAGACGGACGGCGAACACCCGCTCGGCGCGACCGTCGCGGGCGTGGTGCTCTTCGTCGCTGGACTCGCGATTGCCGGCACGGTTTACCAGGTCAACGCCAAGGAGCGGGAACTCCGGCGCGGGTGGATGAGCACCGACGGCACCATCGTGGACGTCCTCAAACGTGAGCAGCCGGGCGGTCCGGAGTTCGTGCCACTGATCGTGTTCCAAACACCGACCGGCGCCCGCGTCAGCTTTACCGCGCGTCTCGGCAGCCAGACGCCGCAGTACGCCATCAGCCAGAGGATCCCGGTCCGGTATCCGCCGGGTCATCCCGAGAGCGCCGAGATCGATCGGCGCAGTCAGCGACTGATTCGCAACATCGTCGCGGGGGCGGGTGCGCTGATTCTGCTGGCGCTCGGCGGGTCTGTCGCGTGGCAGGCAAGCCGGCTGTACCGCGCGCGGATGCAGTAGAATGTCCGCATTTCCAATATGTCGATAGCCTGGTGGCACTGCTCGCGCTGGGGCTCGTGCTGATCGCGCTGGAACTCGCTGCCACCGGCGGCTGCGCTACGAGATCAAGAACATCACGCCGCCGGCTGACGTTCTCGCCGCGATGGAGAAGCAAATGCGCGCCGAGCGTGAGAAGCGCGCGGTGATCCGCACGTCCGAGGGCGCGCGCGACGCCGCCATCAACACGGCGGAAGGGGACAAGCAGCAGGTCATCAAGGCGTCAGAGGCACGGAAGCAACAGCAGATCAACGAGGCGGAAGGTCAGCCTGCGGCGATTCTGTCGGTCGCGACGGCCACCTGCTGAAGGCATCCGTCGCGTGGCCGACGCCATCAAGGTCAATGGTGGCTTCGAGGCCGTGCAGTTGCGCGTCGCCGAGCAGTACACCACGCAGTTCGGTGAGCTTGCCAGGACCAGCAACACGCTGGTACTGCCGGCCAACGCGGCTGACGTGGGGTCGATGATCGCGCTGGCCATGCAGGCGATCCGCACGGCTGCGCCGCCATCATCGCGGTAGAGAAAGGAGCGCGTCATGGGAGACAGACGACCGTTGGCGCGATCGAGGCACAACAAGATGATTGCCGGCGTGTGCGGCGGCATCGCGGAATCACTCGACTGGTCGCCAACCACCGTAAGGATTATCTACGTCATCATCTCCATCCTGTCCGTCGCATTCCCCGGGATCCTCTTCTATCTCGTGCTCTGGGTGTTGATGCCTCCAGCGCCTGAATGATGCAAGGATTGCAATCGTGAAAGTGGCCGCTTCCGCCGTCATTCCCGCGCCACCACAGCGCGTTTACGAGATCCTCGCGAACTACCACGAACATCATCCGCGCATCGTGCCGCCGCAGTATTTCCGCAGGATCGACGTGCTGAAGGGAGGTAGTGGCGCGGGAACGCGCACCCGGATCGAGATGCGCGTGCTGGGTGTCACGAGAGTGTTCGAGCACGTGGTTTCGGAGCCGGAGCCAGGCCGGGTCCTCGTCGAAGCAGAACCGGACGGCTCGAATCCGACGACGTTCACGGTGGATCCGGCCGACGGCGGCGCAACGAATCTGACGATATCAACCGAACTGAAGGGCCGCGGTGCGATCGAAGCCTGGTTGTCCTCGCTGATGCTGCCGCGGATCTATCGCGCCGAACTCGCACGCATCGCTGAGTACGTGCGAGGGACGTAGGACCCTACTAATCAAAAAACTGTTGAATCGCAGCACATCACAAATCCCTCAAACGTTGGGCGGCCAGTTCCAGCGTTTCATCCTTCTTGGCGAAACAGAATCGCAGCACCTTCGGCGCCTGTTGCTTGTAGAGGAACGCGGAAGTGGGGATTGATGCGACGCCGTGCTCCCTGGTCAGGCGGAGCGCAAAGTCCATGTCCTGTTCATCCGTGATCGCGGAGTAGTCGAGCAGCTGAAAGTACGTGCCACGCGAAGGCAATGGCTTGAAACGCGAGCCTTCGATCAGCCGCAGGAACAAGTCGCGCTTGCGCTCGTAGAACGCCGGCAGTTCCGGGTACCCCTTGCGCGCCGCCAGGAACTCGGCCAGCGCGTGCTGCGTCGGCGTGTTCGTGGCGAACGTGACGAACTGGTGCACCTTGCGGAACTCGGTCGTCAGGTCGACAGGCGCGACCGCGTACCCGACCTTCCACCCGGTGACGTGATACGTCTTGCCGAACGAACCAACGATCACGCTGCGCGCGCGAAGCGGTTCGTAGCGCGCCATGCTCTCGTGACGGACGTTGTCGAAAATGATGTGCTCGTAGACTTCGTCGCTGACGATGATGATGTTGGTGCCGTCGACGACGCGCGACAGTTCCGTCATGTCGGATGGCGAGAGGACGGTGGCCGTCGGGTTGTGCGGCGAATTGAGCATGATCAGGCGCGTGCGGGAATTGATTGCCGCACCTACCTCGTCCCAGGGAACCGCGTACTCCGGATAGCGGAGGGGAATGACGATCGCGCGTCCGCCGTTCACCTCGATGGCCGGCACGTACGAGTCGTAGCACGGCTCGAAGACGATCGCTTCGTCACCGGAATGAATGACCATCGCAACGGCGTTGAAGATCGCCTCGGTCCCACCAGAGGTGACGGTGACTTCCGTGTCCGGGTCGTACGTCGCACCGTAGAGCTCCTGGAACTTCGCGGCAATCGCCTGGCGCAGGGGCGGGATCCCCTGCATCGGCGCGTACTGGTTGCGCCCTTCGCGCATGTGACGCGCAACGGCCTCGACCAGTGACGGGTCGCAATCGAAGTCGGGGAATCCCTGCGACAGGTTGATGGCGCCCACGTCAGCCGAGAGCTTCGACATCACGGTGAAGATCGTCGTTCCGACCTCGGGCAACTTCGAGACAAAGTGAGTCAAAACGGGCTCAGGACACATGACTAAGGACTCGCGACTGAAGACTAGGGACTTACACGTTCAAACACGCCGGTCTCGCGATTCTTCCTGCACTGGTCCCACGAAAAATGCTGGCCGTTCATCGCGATATACACACCGGCAGGCAACACCTGCACGAACGAGAGCGCACTTCCGAGATTGAACAGGCCGTCGGAGCTGCCAAATGCATAGGGCACCATCGCACCCGTCAGCACGATGGTCTTGTCCGGCAGCCGCGCGGCGGCGAGCGCGGCGGCGGTCTCCACCATCGTATCGGTTCCGTGCGTGATGACAATCGCGCGCTCAGCCGAATCGCGGCAGCGCTGTACGATCTGCGCTCGGCCGGCATCGGTCATCTCGAGGCTGTCGATCATCATCACGGTTTCGATCTCCAGGTCGAGCCTGGCGCGTCCGCGGCGCAACATTTCCGGCAGGTGCGTCTCGAGAAAAAACAACCGGCCAGTCAGCTCGTCGTACTCCTTGTCGAACGTTCCGCCGCTCACCAGGATCCGGATCCGCATGCGTATTTTCGCGCCCTCACCATTCTGCAAGCCGATGACGATTTTCGTCTCCCAGGCCGGGCTCGTGGCGGCCGAGGGGGCGAAACGGCGTCCCGCGACGCCCCCGTAAGCTACAGGCCGGCAGTGAATTAGCAGCTTTTTTTCGCCGAGCGGCCGCCACGGCACTCTGCTTGCCCTTCGAGGCTGGCCTGGAGGTATCCATGTTGCTTTTTGCCCTCGCCGCCATCCTGGGCGGTGTCAGCTTCGTGTACGTGAAGAAGCGCCGCCAGCGCAAGGCATCGTAACGGGCCGCGTCATCGGGCAATTCGGCTCGCACGGAACAGGTCGTCCGCCGACGACAGGATGATGCGCCGCAGCCGCTCCGGGTATCCGGGGGGCAAACGTTCAGTGAACGTGCGGACCACTTCTGCCGCGGCGGGCGACTGATGTCCGCCGAGCGTCGCGTCGAGCCAGCGTTTCGGGAAGAAGATGTCCCCGGTGCGCTGGATCTCGCGCAGCATCTCGAGGCTTCGCGGAATGTACTTCCGCGAGGCATCCGCCCGCAGCGGATGGTGCAAGTAACGCAAACCCTCGAGCACCCATCGCTCGCGACGACGGTTTGATACGTCAGCGAGCGACGCGAACCAGGCGTCCCGCTCCGCGGGGTTCGACGACAAGGCCGGCCGCACGAAGGCGAACTGCGCCTTGCGATCCGGGTTCTTGGTACGTTCGAACTGCTGGTCCAGGATGGTCCTGGCGCTCGCGCCGTCACGGACCGCCAGTTCCTGGGCGAGCCTGATGTAGTCGGTTTCCGACAACGTCAGCCCCGGGACCGCGGTCTTCCGGCTCCAGACGTCCGTTAACCACGCGATCGTGGACGGCGTCAGCGCCGTGTCGCGCAGCGCCGAGAACCAGGCAGACTTCAACGTCTGCGATGGCGCAGCCGTCAACCCCTCCTGTAGCACGCGCTCGACCTGTGACGCATCAGCACGGCGCGCGTCTGCCTTGATGTAGCGCCAATACGCCTGCGACAGGTAGCTGAGTTCTCGTTGCACGTTCAACTCGTCGCGTTCGACCGCGACGGATCGCATGGCCAGCGCCAGCAGCGCCTCGGGCCGCGCTTCGCCGTTCAGCATTGCGTCCCACAGCGTGACCCACGCCGCACCGCGCGTAAGCGCGTCGGGGATGTCCGGCAGTTTCTTGATCAGCCAGCCAAGCGACGCTTCGTCGAGATGGACCTCGCCGTAAGCAATGCCGCCGCCCGACGGAAGAACGAACTGCGGCGCCGGTAGACCGCGCGCGGCAGGCACGTCGGTGCGTGCGTCCTTGAGCTGTACGGGCACATGCTTGATCCCGTCTGCGGTCGCGATCGCGACGTCGATCCGCTGGTTCCACGTCAGGGCCCGGCGTGGAACCGGATCACGCTGCGTGAGCGTCAGGCGCTCGATCCGGCCGTTCGCGACGCTCAGGTCGGTGGTGATGATCGGCCGTCCGCGCTCTTCGACCCACGCGCGGCTCCACGCGGCGAGATTTTCGGGCGTCCGTCGATCGAGGACCCCGATGAGATCGGTCCATGATGCGTTTCCGAAAGTGTGTGCCTTCAGGTATTCACGGAGACCCTCCTGGAACGGCTCCGCGCCCAGGAGCGACTCGAGCTGGCGCATGACGATTGGCGCTTTCTGATAAATGATCGCGCCGTAGAGCGTGCCCGCCTCGTCGAGGTTCGCGAGCGGCTGGCGAATTTCGTTCGTGCCGGCCGTTCGATCGACGTCGTACGCGCCGGGATAGTGCGCCAGGAGGAAGCGGAGGTCGTGATTGATGGACGGGAACGAAGGGTTCACGATCTTGGCCGCCATGAAGTTGGCAAAGACTTCCTTCATCCACACGTCGCTGAACCACCGCATGGTCACGAGATCGCCGAACCACATATGCGCGGTCTCGTGGGCAATCACGCTCGCGCGCTCGAGCTGCTGATCCTGTGTCGCGGTCTCGTCGAGCATGAGACCGTTCGCGTTGTAAAAGATGGCCCCCGGATGTTCCATGCCGCCGAACTGAAATGCCGGTACCAGCAGGAAATCGAATTTGCCGAACGGGTACGCAATGCCGGTGTAGCGCACGAGCCATTGGAGCGCGGTTGCGTGCAGGTCGAAGATCGCGTCGCGGTTGCGCGCCACCTTGGCCGCATCCGTTTCCCGGTGCAGCATGCGATAGGCCCGGCCGTTCCGTTCCGCGCGCTCGACGCTGAACTTGCCCGCTGCGAACGCGAACAGGTAGGTCGAAATTGGTTCGGTCTCCGCGAACTGCAGTTTCGCGCGTCCGTTCTCGGTAACGCGGGATCGTTCCTCGCCGTTCGCCAGCGTTTCCCATCCTTCCGGTACGTCGAGGGACAGCGCCCACCGCGCCTTGAGGTCCGGTTGATCGAAACAGGGGAAGGCGAGCTGCGCCCGTGAGGGTACGAAGATCGTGTAAAGGAAATCGTCGCCACGATTGAGCGGCACGTCGCCGGCATTGAAGTCGAGCGCCAGTCGGTTCTCACCCGTCCTGAGCGCGGACGACGGAACAATGATGTGGCCATTGACCTGCCGCACGTCGATGCGCAGGTCGTCGACTTCGACGCTGCGGAGCAGGCCCGCGCGATCCGGCCGGAAGTCGATCGCGAGCGGCGCCGACGCGTCGCTCAATGCGAACGAGATCACGGCGCGGCCGGTCAGTGGCTGCTGCCGGTCCGCAGGAATCGTGAACGAGAGATCGTAACGAAGGCTGGAAATCCGCCGTGCCCGATCGCGCGCGAGCGCCTCGCTGACACCGGGTTCCGGATCCGGCACAGGCAACTGCGACGCGCCGACGAGTGCCAGCATGATCATCAGCACACACACACGCATGACCGCATCATGCCACGACTGTCTCGACAATCGAAGGAGTCCTACGCCACCCGCCGGAACCGCAAGGTAATCAAGGCAGCAACCTCCACGAGGAAGCAGATCGTGATGGCCGATAGTGCCATGAACATGGCGTACGCTTGCCGGCCCATCAGGTCGTAGATGCTCAGCGCGGCGATCGCGATGGCCGCGATCGTCGCAATCCGGAGGTTACGCGGCAGGGCTGCGAGCTCATTGATCAGCAACATGACGGCGGGCGTCGAGACGAGAAACACATAATCCCATCCTTGCGGTGACAGCAGCGGGATCAGCATGAGGAGCAGCGAGGCCTCCAGCGGCTCCGGAACCCGGATACCTCCCCGGCCGGCCACGACGATGGCGGTGAGCGCCAGCAGCATCAAGGCGAACAGCAGCGAAAGCGTCGACGCGCCGGAGGCAGGACCAAGCCACTTGGTGAACATTGCCGCGAGTGACACGTTGTCCTGGTTCGTCAGGTTCGGTGCAGTCGACGAGGTGACGGTGTGCCACCAGTCGCGAAGCAGCTGCACGTTTCCGGTCCACCCGTAAATGACCGCCGGGAGCAGCAGCGCCGCAACCAGGCCGGCCGCCATCGTGGCGAACGCGGTTCGATTCGGCCGAAGCGCAAGCCACGGCACGAAGAGAATCGCATATGGCTTCACGACGATGGCCGCCGCGACGAGAAGGCCGGCCGTCCACTCGCGGCCGTGACGCATTTCCACGACGGCAAGTACGACGATCACTGCGAACAGCAGGTTGACCTGTCCGAGCACGAGCTCGTGCGCGTAGAACTTCGCCATCGCAAGAAAAGTCAGAACCAGAAGAAGGACGACCGGACGTTTCGGCTCTGGAAGGACCCGTGCGCTGAGGCCGAGCAGCACGAGCATCAGGACCGCGGATGCGCCAAACCAGACCGCCTTGGCGGCGCTGAGCGGAATCAGCGCGAGCGGCGCCGCGAGCATCGCGAACGCGGGCAAGTACTTGAACTGGTAGTGGCCGTCTTCCGCGCGGTAGAGGGGCTCCGCCGCAATCGCCCGCGACCCGGCGGTCCAGTAGACCTCGAAGTCGGGCATCTTGCGCGAGACACGCGTCGTGAAGAGCGCGACCAGCGATACCGTGGCAAGCACCGCGAGCAGCAGCCGGGTGCGCACGCTGCTCGCGCGGTAACGGGGCATCGCCGATCAGTATATCGGCGCTATTCTCCGCGAAGCGCGATCGCGGGATCGATGCGTGTCGCGCGAAACGCCGGCACGTAGGAAGCCACGAGCGCCATCGCCGCAAGCAGCGCCGGCACGCCGATGAACGTCACGGGATCGATGGGCGAGATCCCGAACAGCATGTTCGCGACCATGGACGAGACGCTCAGCGATGCGCCAATCCCGAGCGCAATGCCGATGGCGACGAGCACGAGGCCACGGCCGAGCACCAGCCGCATGATCTCGCCGCGCCCGGCGCCAAGCGCCATGCGCACGCCGATCTCCTGCGTCCGCTGGCTTGCCGCATACGACACGACGCCATACACGCCAACCAGCGCCAGCGCCAGGCCGAGCAGCCCCATGGCGCCGCCAAACAACGCCCCCATACGCAAGAGGAAGAAGCCGTTCGGTCCCTCGATCATCCGTTGCATGGTGACGACGTCGAAGACCGGCAGGTCCGGATCGAGCGATCGGATCACGCGCTGAAGCGCCGGTGCGAGCGCGGCCGGATCGCCGGCCGTGCGCAGCTGCAGCACGTGCAGGGACTTGTAGTGCTGCTCGGATGCTGCGAAGAAATACGGCGCCGGGTCTTCGAAGAGGCTCTCCCGCTTGCCGTTGTTGACGACGCCCACGACCTCGAGCCACACGTTGCCGACGTCTTCCGTGCGGAACCTGCGTCCGATCGGATCCTGGTTGGGCCAGAAGCGGTTGGCCATGTACTCGTTGACTACAGCGACCGGACGCGAGCGGCGGTCGTCCGCATCGCCGAAGAACCGCCCCTTGACCAGGTGCGGCTTCAACGTCTGGAGGTATTCCGGCGTCACGAGGTTGTAGCCCGCCTGCGGCTTCCGTGACGTGTCGGAGGGCGGCTGTCCTTCGATCTCGAGAAACGCCCCGGCGTTGTAATACCCGAGCGGCACCGAGAAGGCGAAGCTCGCGCTCTGGACGCCGGGGATCTGCCTGGCGCGGCGCAGCACCTCTTCATAGAACGCCCGCCCGCGTGGTTCGTCGTAGCCCTGTTGTGCGACGTCCATGACGGCGTTCAGCACGTGCGATGGATCGAAGCCGAGATCGATCGACTGTGCGCTCATCGCGCTGCGCACGAAGAGACTGGCCGCGACCAGGAGCACGAGCGACACGGCCACCTGCGCCACCACCAGGATGCTGCGGACGCGCTGACGCGAGCCTCCTTCCGACGCTCCACGTGCCCCTTCGTGGAGAATCGTGTTCAGGTCCGTGCGCGATGCGCGCAGGGCCGGCAGCAGGCCCACGCCGATGCCGGCCGCGAGCGCGATCACGGCGATGTACGAGAACACGCGCCAGTCGAGCGTCAGATCGAAGCGGAACGGCAGGTCGCCCGGAAGCTGGATGCCTCCGATCAATCGCGCCGCGAAGAACGCGAGCACCGCGCCTGCCACGCCACCGGCAATGGCGAGCAGCACGCTTTCCGTCAGCAGCTGGCGCATGAGGCGTCGCCTGCCCGCGCCGAGGGCCGAGCGGACGGCCAGCTCGCGCTGACGGACGGTCGCCCGCACCATGATCAGGTTCACCACGTTCACGCACGCGACGAGCAGGACGAGCCCCACGAGGACCAGGAACACTCCAGCGACGAGCGGCGTCTCGTCCGCGCTGTTCGCCTCGGGGCGCGCCAGGCGCTCGGGAATCACGCGCGCGCGAACCGTCTTGTTCGTGGCCGGGTACTGTTTTTCGAGCTGCGCGGCAATCACGTCCACCGCGGCCTGCGCCTGCGTGCGGTTGATGCCTGGCTTGAAGCGGCCGAGCACGTGCAGCGAATGCTCGTCACGCTTGGTGTGCATGTCGCGGTAGGCGTCGGGCGGCTGCATCGACAGGGGAAGATAGCCGTCGAATTCGACGAGCGCGTAGGCGCCCAGGAACGTTTCCGGCACGACCCCGGCGATCGTGAATGGCTTGCCGTTAACGACGACGGGCTTGCCGACCACTGATGGATCACCGTTGAAGCGCCGCTTCCAGTAGGAATGGCCGAGCACGATGATGGGGTCGGCGCCGGGCTGTGCCCCCTCGCCGGGCTGGATCACGCGGCCGTATGCCGGCGGCACGCCCAGCATCGAGAAGAAGTTGCTCGTGACGTAACTGATGACGATCCGTTCGGCGTGCTGGTCCTGGCTGAGACCGACGAAGCTGGTGTTGTAGGCCGCGAGATCCTCGAAGGGTCCGTTCCTGCGAAAATCCTCGTAATCGAGCCATGAGACGTTGTGCGGCTGCTCGTTGCCCTCGTGCTGTATCGCCAGCACGTGGAGCCCGCCCGGATCGCGCACCGGCATGGGCTTCAGCAGCATGCGGTTCACGATCGTGAACACCGCGGCATTGGCGCCGATGCCGAGGCCGAGCGTCATCACGACGGCAGCGGTGAACAGCGGCGCGCGGGTAAGCGTTCGGACCCCAAGCCGGACATCTTGCCAGAGCGTTTCCATACAGCCCATCAACGGGCGGGAGGGGTGAAAAGTTCCGGGGTGGGGCTGCCAGGGTGCGCAGGGTGCATGGTGTGCGCAGGGTGCGTGGTGTGCGCGGGTTGCGCAGGGGTGCTCGCACCTTAGAATTGCGCCTCGTGGTCTCCCAGCCCTTATGGGTGCCGATCGTGCGGGCGATTCTGAGCCGCATGCCGCGTGGCAGGTATGCCATCGTCTCGCGCTGGCGTCCGCGCACGGGACAGTTCGTCGCGCGGCTGGCAGACGATCTTGGCGGCGCCATGTTCGAGTGCGACCTGGGTGACGTCATTGCCCGCGAAGTCTGCTTGACGGGCTACTACGAGCCGCCCGTGACGCGGGTGATCCAACGACTTGCAACTCGTGGAGGCACTGTCATCGACGCGGGGGCGAACTGGGGCTACTTCTCGCTGCTGGCGGCCTCGGCGGTTGGCGAGCGGGGCAAGGTGATCGCCCTCGAGCCGGATCCGCGGCATTTCGCGCGGTTCACCCGTAACGTCGAGCTGAACCAGTTCACGCACATTGCCGCGCTGCAGGTTGCGGCAGGGTCGCGTGACGGCACGGTCACGCTGTCTGGCTATGCCGAGAACGCGCAGAATCGCGGCGTATCGCGCATCGCGAACGAGGCGAGCGCCGGCGAGGGATTTCCCGTGCGGTGTACGACAATCGATGCACTGACCGCGGCCTGCGCACGCGTCGACGTGGTGAAGATGGACCTGGAAGGCGCGGAAAGAGATGCGCTCGCGGGTATGCGTGACGGGCTTGCGGCCGCACGCTACGCCTCCATTGTGCTGGAGCTGCATCCGGGCCTGCTGAGGGAACAGGCCGTTGATCCGGCCGAATGCATCCAGATGCTGCTCACGTACGGCTACCGTGGCTGGTGCATCGATCTTGCGCCGCCTGCCTACCGGGCCGCAGTGTCGCCCCGCACCCCAATCGAGAGGCTGCTGCGGCCGCTCGACGCCTGGCAGCAGGCCGCGTGGCCGCATCTGTTGTGGTTGGCACCCGGCGAATCCGTTGTGTCATGCTAGAGCCTTTCGGAAGAGCCACGGGCGAGGCGCGAGTGTTCAGCAGCCCGCAACAGTCAGTCGAGGTCCCGTTTTGCTGCCGCGATCGATCCTTCCCCCATCCTACGAACAGAATCTCGGCCACGCCCGGCGAATCGAGCTTGCCTCGGATCGCTTGATTCGCGAGCACAACAAGATCAGCTATCGCCTCGCGCACTGGCCGATCTGGATTTTCGTGTTCTTCATCGCTCCCGGGCCGATGACCTTCACGTTGTTCGCGCACGGCTTCAGCTGGCCGATGGCCGGCTGGCTGGGCGTGGTGCTGGTTGGAACCGGGATAGCGGGGCTGCGAGGGAAGCTGCCGGGTGTCGAACCGCGCCCGTACATCATCAGGTTCACCGAGGATCGGCCGAACCCGCTCTACCGCCGCATCTGCTACACGCTTGCGTGGAGCGAGGCGGTCACGTTCGCGCTGCTGAACATTGCGGGGCTCGTCATTGCTATCGTGACCGGTCACTGGCAGCTTCGCCAGATCTACGAGATCGCCTACTTTCCGTTAGCGGGCACGATCTGGCTGCTTGGTGCGACTGGTCAGCTGCCTCGCGTGAAACGATCGACCAAGGGAGAGGGACACGAGCGGCGTTACTTCTATGGATCGGTCTGGGCCGTGTGCGTGGCACAGCCGGTCCTCTGGGTCCTCTGGAAGGCGCTGCCCGAGACGCGCATGGCCGATGGCTTCAAGCTTGCTGTGTTCGTCGCCATCCTCGCGTGGATCGGCAATCGTGCACGACTCGGGTTGCTGCCGCGCACGCGTCCGATAGTCCCGGGCGAACTCGCCATTTCAGACTGAGGGGTGTGGCCATGGCAACCGCAACACTCGACAACGCCGGCGTCGTCGTCGTGTGTCCGACGTGCGGTCAGCGCAATCGTCTGCAATACGGCCGCGTCGCCGCCGAGACGCGCTGTGGCAAGTGCAAGGCTCCGCTGGGTCCACCGGCCGAACCCATCGAAGTGCCCGATGCCGGCACGTTCGACTCGCTCGTCTCGAACGCCACGGTTCCGGTTGTCGTCGACTTCTGGGCGCCGTGGTGCGGACCCTGCCGCATGGTTGCGCCGGAGCTTGCGCGCGTCGCTTCGTCGAACGCGGGCAAGTATCTCATCGTCAAGGTGAACACCGACGCGGTTCCCGACCTGGGTGAGCGCTTCGCTATCCGCTCGATTCCAACGATGGCAGTATTCGCGGAGGGGAGGGAGCGTGGACGGACGGCCGGAGCGCGCCCTGCGGCCGATATCGAGGCGTTCGTGCGGTCGGTCGTCGAGGGTCGATGAACCGGGCGCTGCTCGGCGCATTCGTGCTGGAGCGGTTCCCATTCGCACATGCGCAAGCGCTTTCGGCGTTCGATGCCGTGAACGGGACGGACGCCAGCGACCACGACAGCATCGACGCACTGCGCGCGCCCTTCTCTGAAGAACTCCGGCGCCGGCTTCACCATCCTCTCGAATTGCCCGAGCCAACCCCCCGTGTGTCCGCCGCATCGCGCTGGTGTTCCGCGATCGAAGAGCTGATCGATGGGTGCGACGGGTTCTTGCGCCGCGCGGCCATCCAGGCCTCGCTGACCGCCGACGAGCGTCGCGAGATCCTTCGCAACATGGTGCTCGCCCGCGCCACCGACAACCGCCTGAAGCTGTTGTTCACGGGGGGCGAGGTTCGCTACGGCGACGCCGCGTTCCAGGGGAAGGGGTTCCGGGGGCTGGGCCAGGAAGCGATTGCCGGCGCTGCGGTCCGTCTCCGCCGCGGAGCGTCGTACAGGACGAGCGACGGCTGGCGCGGCGACGTGATTGCCCCGTTGATTCGTGACCTGGGCTTCGTGCTCGCGATGCGCCCAGATCCGGGGACGGTCCGCCTGGTCCTGTCGGCGCAGATGGCGAAAGCAGGTCCGCCGATGGACGGGAGGGACATCCATCTCGGCGACTTCGAGTGGGGCATCCTGCCGCCGGCGGCGCCGCTCGCGATCGGCGCCCTGACCATTGCGGGACTGGCGATGGCGTTCGCGCAACAAGGCGATCGGCGTGTCGCGATCTCGTTGATCGGCGAAGGAGGCACGTCGCTCGGCGAATGGCACGAAGCGATCAACCTCTGCGCGGTGCGGCGGCTCCCGGCCATCTTCTGCGTTCAGAACAACCAGACCGCGCTGTCAACGCCGGTCCGCGATCAATCGGCGGTTCGGGTCTTCGCGGACAAGGCGGCGGGCTACGGCGTGCCAGGCATCACCATCGACGGCACCGATCCTGACGCGATTGCGGCCGCGTTCACCTGGGCCGCCGAGCGTGCGCGTGACGGCAAAGGGCCGGCGCTGATCGAGCTCGTGTGCATGCGCATGTGCGGCCACGCGCACCACGACGACATGCTGTACCTGGGAAAGGATCCCCAGCCGTCGTGGGACTATCCGGCCGTATCGGATCAGGGCTACGCGAACCGTGAGCTGTACGATTACTGGTCGAAACGCGATCCACTGCCAGCCTACGCCGCGCGGCTCGTCGCGGACGGGGTGATCGCGCCCGGCGATCTCGACACGATGAAGCACGACGCCGAGGCAGTGGTGGCGTTCGAGGCGCGTGCGGTGATCGACGCGCCATGGCCTGACGGCGAGACCGTGGGTGACGGCGTCTTCGCTGGCCACGAGCGCCGTGCGCGCGTCGAGTTCCTCGATCCGGTCATCCGCGATGGCATTGATTACGATCCATCGCTCCCGCCGCTCGAGCCGAATGCGCCGCGCGATTCGAAGGGAAGCACGTTTCTCGACGCGGTGATGATGGGCGTGGGCGACGCCCTGCGCGCCGATCCGCGCGTCTTCGTCTACGGCGAAGACGTAGGGGGTCCGTATGGCAATGCCTTTCTCCTGCTGCGCCCGCTGCTGAAAGAGTTCGGCGCTCGCATCCTCAATTCACCGCTGGCGGAAAGCGCCGTCATCGGCGTGTGCGTCGGCGCCGCGCTCGCGGGTCAGCGGCCGATCGGCGAAATGCAATTCAACGATTTCGTCGCGTCCGGATTCAACCAGCTCGTGAACAATGCGGCAAAGATTCGCTACCGGTGGGGCGGGTCGGTCCCAATGGTCCTGCGCATGCCGTGGGGCGGGCTGCGGCACGCGGGCCCGTATCACAGTCAGAACACCGAGCCATGGTTCTATCGAACTCCCGGTCTCAAGATCGTCATTCCCTCGACGCCTGCTGACGCACGCGCGCTGATGGCAAGTGCGGTCGCGGATCCGGATCCCGTGCTGTATTACGAGCACATCGCGCTTTACCGGGATCCGCGCGTGAAGCAGGCGCTGGACGAACGGGCGCCGTCGCCGCTGCCCGTCGGCAAGGCTGCGTTGAGACGCGCGGGAAGCGACCTTGCGATCGTGTCCTACGGTGCGTTCGTTCACACGGCGCTCGCGGTGGCCGACTCGCTCGCATCGGAAGGCGTGCAGGCGAGCGTGCTCGACCTGCGGTGGCTTGCGCCGCTCGACAAGGACGCGCTGCTTGCCGTCGCGCGCCACTGCAACCGCGTGCTGATCGTTCACGAGGATTCGCGGACGGGAGGGATCGGCGAGAGCCTTGCCGCGATTATCCAGGAGGAGGCATTCGAATCGCTCGATGCGCCCGTGCGCGTCATCGGGGCACTCGACACGCCGGTGCCGTATTCCCCTCCACTCGAGGCGAAGTTCCTCCCGGGCGAAGCCGAGATCTTGCGCGCGGCACAACTACTCGCGGCTTACTGACCCGCGTCAGTCGTGCAAGAGGGCCGATAAAGCGCCAGAACGCGCGTATCGATCGGGATGTCACGGCAGCGGCGGTAGTTCGACTGGATCGCCGACCACATCGCGGGCGTCCATTGATGGGGCGCGGGCCTGTCCTTTTGGAACATCACCACAATCAACGCGAATCGCTGCGACCGCAAATCCTCCAGCACTGGTGCTTCATTCCAGAGACCTGCCTGCGCCAGCTGGCTCATTTTGAACGGCTCCATCCAGATGTGATGCCCGGTCAGCGGCAGCATTCCCATTGCGGAGTCGGCGAGAATGGCGCCCGGTTCGGCAGCGATCACCTTGAACGTCTCGTGCAAATATCGCGGAACGGAGACGCGGTAGGGATGATTGATTCGAATCCACCAGAGCGCCTGGACTGCGAGCGCCAGGGTGAGCGTCGCTCGCCAATAGGACTGGCGGTCACCAGGCACGCGCTCGGCGGCGGACCACGCGAAAGCGGCCGCCAGCGCGCACCCCACGCCCAGCTCGAGAGAGTAGTTCACGTTCGAGCCGATCCTCGCGGCGCCCAACACTGATGGCACCGAAGCCGCGAGATACGCTGCGAGAAATGGCGCCCAGCGCTCTCGGCGGCGGGCGCCCACGATTACGGCAACGACCGTGATCGTGAGCAATGCTGGTACTTGCCGTGCGAGTTCCCGTGACTGCAGATTCCACTGCGCCCATTCGAGTGGAAACACATTCGAGTGGATAACCGCGAACCAGAAACCGCCGGTCGCCTGCTGCAGTAAAGCGCCGACGATCAGCCCGCTCGTGACCACTGTGACGAAGTAGATCGCGAGCAGCCGGTAACGGCGGTCCATGAGCAGGTGCACGCCAATGGCCGCGGATGCGGGCACCCACACGGTCTGGCGCGTGAAGGCGGCGGCGAGCATCAACACGATCGACACCGCCGCGCCGATCGCGTGACGGCGTATGCAGAGAATGGCGGCCATTGCGCCCCACGCCAGCGCAATCGCGAACATATCGACGCGCACCGCGTGCGCCCACCCGTTGAAGAACGGGATCGCAAGCAGCGTGAGGCCCGCGAGGGCGCCGGCCCGTCGGCCCGCAAACTGCGCGGCAACCAGTCCCACGAACACGGCGGTTGCAACCGCGGACAGTTCCGAAATCAGGCGCCCATACAGGAACGAGAGGCCAAACCATCGTGTCAGTGGCGCCTGGATGGCCATGAACAGCGGCGGATAACTCGGGATCAGATATGGGGGAGAGGCGGGTGCCGGCGAGTAGATGTTCCGACCCTCAGCGATGAGCCAGGCCTGGTCGAGGATCATCCCGTCGCCGTAATCGAGGGCATACGGGAAACGCGGGCTCTGCACCGCGAATGAGAAGAACCCCGTGGTTGCAACCGCAAGGAGCGCTGCCAGGACCAGGAAACGGGACGGCGCTTGCAAGGCGGCTTATTCTAAGCGGAGTGCCCGAACTGCCGGACATCGAACTCTATCTCGGTGCGCTCCGCCCGCGGATCCTGGATCAGCCGCTGATGCGTGTTCGCCTCGCGAGCGCATTCTTCCTGCGCAGCGTCGAGGTCCCTCTCACGGCGCTGGAGGGACATCGCATCCTCGATCTGCGCCGGATGGGCAAGCGGATCGTGATGGCGTTCGACAACGATCTGTTCGCGGTGCTGCACCTGATGATCGCCGGCCGCCTGCGGTGGCTGAAGGCGGGCGCGCCAATACCGGGAAAAATTGGACTGGCCGCGCTCGATTTTCCCAACGGCTCGCTCATCGTCACCGAATCCGGATCGCGCAAACGGGCGTCGCTGCACGTCGTCCGGGGCGAAGAGGCGGTCGCGGCGCTCGATCCCGGCGGGCTCGAAGTGCTCGAATCGCCATTTGAAGCCTTCGCTGCCGCACTTCGCCGCGAGAACCACACGGTGAAGCGTGCGCTCACGGATCCACACCTGCTGAGCGGCATCGGCAACGCGTACTCCGACGAGATCCTCCACGCGGCACAGATGTCTCCCATGGTGTTGACCCAGTCGCTGAGCGACGATCAGATGCGCGTGCTGCACGAGGCAACGGTGGCGGTGCTCCGTGGGTGGTCCGATCGGCTGCGCGAGGAAACAGGGGACGCGTTTCCCGAGAAAGTGACGGCCTTCCGGCCCGGTATGGCCGTGCACGGGCGTCACGGCAAGCCGTGTCCGCGCTGCGGCGCGCCGGTTCAACGCATCGTTTACGCGAGCAACGAAGCGAATTACTGTGCCACGTGCCAGACCGGAGGCCGCCTACTCGCTGACCGCGCCCTGTCCCGGCTGCTGCGCAATGATTGGCCAAAGACGCTCGACGATCTGGAACGCAGGAAGAAAGCGCCGTATCCTGACGGCCATCCCCGATGAAATCCTGGCTGAAGCAGACGGCTGATGTCTGGCGCCTCCTCAAGCAGCTTCGGCCGTACCTCGGTACCGGACGCGGGCTGCTCGTCGCGGTACTGGCGAGCTCGCTCGTCATGGTGTTGTTCGAAGGGGTCGGCGTCGGCCTGCTCGTGCCGTTGCTCTCGCTGCTGCTCGGCGGAAGCAATGCCGTTCCGATGCGCCCGTTGCAATGGCTCGAGCGCCAGCTTCCCAATCACTCACCGGCGTTTTACGTGGGAGTGTGCTGCGTTGCGATCGTGGCGGCCATCGCATCGAAGAACGTTGCGAGCTACGTCGCGCAGCTCTTCGCGGCCCGACTGAAGCAGCGGGTCTCCATTGGACTCCGTCAGGCGCTCTTCAATCGTTTGCACCGCGCCGCACTGGACGTCTTCGATCAGCGTCCCGGCGGCGAAATCGCCAACATGTTTCTCGTCGAGACGTATCGCACGACCGTCGCGATCGATGCCTCCGTCGGCCTCGTCCAGCGTCTCAGCATCGCCCTCTTCTACGTTGCCGCGCTGTTTTACATTTCCTGGCCGCTGACGACGCTTGTCGTCGGATTGAGTCTGGCGGTGGGCGGGACCCTGGGCGTCGTGTATCGCCGCCTCGGGCATGCTGGCACACGCCTTACGGATTTGAATCACCAGCTCTCGGCGACGCTCGAGCAATCGTTCGCGGGCGTGCGCGTGGTGCGTGCGACCAACTCGCAGGAGCGCGAGATCGAGCGCTTTGCCGCGCTCAGCGCCGCGCAGTCGAACGCCGAAGAGTTCACGGCCCGCGCGCAGGCGCTGCTGTTTCCGTTGACGGAAACGCTTGCCGTCCTCGGCGCGATGGCGATTGTCGCGTGCGCGTACATTTTCCTCGTGCGCCCCGGGTACATGTTGAGCAGTTACCTGCTGTGGTACGGCTTCGTGTTGCTGCGTTTGTTGCCGCTGCTGAACCAGCTGTACACGATGCAGGGGCACCTGTTCTATCTCGCCGGCGGCATTCGCGAAGTCGAGCGGTGGCTCAGCACCCCGCTTTATCCTGAGCGACCATTCGGCCGCATCGAGTTCCACGGGCTCCGGCGTGACCTGCGGTTCGAGCGAGTGAGCTACCGCTACGCCACCGGGACAGAAGCGCTGCGCGATGCCGACTTCGTGGTACCGGCGGGGCAGACGGTCGCCATCGTTGGCACGTCCGGATCGGGCAAGTCCACGATGGCTTCGCTGTTGTTGCGGCTGAGGATGCCATCGGCCGGGCGCATCACGATAGATGGCACTGATTACTGGGACTTCACCCCTGAGAGCTGGCACCGCGCGATCGCGCTCGTCGAACAGGACGCGTTTCTCTTCCATGGCACGCTCAAGGAGAACGTGCTCTACGGCTGGCAGCACGCGTCGGATCAATCGCTGCAGCGGGCGCTCGCGGCCGCCAACCTCGAGGACATGGTTGCATCGCTGCCCGAGGGTGTCGACACGCTGGTGGGCGAGCGCGGCGCCATGGTGTCCGGCGGGCAACGCCAGCGCATCGCCATCGCCCGCGCGATCGTGCGCGATCCCGGCATTCTGATCCTCGACGAAGCCACGTCGCACCTCGATTCGGTGTCGGAGCAGCTCGTCCAGCAGGCGCTGACAAACGCAGCGCGCGGACGCACCACGATTGTCATCGCGCATCGGCTCTCAACGATTCGCGAAGCGGACTGGATTGTCGTCCTCGAGCGCGGGGAAATCGTCGAGCAGGGGACGTGGGACTCGTTGCAGGCGGCGCAGGGCGTGTTCGATCGGCTGGTGCGCGGGCTCACGGCG
>JBKOZS010000117.1:0-21897 GCA_046726015.1 Acidobacteriota bacterium
CGGCCCTGTTGCTGCTCGGGCGCGGGCGGATGGAGTTTGCGCCGAAGCCGGAATCGGAACGCGTGCAGGTACGCATCTTCTGCGGCGCGGAGTCGCTCGGCGCGGCGTTCGATTCGGTCTTCGTGCGCGTCAGCCCGTACGATTTTTCGCGACGCGTGTCGGCGAGCGCGTTGACGCAGCGCGTCCCCGATGGCGGAGATGTCCGACGCGCGACGCAGATCTTCGACAGCTTTCTCCCGCGCAGCTTCCAGGTCGACCTCAGCGATCTCAGCGCCGACCGCTGGTCGCTGACGCCGTCGACGAGCGACTTCGTGTCCGAGATCGTCACACGCAAGTACGGACCGCTCACGTACGCGCGCGCCGGGTCTGAACCGGAGGACATCTCGTTCTTCGATCGCCAGCGCCGCCGCAACATTGCCGTGTATGCATCGGAGAGCAAGCTGGCGGCGCGCGGCCGCTTTTTCAGCGAAGACGACGAGGCGGATTACGACGTGACCTCCTACGAAGTCGAGGCCGCGTTTTCGCCCGATCGCCTGTGGATTGATGGCGCCGCGCGACTCAAGCTCCGCACGCGTGATTCGTCGGTGACGACTTTGACCGTGAAGCTGGCGGAACCGCTGGTCGTGCGGAGTGTGACGTCACCGCAGTTCGGCCGCCTGCTCAACATCCGCGTGGTCCGGCAGTCGAGCGTGCTCATTTCGCTGCCGGCGATCCTCGCGCCGCAGACCGACGTCGAGTTGACGATCCGCTACGGTGGCCGGCTCGAACCTCAAATGATCGATCGCGAGGCGCTCGCGTTCGATCAGAATCCCGCCCAGAACGAGGCCGTCATCATTCCCGCCGAGCCGAGTTACGTCTACAGCAACAACAGCTACTGGTATCCGCAGGGCACCGTCACTGATTATGCCGATGCCAGGCTGGCGATTTCTGTCCCGCCGGACTTCGACGTGGTGGCGACCGGCGCGCCCACCGGTCCTCCGGAGCCGGTGCCGCCGTCGCTCATCCTGCGTCGTGGCGGAAAGCGCTATGCGTTTGCCACCAGGCAGCCAGTGCGGTATCTCGCCTGCGTGATCAGCAGGTTCAATAAGACGGAGGCGGCCCAATTGACCCTGCCAGCGTCAGCCGACTACGTTGGCGTGGAGCATTCGCGGCGCGAGAGCGTTGCCAATGACGGCGGCGGTGGGGAAGCCACGTCGACGCTGACGTTGTCCGTGCAGGCCAATCCAAGACAGTTCAATCGAGCGAGGGGCTTCATCGAGCGGACCGCGGACATTCTTCGGTTTTACACGTCGATCCTTGGCGACGCCCCGTACGACACGTTCACGCTGGCGCTGACGGAGAGCGATCTGCCGGGTGGCCACAGCCCGGCGTATTTTGCGATCCTCCATCAGCCAATGCCGACCACGCCGTTCGTCTGGCGCAACGACCCTGTGGCGTTCGACAACTATCCGAGCTTCTTCCTCGCGCATGAAGTCGCTCACCAGTGGTGGGGACAATCGGTCGGCTGGAAGAACTATCACGAGCAGTGGATCAGCGAAGGATTCGCGCAATACTTCGCCGCGCTTTACGCCGACCGTGAGCGCGGGCCCGAGCAGTTCACGAGCGTGATGCGCCAGATGCGGCGCTGGGCGATCGAGATGTCTCCGCAGGGACCGATCTATCTCGGGTACCGGCTGGGGCACATCAAGGGAGAGGGGCGGGTATTCCGCTCAATCATCTACAACAAGGGAGCGGTGGTGCTGCACATGCTCCGCCGCCTGGTCGGCGATGAGGCCTTCTTCAAAGGTTTGCGTGAGTTCTACGTCACCTGGCGCTTCAAGAAGGCGGGCACTGGAGATTTCCGCGCGGCGATGGAGCACGCCACCGGCCGGCCGCTGGAGCGGTTTTTCGAACGCTGGATCTTCGGCAGCGACATTCCAACGATTGCCTTCACATCCCAGGTGGAGAGGGGGGGCGAGCAGTTGGCGCTCCGCTTCGAACAGCGTCAGGCAGACGTCTTCGACCTCCCCGTCACCGTCACGGTCACGTATGGCGATGGAACAATCGAAGACATCGTCGTCGCGCTTGAAGAGAAGGTCACGGAACGGACGGTCCCGCTGAAAGGTCCGCTCCGCGGCGTCGACGTCAATCGCGACTCGGCGGCGCTGGCGGAGTTCCAGAAGTAGGGAGTTGGTTCGCGAACCCTTGCGAACCCTTGAGAACCCCGGTCAGGGCAAGTAGATAGCGCCTACGCGTGGTTCGCCGTTCCGCTCGAACGGCTCAAAAACCACGATGAAGCGAAAGCCCGCGTACTCGTAATATCGGGTTATCCGCTCGCCAAGCCGGCCCCGGTCCACTTCCTGCCGGCCGCTCTCCGCCGCACGACCCAGCCTGGCGGCCACGGCCGCGGCCGTATCTCCCACGCGGATTTCCTTCCCGTCGCGGAATGGCAGCACGGGCACGGAGACTGCGCCCGGAGGGACGGCAGCGGGAGCCGTATCCTCCTGCGTCCGGGCCGCGGGGGCGGCTGGACGCGGCGACACGCGGAATGCCTGCAGGACCAGGGAGCCGACGGCGATGGTCGCGGCGAGAAACGCTGCGGCGATCGCCCACTCCACGACAGGTCCGAGGCGGGCTCGAAGCGCGTCCATAAGGGCCCCTTGCCGGACGAAGGTTGGCCGGACCGAAGAGAGCCTCAATCTAGGGCCGCGCGCCCTTCGAGTCAAGCATCTCTATTGATATAAGATCGGCAGGTTATGGAAACCGTCTCCCTCACGATTGATGGCCGCCAGGTCACCGTCGAAAAAGGCAAGACCGTCCTGCAGGCCGCCATCGAGCACGGCATCAAGGTTCCTTATTACTGCTACCACCCGGGGCTCGGAATCGATGGGTCGTGCCGCGTCTGCCTCGTCAAAATCGAGAAGATGCCCAAACTGCAGACTTCTTGCTCGACACCGGCCGCCGAGGGGATGGTGGTCTCGACCCAGACGCCGGACGTCGTCGAGGCACGAGCGAGCGTCTTCGAGTTCCTGCTCATCAACCATCCGCTGGATTGCCCGGTCTGCGACAAGGGAGGCGAGTGTCCCCTGCAGGACTTTTCGTACTCATACGGGCCGAACGAGAGCCGGATGGAGTTTCCGCGGCGCGTGTTCGATGGCGAGGGCGTGAAGGCGGACGTCGACTTCGGACCGACGCTGATGCTGAATCGGAACCGCTGCATCCTGTGTACGCGGTGCGTCCGGTTCATGCGCGAAGTCGATTCAGACGCGCAGATCAATATTGTCGATCGCGGTTACGGCAGTGAGATCGCGACGTTCCAGGACCAGGGGGTCCACTCGCTGATCTCCGGCAACCTGATGGACGTCTGCCCGGTAGGCGCCATCACGACGAAGGATTACCGGTTCAAGTCGCGGCCGTGGGACAACCCGGAAGCGGTCGACACGATCTGCACCTTCTGCGAGCGCGGCTGCAACACGACAGCGTGGCTGCGGGCGAAGCCGGAGTGGGCCAAGGGCGCGCGTCTCGTTCGCATGACGCCGCGGTTCAACCCCGACGTCAACAGCTACTGGATGTGCGACATCGGCCGTTTCGACTATCACTGGATCGAATCGGACGATCGGCTGCGGCGGCCGCTTGTGAAGACCGACGCCGGCGTGCACCAGCCCACTGATTGGCGTGAAGCGATGGCGAAAGCGGCGGACCGGATTACCGCCGCTGGCAAGGACTCTCTCCGGATCCTGATTTCGGCGCACGCATCGCTCGAGGAGCTGTTCCTGATCGGACGGCTGGGTTCCAGCCTTGGCATTCCCGAGGATGGCGTAGCGATCAGTTGGCGGGCGCGAGAAAAGCCGCAACCCCCCGATACGAAGTTCAAGGTACCGCCAGTCGATGCGCCTAACCTCAACGGCGCAAACGACATGGGCTTCCCCGTCAAGCTCAATGCGGATCGGAGCTCGGATCTGACGGCCTTCCGTCAGCAGGTCGAACAGGGGCGCGTCAAGGCGCTGTTCGTCTTCGATCCCGGACCGGCCGGATCGATTGGCGACATGTCGTGGGTGATCCAGGCGCACGCGTCGGGCAAGCTGCCGCTGCTGATCGTGCAGGGAGTGCTCCTGACGGATCTGGCACGCGCGGCCGACATCGTGCTGCCAGGTGCATCCTCGTTCGAGAAGGACGCGTCTTACGTGAACGACCAGGGCCGGGTGCAGGCGGCGTCGCGCTCGCTGCCCACACCAGGGGACGCACTGGAAGACTGGCAGATCTTCGTGAACCTGGGCGCGGCACTCGGGACGACGCTCGATTACACGAGCAGTGCGCACGTGCGCGCTGACCTGGCGTCAGCCATGTCGTCGAATGCCGCGTACGCGGGACTGGCGGACCTCGCGATTTCTCGCCCGGTGACGGCAAAGCACTGGCTGCAGGCCTCGAATCCCTCCGAGCGATGGAAGTGGGACGTGATGTTCCAGGATCTGCCGCCGGTGAAATTCGCGGGACGTCCGGAAGCCACGTCGATCCCCGGGGTGATTCCGCTGATACAACAGCGCGACTGAACGGTCATGGACCAGAATGTAACGCTGCTGGCCGCGTTCGCGGCCGGCTTCCTGTCGTTCGTCTCGCCCTGCGTCCTCCCGCTGATCCCGGGATACATTTCGTTTGTCTCGGGAGTGTCCCTCGAGGAAATGCGTGGTGAGGCAGCGGCAAAGGCGTCACGCGCCCAGGTCTTCACGACCTCACTCGCGTTCGTACTTGGTTTCTCGATCGTGTTTGTCGCGCTTGGCGCGACCGCGACGGCGATCGGCAAGTTCCTCCTCGCACAGCTTCCGCTCCTCAGCAAGATTGCGGGCGCCATTCTGATCGTGTTCGGCCTGCACACGATGGGGGTGTTCCGGCTGGCGTTCCTGGAAACCGAAAAACGCATGCAGGCGCAGCGGAAGCCGGCCGGTGTGCTGGGCGCGATGGTCGTCGGCGTCGCGTTTGCGTTCGGATGGACGCCGTGCATCGGGCCGATCCTCGGCGGCATCCTCGCGATCGCCGGCTCGAGGAACAGCATCTCCGAAGGCGTCACGCTGCTGGCGATCTACTCGCTCGGTCTTGGAATTCCATTCCTCCTGACCTCGCTCGCGATCAACCAGTTCTTCTCGGCGACGAAACGCATTCGCCGCTACTACCATGCGATCGAGGTGGCGTCGGGCGTGCTGCTCGTGGCGATCGGCCTTCTGATCTTCACCGGCCAGCTCACGATCATCGTCCGCTATTTGACCCCCTACCTTCCGACTTACTGACGCGCGTCGAGGGCCGAGGTGCGAGATCCGAGGTCCGAGGTCCGCGGGTCCGAGGTCCGAGATCCGAGGTCCGCGAGGTCCCGGGCCCGAGGTCCGATCGCAGTTGGCTCATGACATCGTGGTGATGAGGTCTACTATCTCGTTCCGGTTTTTCGCTGCGGCACGCGACAGCGGCGTCTTGTCCTCAGCATCCACGGCCAGCGGATCGGCGCCATGCCGCAGCAGCGCCTTCACGACATCGACCAGCCCATTCTCCGCGGCGATATGAAGCGGCGTGTGCCGGCCGGCATCGGGGACCGTGACGTCGGCGCCTTTTTCAATCAGCAGCAGCGCGAGATCTGAGTGTCCCCCGGCCGCCGCGGCGTGGAGCGGCGTGTTCTTCAGGCTGTTGGTCGAGACCGCCGATACCGGGCCGCCAGCCTCAATGATCTTGAGCGCGGCTTCGCGATGCCCGAAAAAGCTGGCCAGATGCAGAGGCGTCCAGCCGTCGTAGGAGGTGCCGGTGACCGCCGCCGGATTGCGCAGGGCACCGTGAAGATCGTCGAGCCGTCCGAGCGCCGCCGCGGCAAAGACATCGACCCTTGCACCGGCCTCGAGCACGGCGCCAACGACGGCGCGATGGCCTCGATACAACGCGGCCATGACGGCCGATTCGCCGGTTTCGAGCCGGGCGTCAGCCAGCGAAGGATCCTTTCGCAGCAGTTCGCGGACGGCGGGTTCGTCGCCAGCCTTGGCGGCGTCAATCAGTGCGGCAACATCGCTCATCTTGTGCTCCCAACACCGTCTTCCGGCACGCGCATGCGGAGCCGTGCCGGGTGGATACAGACACGCACGTGTTTCTCGGCCTGCCCTGTCTCGCCGTCCACGTGATACCTGATCGGCGAGTCGGAATAGACCTCGGCCTGGCGAATCGAACGGAGCGTGATCTTCGCGGCGAGGTGTGTCGTTCCACGGAACAGGTGACGCCCTCCCCAGAGGCGCGCGAACGGGCTGCGGTCTTCGACGACAACCGCTTCGAGCTTGCCGTCGTCCATGCGCGCGTGCGGCGCGAGGCGGATGCCATTACCGTACTCACGCCCGTTGGCAAATGCCACGAGGAGCGCCGAGGAGTGGACTTCCTCGCCGTCCAGCACGATTCGATAGCGTGCCGCACGGTAGCGGAACGCTTCACGCAGACCGATCACGACATATGGTCCCATGCCGCGACGGCCCATCGCGCGCGTATTGAACTGTTCTGCTATCACCGCGTCTACGCCAATGCCGGCAATGTTGAAGAAGCAGCGCTTATCGAGCTCTCCCACGTCGATGAGCGTGTCGCGCCCCTTCAGGATCACGTCGATGGCCGCGTGCGGATCGGCAGGGAGGCCCAGCTCGCGCGCGAAACCGTTGCCAGACCCCGCGGGGATGACGCCCATGGCGCTCCCCGACCCTGCAACGACACTCGCGACCTCGTTGATCGTGCCGTCGCCTCCCCATGCGATCACGATCGCGGCGCCGGCACCGACAGCGCGCCGCGCGAGATCGGTGGCGTGATGCGGACGCTCCGTCAGCTGCACGGTGGCGGCGAGACCCTCCGCGGCGAAGCGCTCTCTCAGCAGCGCCACGCGCTCCGCGGCGACGTCAGGATCGGCTCCCGCACCCGACAGAGGGTTCACGATCGCGACGACATTCATGGGTTCATCACGGATTCAAGGTGCTATAGTAGCGGTGCGACATGCTAGTCGGCTCGCATTTAACAGAAACGAAGCAGCGAGTGCGCCACGCGTGCGGCACGGGGTCCGGCGGCGCGAAGCTCCTCGCACCAGCGAACGAGCGACAGCGACCAGCGAACGAGCGACAGCGAGTGAGCCACGCGCGCGGAGCGGGCCCAGGGGTCCCCGCGAGCGCGCGTGTAGGGGGGGCCGGCGGCGCGAAGCTCCTCGCACCAGCGAACGAGCGACAGCGAGTGAGCCACGCGCGCGGATCTGGCCCAGCGGTCCCCGCGAGCGCGCGTGTAGGGGGGTCCGGCGGGGCGACGCTCCTCGCACCAGCGAACGAGCGACAGCGAGTGAGCCACGCGCGCGGCGCGGGCCAGGGGTCCCCGCGAGCGCGCGTGTAAGGTGGGCCGACTGGGCGACGCTCCTCGCACCAGCGAACGAGCGTCAGCGAGTGAGCCCCGCGCGCGGCGCGGGGCCAGGGGTCCCCGCGAGCGCGCGTGTAGGGGGGTCCGGCGGGGCGAAGCCCCCCGGACAAACATGACCCGACCCGCAGTGCGCTTCACGCTGCTGATGATATTCCTGGCGGCGATGGGCGCAACGGCGTTCCTTTTCTGGACGGCCGAGCGGCAGTCGCAACTCTCCGAATCAACATCACGCGCCTTCGACGCCTCGGCACGGGCCGCCGAATCTCTCGTCTTCGATCTCCGAACCGCACAACAGGGATACGTCGCCGCCGGACAGGGAGAGGATTTCTGGGGCGGGCGTACGACGGAGATCGCCGGCGACCTGAAGGCCCGCATCGCGTGGCTGAAATCGGACGCAGGGCCTGCGTCCGCGTCCGGGTTCGATGAAGCGCTGTCGGCCTTGCAGGATTTCGAGCAGATGGATCGCCGCGCGCGGGAGTACGCGCGCAGCCGTCAGCCATTGCTCGCGTCAGAGGAGATTTTCACCAAGGGTCTTGACCTGACCCGCAAGATAACGGACGGGATCGAGCGCGGGCGTACGGCGGAGATCGCCGCTCGTGATGGCGTGCGCGCCGCGCTTCAGAGACGCGAGGCGTTCTCCCTCGGCGCCGCAGCGGCGGCGGCTACGCTGATTGTGCTGCTCTTGATGCCGGGCAGCCGCCCGACACCGACGCCCGAGCCCGTGACGCTGCGCGCGGCACCGGCCGTACCGCCACCGGCGGTTCCGGAAGACGACAAGGCGCTCGACCTGGAATCGCTCGACAGCTTCGATAGTGACGAGGGGTGGACGCGAGCAAGGCCGTCGACCGAGCCTGCAGCGCCGGCACCGGCACCGGCAGCCGAGCCGCAACCAGCCGCGATCGAACCGACACCAATAAAAGTCCCAGTCGCGCAAGCATCTCCGGCGCCGCCCGTAGAATCTCCATCGCTCGATATCAGTACCGTTGCCACGGTCTGCACCGACCTCGCCCGCATCGTCGATACGCGCGCGCTGCCGGAGCTGCTGGAACGTACCGCCGGGGTCCTGGATGCCTCCGGGATCATCGTGTGGATCGCCGACCCCGACGGGCGCGAGCTCGCGCCAATCGTCACGCACGGCTACCCGTCGAACCTGGTCACCCGCCTCGGCACCATCGGACGCGATGCTGAAAACGTGACGGCGGCCGCTTTCCGCACATCGCTGTTGCAGACCGTGAAAGCCGACGCGGTGTCGAACGGCGCGATTGCAGCGCCGCTGCTGACACCGGCCGGCTGTGTCGGTGTGATGGCTGCCGAAGTGCGGAACAAGGCGGAGGGACAGGAGCCCGTGCTTGCGGCCGCCAGCATCGTGGCGGCACAGCTCGCTGCGCTGGTCGGTCCGCCCACGAGCCGCCCCAGGACCGCAGAAGCTCTCAGCTAAACCACGGCTCGCGCGCGCGTGCGCGTGCGGTTCTCACGCGGTTCCACTTTGCCCTTCAACGTCTGCGGCTTCTTGTCGCGGACGATCTCAACCGAGAATTCCGCGCCATCATCGAGCCGGTTGATCGCCCTGCTCACGTCGGACGCCGCGGTCACCTGCGACCCGTTGACCGCGGTGATCACGTCCCCTGCCTTCAGTCCGGCTTTCGCCGCGGCAGAACCATCCGTCACCGATCGCACGAGCACGCCGTCCTTCACGCCAAAGTACTCTTCCAGCTGTGGGGTGAGTGTTTCGACGGAGATGCCAAGGCGTCCGCCGCGGCTGAACATGCCGAAATCGAACTCTGGCGGCGGCACCGGCATCGCTGGCGGCTTCGGCGTCCGTGGCGCCTCGGGCGCGGCGGGCGGGGTGGGCGGCGACGGAATGCTGTAGGCCCACGAGCGGCCATCGTCCCAGCGGTCGATGCCAAAGTCGTCGCTGAACCGGAAGCTCGACGATCGCTCGGGCGCGATCGAGATGGGCACGCGCTGTCCGTCTCGAGTGAGCACGGCCGCGACCTTCCGTCCTTCAGGCGTCTCGCGCACGAGCCTCGCGAACTGCCTCACACTGCGGACGCGTTCGCCGTCAAATTCAGTGATGGTGTCGCCTGCCTTGATGCCCGCCTTCTCGGCCGGGCTGTCTGTCTCGACCTCTTCGACGATCACACCGCTTGCGGCCGGCTTCGCGGCATCGGTTTCACTCTCTTTGACGGTGACGCCGATCTGCACGCCGCCACCGATGATGTCGACCACTGCCCGCGCGAACGGGCGGTCGCGCTTTTGCGCGTGCACGACGACAGTGACGGCCGTTCCGGCAACCGCCACGGCAACCACGCCCGTCAGCGCTGCTTGTTTCCACGATTGCATTTGTGTATCCCTCCGTATGGACTCAAACGGTCAGACGCAACCGTCTTTTAAAAGGTTGTGCTCGCGTCCTACCCGCAGGTCAGGTGCGTCCACCGCAAGTGACGCGCGTCGCGAGATTTCGGCGTATTTCAAGGGTTTTTCGCGGTACACGTTTTGATGACTCGACTGTCGGCCGCGCGAAGTCAACGGGGTGCGTTAACTCAGGCAGGCGCTGGCATCGCCGCATCCCGTCGTTTACAGGCGATTTCGCGTGGCTTTTTTTTGCGCCTGCAGTCGCGAGCAACAGCGGCGGGTTTTGCAATGGTGGTCCGCGAAGGGGGAGTCGATGAATCGAAAGCTTGCAGCGTTGGCGTTTGCGTTGGCGCTCGTCGGCGGATGCGCAGCGAATCCGAAAATCGCGGACCTGAAGTACAACCCCGGCCGTTACCAGGGGCGAACGGTTGCCGTCGACGGCGTCGTGACCAGTTCGTGGGGCGTGCCCCTCATGCCGCTGAAGCTGTACAAGGTGGACGATGGCACGGGTGAGGTGACGGTGGTTGCCAACAACGGTCGCGCGCCGTCAAAGGGTGCGCATGTGAAGGTCAAGGGGCGCGTGAACGACTTCGCGACTTTCGGCGGACACTCCGTCGGCCTGCACCTGCAGCAAGAAAAGGTTTCGTTTAAAGACAGGTATTAGGCGAGCGGAACGGAGCGAGCCGGCGCGAACGCGCCGACCGCGAGCGCCAAGAAACAGGTCAGGCAATTTTGACCGCAACGGCGGTCATGTCATCGTTCGGCGGAGCGCCCGCGCGGAAGGCCTCGACCGACGCGAAGATGTTCGCGACGACCTCCCGAGGGGCCAGGTCCCGCGAGCGCTCCACGACGTCCAGCAGCCGGGCGGCGGTGAACTCCTCTCCTTCTGGATTCATCGCCTCGAACACCCCGTCACTGCAGAAGGCAAAGAGATCGCCCGAGTGCAGAGCGTAGGTGAGCTCGTCGTATGTGCTTCCCTGGAACGATCCCAGGGGCACACCGGGAAGTTCGATCTGCGACACGCCTTCCGCGGATGCGCGGATCGGATATGGCAGTCCGGAGTTCGCAAGCGTGACGATCCGCCGTTTCAAGTCGAAGACCGCGTAACACAACGTGCAGTAATACTCTTCGAGCTGCCGCTGGTGAAGGATCGTATTCACCGAGGACAGCACGCTTGCGGGTGTTGATCGATCCGGCAGATAGCGCCGGCGAAACGTGCGGCCTCTGACGAGTTCCGCGGCAAAGACGCTATAGAGGGCGGCCGGCACTCCCTTTCCCGAGACATCTCCGACAGCAACCACGAGCGTGTTCGACTCCGGCGAGAGGAAGTCGTGGAAGTCTCCTCCGAGTTCACGCGCCGGCGCGAAGCATCCCGCGGCATCGACCCCTTTCATCCGCTTGGGAAGACCAAGCGGCAGCAACGCCGCCTGGACACGCTGCGCGAACCGAAGTTCCTTCTCGAGACGGATTTCGTTGGCGCGTACCGTCTCGTAAAGGCGCGCGTTTTCAATGGCGACTGCCGCCTGGCTCGCAAGCAGCGTCAGGATCTCGACGTCACGCTTGGAGAAGGCATCGAGCTCAGGGCTCTCGAGATCCAGGACGCCAATGCACCGATCCTTCAGCAGCATTGGAATCACGAGCTCGGAGCGCACGTCGGGCACGAGCCGGATGTAGCGCGGATCCTGCGAGACATCCGGCACGAGCACCGGTTCCCTGTGCAGCGCCGCGTAGCCAACGAGCCCCTCGCCCAGTCGTACGCGCGGGACGTGCACCTTCTCGCCGTATTGAACGGCGACCTTCATCTCGAGCTCGCCTCGCTCCTCGTTCAGCAACAGGATGCCGAACGTGCGGTAATCGATCACGCGGCGCATCAACTGCGCGATGCGCTCGAACAGTTCCTCCGGGTCCAGGATTGCGGCGACCTCGCGGCCAATTTCCGCGAGTGTCTCGAAGGCCTCGGCATCGGTGCGGCTTCGCTCGAACAACCGCGCGTTGATAAGGGCCACGGCGACGTGCGCGCCAAACTGGCGCAGCAGCGCGACGTCCGACTGCGAGAACTGGTCGCGCTTATGACTGAGAATGTTCAGCGCGCCGATCGGTCGTGCTTTGTGCAACAGCGGCACGACCAGTTCTGACGCCATGCCCGGCACCATTTCCACGTAGCGCGGATCCGACGTGACGTCGTTCACGAGCAGCGGCGCCTGGCTCGCAACGGCCGCGCCGACCAGCCCTTGATCGAGAGGGACGCGCCTTGGCTCGGAATGCTCCGGGTAGCCAACGGAGTAGGCGACGCGGAGCTCGCTCCGCCGCTCGTCCAGCAGGTACACCGCAAACGCGTCAAACGAGATGAGGCGGCCGATCAGGCGGGGAATCTGCGCGAGCAGTTCGTCCAGTTCGAGGACCGACGTGACCTGCCGGCCCAGATCGAACAGGATCGTGAGGATTTCCTGCTCACTCGCTCGCCGTGGCGCCGGCTCGATCCGTTCCGCTCGCGCTTCGCCGGCTCGCTCCGTTTCGCTCGCCTCAACCTTGCTGTTGGTCATCTCCGCAGTCTTCGCGATTATACTTGCTAGTTCATGGATGCCCTGAAGCTGCCGCTGGATTACGCCGCCATCGAGCGGATCCTGCCCCACCGCTATCCGTTCCTGCTCGTCGATCGGATCACGGAGTTCGAACCGGACAAACGGATCGTGGGGATCAAGAACGTCACGCTGAACGAACGCTACCTTGCGCACCGCAACGGCTCGCTGCCGGTGTTGCCGCCGACGATTCTCACCGAAGCCGTCGCGCAGGTCGGCGCGATCATGATTCTCGCGAAGCCAGAGAATCGTGAGCGGCTGATCTATTTCATGGGCATCGAACGCGTGCGCTATCGACGCCCGGTACACCCGGGCGATGTTGTCGTCATTGAAGCGGTCGTGCGACGGCTACGGAGTCGGATGGGTGTCCTGCACGGGGTCGCACGCGTTGATGGCAAGGTCGCCGTGGAAGGCACGATGACGTTCGCGCTTGGGCCGAAAGACGAGCACGCCAGCTGAAGGCCTGCCTCGCCGTACCCCGCGAAAGTTCGAGCGGGCGGAGGCGGGAGGGCGGAAGGAGCACGGCGCAAGAAAACAGAGGACGGTTAAGCGTCAGCTGCCGTTCACACGAAACACCAGCAGCACCATTCCGATCTTCACGCTGCGCGATCCCCACACCGCCCATTTCGCGTCCGGGTGAAAGTACCGGATCGCATCGAGCACCGCGGGCGCCAGGATCAACGCGCCGACCCAGGGTTCCTTCCACCCGAGTGCCTCCGCCATGCCCCGCGTATCGCGCTCTTCAGGTCCTGTTTGCGCAAAGGCCGCACCCGCATACGCCACCGACGCGAGCACGTTGAAGGCGACGAGTCCTTTGGTCAGCGGCGCGTGCTCGTCGCGAAGACCGGGACGCCGCGTCAGGATGATCTCGTTCCCGAGTTGCTGGATCCAGAACCCCGCCGAATCGATCACGAACTCCTGGGCCGGCGGAAGCCCCGAGTCATGGGTGATGGCAAAGAACGGGATGCCATGAAACGACACCTTTTTGATGCCCGGGTTCGCATCGAAGATGCCATCGAACAACAGGTGCCCCCCCTCGTGCGCAGCGAGGCCTATGGCGCCGCCTGCCAGGAACTTCCCCACCGAGGCAATGGGATGCTCACTGGATGTCGTGGGCGCCGACTCCGCCATTTGCGCCAGGGCTTGCGTGGATCCCGCGGAAACTGAGCCAAATGCAACCAGCGCAATCAGTACGGCGCGACGCGCGATCCCCGCGCGCGGCGTGGCACAGCCGTTGCTCAAGTCGAGCATGATGGCGCCGGCAGTGACGGCGCGAAGGAGAGGCCCCATGTTGGAAACGATTGCGATCATCCTGATTATTCTGTGGCTCCTCGGGATGGTCAGCGGGTACACGCTCGGCAACTTCATCTACATCCTGCTGGTGATTGCCATCGTGTTGTTCCTGGTCCGGCTGATCAGCGGACGCCGGGTTTGAGGAACGCGCGCCGGAGGCGAGGGTGGAACGCCGTGAATTCTCCCTCGCCCTGGTCGTCCGCCACGTGGCGGCGCACCTGATCGATCTTCGCGTCCAGGTCGTCCGCCGCTGACAGGATCAACGCCTCGATCGTCATCGGCTCGACGGGGGAGCCGAGTTGTCGCGATCCGTGGTGTGAGACGATCAAGTGCTCGAGGAGCGTGCGCAGGTCGTCTGGAAACCCGGCGCGGCGCGCGATGGCCTCGCGCACGATCACCACGCCAAGCGTGATGTGCCCGATCAGGTTGCCGTCGCGCGAATAACCGGTGGTTTCTCCCCGCGTCAATTCCTCGAGCTTACCAATGTCGTGAAGGACGGCGCCCGCGAACAGCAGATCGCGGTTCGCGTTATACGCGGCGCCGAGCGCGTCACACGTCTCCGCAACTTTCAGGATGTGATCCAGCAGCCCTCCGGGATACGCGTGGTGTACCGTCGCCGCGGCCGGCCAGGTGCGCAGCCGCTCTTCGCGCGAGAGCACCAAGTCGCGTAGCAGGATCGCTATCCACTGGTTTTCAACGCGAGCCAGGCGCGCCAGCAGCTCGGACCACGCGTCCATCAATGGCTTCCTCTTCTGTTGTTTTAGCGGTGGCGGACGTGGCTTTATCCGTCCGGCGGACGATGGCGACGCCGGCAAACACGAGGGCCGCCGCGAGCGCCATCCGCGAATCAAACGGTTCGCCCATGAGGGTCACGCCAAGCGCCACGGCAATCACCGGGTTGATGTAGGCATAGAGCGACACCAGCGAGACCGGCAGGTGTCGCAACGCATACGAGTACGCCACGAACCCTCCAATGGCGCCAATCGTCGAGAGGTAGGTCAATGCCAGCGCGCTTCTCGCAGAGAAATGCAGTGCGCGCCATTCTCCCTGGATCGTGCCGAGCGCCAGCATCATCACACCACCCGCGAGCATCTGCGCCGCCGTGATCGTCAGGATGTTCTCGGTCCGCGCGTGACGCCGCGAGTACGACGATCCGATGGACCAGCCGAGACACGCGATCTGCAGCGAGATCACCCCCGCGATGAAGCCGCGGCCGGCAGCGCTGCCGCTCGTGAGATCGGGCCAGACGAGCAGGAGAATGCCGCAGAACCCTACCGCG
The DNA here is from genome assembly GCA_046726015.1 of Acidobacteriota bacterium. GTDB lineage: Bacteria > Acidobacteriota > Vicinamibacteria > Vicinamibacterales > 2-12-FULL-66-21 > QHWT01. Next base: position 14,890 of record JBKOZS010000117.1, read on the forward strand.
AGACCGGCGATTGTTCGCCGGGTGAACTTCTCACCATCCGCACGCAACGCTTCAACCGCTGCCATCCAGAACGGTGACGAAGCAACGAGCACCGCGGCAAGGCCGCTCGGCACATACTGTTCCGCCCACACCACGCCGCCGTTGCCAAGCACGAGCAGCGTGAAGCCGAGAAACACGATGCCCGGCCACGCGGCAGCGGACGGAAGCCGCTCGCCGCGCAGCAGCACGTAGCCGCCGAGCAGCGTCCCCGCGATGATCCATCGCATGCCGCTCATCAGCCAGGGCGGAATCGTTTCGAGCGTAATGCGGATGCCGAGGTATGTCGTGCCCCAGATCAGGCACACCGCGATCCACGCAAAGAACGCGAGCCGCCGTTCGCGAGGCGTGCTACTTACCATCGAGGAACCCGAACGTGCCACGCCCGAGCCACGCGCCGCCATCGACGGTGAGGATCTCGCCGGTGATGAATCCTGCCTGTGCGGACGCGAGGTATGCGACGGCGTCCGCGACCTCCTCCGGCTTGCCAAATCGCCGCAGCGGGACCATGTTCGTGATGCGCGCGACCTCTTCGTCGCTGGCCCAGAGCTGCTTTGCCGCGCCGGCTGATTCAACGGGTCCCGGAGCAATGGCGTTCACGCGAATGCCGTGCGCCGCCCACTCGACGGCAAGCGTTTGCGTCATCGACATCACGCCCGCCTTTGCCGCCGCGGAGTGCACGGTGCCGGCGCTTCCTGTCCAGACGTAGTTCGCGAGAATCGAGACAATCGATCCGCCGCGCTTGCGCGCGATCATGTATTGGCCGACCGCCCGCGAGCAGTAGAAGCTCCCGTTCAAGACGATCCCGATGACCGCGTCCCACCCGTTCGGCGACAGTTCCTCGGCGCGGCAGACGAAATTCCCCGCGGCGTTGTTGACCAGGATGTCGAGGCTTCCGTAGTGCTTCACCGTGCGCAACACCATCTCGTCGACCTGCTCCGTCTTGCGGACATCGAGCTGCACGGCGAGCGCGTCGATACCGGATTCGCACAGCGAATGCCAGCCGTGCTCGAGATTCTCCGACTGGCGGCTCGCGATGACGATGCGCGCGCCCAGCGTGCCGAGCCGTCGCGCGATCGCGAGGCCGATGCCCGTGCCGCCTCCGGTAATGACCGCCACCTGGTCTTTGAGCAGATCGGGGACAAACATGACCCACAATTATCAGTGTTAAGATTGGCGCATGTCGAGCGGACGCGCGTCTCACGCGTGCCACGTTGCGCTGGTGCTGGCGCTGGCCGGGGCAGGCTGCGATACGAATTCATCCGAACCACGGGCCGCCGCCGAGCAGGCGCCGCCGCCCGCACCGGTTGCGCCGCCCGCGCCGGCGTCTGACGAGGGCACGGCCCCGGCTACCGCCGCCACGGCGCCAGCGAGCCAGTGGGAAACGCGCGCGCCAAACCTGGCCGATGCCGATATCCCGCCGTTGCCAACGGCGCCATTCCCTCTCGCGCGCCCTGCGGAGGTCGTTCGCGCGGTGTATGTATTTGCCGCGAAACACCCCGAGGTGCTCAGTCACGTGCCATGCTTCTGCGGTTGCGAGACGCGCGGGCACAAGCACAACGACGACTGCTTCGTTGCGGAACGCGACGCCAGGGGCCGTCCGACCAAGTGGGAACCTCACGGCCTTGGTTGAGGGATCTGCCTTGACGTCGCGCGTGACGCGATGCAGATGCATGCTTCCGGCGCGGACCTCGCGTCGATTCGATCCGCGATCGAAACCAAGTACCGATCGTCGTATCCAACGATGACGCCAACGCCTCCGGTGTCACGGAAATAGGGAATCAATGACCACGGCAACAGCCGAAGCCTTCGCGCGGCTGTTCGAAGCGGTTCACGAAGGCGTCTACATCGGCACCATCAACGGGTCTGCCACGTCGACGGTCTCGGCGAACCCCCATCTGAAGTTGATGTTCGGCTTCGCCGCCGACACACCGCAGGACGAAGTCCGTCCGTTCGAACCCGAGCGGTTCGTCGACCTCCAGGCGCGCGACGGGTTCGTGCAACGGCTGGAGCGGGACGGCGCCGTCACTGACTACCTGATGCGGCTGCGCCGCGCCGACCACGTGGCGATCTGGATTGAGGTCACGGCCCACGCAGAGCCGCAACTCGAAAGCGGCCTTCGCGTCGAAGCGTTGATGCGAGACGTCAGCGAGCGCAAGCGCCTCGAAGACCAGGCGCGCGACCTGTATCACCAGCTACTGCAGGCAGAGAAGCTCGCCGCGCTCGGCCAGACGATCTCGGGCGTCGCTCACGAGTTGAACAACCCGCTCGCGACCATTCTCACGTGGGCGGAGCGCCTGTCGCAGCGCGTGGTTGACGTCCAGACGAAGCGAGGACTCGAAACGATTCTCAGCGAGTCGGAGCGCGCCGCCAAGATCGTCCGGAACCTCCTGACGTTCGCGCGCAAACGTCATACGACGCGAGCGATGGTCGACTTGAACCAGGTCGTGCGCGAAACGCTCGCGTTGCGGTCCTACGAACAGCGGCTCAGCAACATCAACATCCTCGAAGCGCTGCCGGCAGGTCTTCCGCTCGCCTTTGCGGATCCTCACCAGGTACAGCAGGTCCTGCTCAATCTGATCATCAACGCGGAGCAGGCGATGATCAGCGCGCACGGCCGCGGCACGCTGATCCTGCGCACGTGGCACGACCTCGATGCAGACGCGGTGGTGCTGGAAGTGAACGACGACGGACCTGGCGTACCGGAGGACGTGCAACCCCGTATCTTCGATCCATTCTTCACGACCAAGGAGGTTGGAAAGGGCACCGGCCTCGGCCTCACTGTCGCATACGCCATCGTCCAGGAGCACGGCGGGCGGATTACCGTGAAATCAGAACCGGATCGAGGCGCGTCGTTTTACGTGGCGCTTCCGGTTGGCGACAGCCCGGTCAAGCCGGCACTTCCACGTCCGCCCGAACGGGCCAGCGATGCCGGCGCCGGATCGATCGTGCTGGTCGTCGAAGATGAAGTCGCGCTTGGGGCGGCGGTGGCCGAGTCGTTAGGGGACGCCGGATTCGTCGTCGATCGCGCCGGCGATGGGGAAGAGGCAATCGAGCGCGTCAAGGGACGCGCTTACGATTTGATCATCTGCGATCTGAAGATGCCGCGCGTTGACGGCATGGCGTTCTATCGCATGCTCGAACGCGACGCGCCGCACATGGCGCGCCGCATCCTGTTCGTCACCGGCGATGTCGCCGGCACCGACGCCGAGCGATTCCTGGAGGAGTCGGGCTGCCGCTGGCTCGCGAAGCCGTTCCGCCTGAAAGATCTGCTGAGAACCGCGCGCGACATGCTGGCGTGAGCCGTTAGCGCGCCACGGCGATTTTGTCGGCGCGCTCGAAGCGGCGCCTGGCCGCGTGCTTCGCCGCCGCCGGCTTGTATGGGAGGACTACTGCCGGAACATCCGTCCGCGCAGCAGCCTCCCCGGCCGTACTGGCCGTCCTCGTCCTCTGTAACCGCTTCATCGTCTGCTGGAACGAGAGGATTGCCGGGCGCAGCGCACGTGCCGCCTCCTCGGCCGAGCAATCGGCGCCGAGCGCCTTGCGCAGGCGCTGAATCGCCCGCGCGTGCAACTGCGAGACCCGCGATTCGTTGACGCCAATCTCGGCGCCAATCTGTTTCATCGTAGCTTCGCCGTAGTAATAGAGCCCGATCACTTTGCGTTCGCGCGGCGGCAGCGAGGCAATCGCGGCGCGCACGCGATCGCGCACTTCCCTTTCTTCATACGCGCGATCGGGCGAGGGCGGCTCCGAGGGAACAAGTGCGGCGGGCAGCGTTGAACCATCGAGGTTCTCACCCGCCGAGAGCGGCGACGTCGATTCGATGGTGTTGATGCGAACGATCGTGCGGCCCAGTCGGGCCTCATCGGATCCGACGCGTGCGGCGAGATCCGCCAGTGAAGGCTCGGCGCCAAGTTCACGCCGCAGTTCCTCGCGCGCCGCCTCGAGCTCGCGCCGCTGGCGGCGCACGCCCCGCGGCCAGGCGTCGCGGCGGAGCGCATCGATCATCGCGCCGCGCACGCGTCGCTCGGCAAAGGTCTCGAACTTGATGCCGCGATCCTCGTCGTAGCGATACGCCGCATCGATGAGCCCGAGCATCCCGTCCTGGATCAGATCGCCGAGTTCAATTGAATGAGGCATCGACGACGCGACTCGCCGCGCGAGCGACTCGACGAATGGCAAGCCCGCTTCAATTCGTTCACGCTGACATGCGACGAGTGGCTGACGCTGCATCCCTGAGAGGCTCCTTGATTGGCTCGCCTTTGTGGCGGCGGTGCAGCCGAAGCGCAACGGCGGTACCACATCAAAAGCGAATGAATGACGAATGCGCGTTTATGGATGACTGTCGGCTGTAAGATCCTGTTGTAGAAGTAGTTAATTTCGTATCTCTGCGTGCAGGCACGTGAAGAAGAGCTTAGATCTGGGCGTTGGCGCGTCAATCTTTTGACTGGTATGCTAGGGTATATGACGGATTCTTGACTGGGATCTCAGGACGGATCGCGAGGTTCGCGGTTCACGGACCGAACCCCGGATGAAGTTTCGGGCGTGGTGGTTACGAGCGCAGGCGGATTTCGCGGGCGGTGGTCATCGCGTCCAGCACGCTGGCGACGACCTGGGCGGCGCGCGCACGGCTCATTTCATCGGCCGCCTTGGCTTCGAGCAGTTCGGCATTCGCAAGGATGATTCCGAGCTGGTTGTTCAAGCGGTGGAAGAGCAGGCCGACGTCGGCCGGCTCGTTCGCGGACGCGCGGGTACGATCGTCGGCGGCCGGCATCATGACGCTTCTTTACGCGCGAGATCTCCCGAGCGCCCGGGCTCGCGCCAGAGCGTGTCGACGAAGATGCGGACCGAACCGCCGGCGGTCCGCACGTACTCGACCTTGCTGCTCGCGATCCAGTTGTAGATGGTGCGGCGGCTGACGCCAACCAGCTCGCACGCTTTCATGATGGAAATCGTCTTGCGCTCAATCATTGGCATCTCTACTCCGATGGGCTTCGCCCCTCGGACTCCCCTACGGGCTCGCCCGCTCCGCTCGTTCGCATCGCCAGGTGCGATGCTCACGCGGCCGCGTCGCTTGTGCACCAATTATCGGAATCGATGCGGCGCATCTGTAGGGTTTGCACTGACGTTGGTCGTTGACCGCGGATCGCGCGGGTGTCAAAATACCGCCGCGCGGGCAAATGGCTGATACCACGAAACATCTCTTGCTCGTGGATGATGAGGTCGCGCTGCGCGAAGCGATCGCGGAGCGACTCTCCGATCATGGCTTCGTCGTGGAACAGGCGTCGAGCGGCGAAGAGGCGCTCGCTCGACTTGCGGATTTCGCGTTCGACATCATCATCACCGACCTCAGGCTTCCGGGCGTTGACGGACGCGCCGTGCTCGAGGCCGCAATCGAGCGTTATCCCGAGATTATCGCAATCATCATCACCGGCTTTGGAACCGTGAAGGACGCGGTCAACGCGATCAAGCAAGGGGCCGCCGACTTCATCACCAAGCCGTTCCAGTTCGACGCGCTGCTGCACGTGCTGAACTCCGCCGTCGAACAGCGGCGGCTGCGATCCGAAAACGCCTATCTTCGATCGCAACTCGAAGAGCGCTATCGAATCGACGGGCTGATCGGACGAAGCCGCGTGATGCGCGACCTCTGCCAGTTGCTCGAAACCGTTGCGGCCACGTCGAGCACGGTCCTGATTACCGGTGAGACCGGAACCGGCAAAGAACTCGCCGCGCGCGCAATTCACCACAACAGCCCGCGCCGCAACAATCGTTTCGTTGCCATCAACTGCAGCGCGATCCCGGAGACGCTTCTCGAAGCGGAGTTGTTCGGCCACGTGCGCGGCGCGTTCACGGGTGCCGTCGGCACGCGCCAGGGACGTCTCGAACAGGCGCACAAGGGCACGCTCTTTCTCGACGAGGTCGGGACGATGAGCCCGGCGTTGCAGGCAAAGCTTTTACGCGTGCTGCAGGAGCGGGAGTTCGAACGCGTGGGTGATGCGCACACGATCAAGATCGACGTGCGGATCATTGCTGCCACGCACTCGGATCTCGCGAAGATGGTCGGGGAGGGCAGCTTCCGCGAGGATCTCTACTACCGGCTGAACGTGATCCCGGTCGCCCTGCCACCGCTGCGCGACCGCCGCGAGGATGTGCCGCTGCTCGTGCAGCACTTCCTGCAGAAGCTCGCGGCGGATCAGATCCCGCCGCGGATCGCGACGGTGTCGCAGGAAGCGATGCGCCAGTTGATGGCGTACCCCTGGCCCGGCAACGTCCGTCAGCTCGAAAATGTCGTGGAGCGCGCCCTCGCGTTCAGTCATGGCAGACCACAGATCGAGCTGGCGGATCTTGGCCCGGAGATCCAGGCGGTGCCCGCGTCTGGCAATGGCGCGGAGCCGTGGTTTCCGGACGAAGGACTCGACCTCGAACGCTACATGGAAGGCGTAGAGCTGACGCTGATCAAGCGGTCGCTGGAACGCACGCAGGGCAACAAGGTGCAGGCCGCCCGGCTGTTGAACCTGAAGCGCACCACGCTTATCGAAAAGCTGAAACGCCTCGAGCGCACGCAACCCGGCGCCTAGCCACGATCGGCGGACTTGAAAACATGCCTCCGCGCCACACCTACTGGACGATCATCGTCGGCAATCAGCCAACCGCGTTTCGATCGGCAACGCGCGACGAGTTGCTGCCGACGCTCCGTCAATTGCAGTCGAAGCATCCCGATGCGGTGATGATGTGGTTCGCGCGCGGACGGCTCTGGCCGTCTGAGGAAGAAGCCCGAGCGGCCTTCGATCGCGATCGGCGTCCGGCGTGGCGAGATCGCCCGCAGGCAGACCGCCCACGCGGGCCACGACCGGAGTGGCGCGACCGACCGCAAGGCGATCGTCCGCGTGGACCGAAACCCGAATGGCGCGACCGGCCGCAAGGCGATCGTCCGCGTGGACCGAAACCCGAATGGCGCGACCGGCCGCAAGG
>JBKOZS010000118.1:0-16095 GCA_046726015.1 Acidobacteriota bacterium
GAATCATCCACCGCGACCTCAAACCGGAGAACGTGCTGATCGCGACGGAGGGACGGGTGAAGGTGGTCGATTTTGGCCTGGCGCGGAGTCTCACGCCGCCGACGGGATCCCATGCGTCACTCACCGCCACGGGAACCATGCTCGGGACTCCGGGATACATGGCGCCGGAGCAGTTGCGTGGGGCGCCACTCGACGCGCGCACTGACGTGTTCGCGTTTGGCGTCATGGCGTACGAGTGCGCCACCGGCGCGCACCCGTTCGGGGGCAACGATGCCGCAGCCGTGCTCGAACGCCTGGTCACCAAGGAATCGCCACTGGCGCGGCGTCTCGATCCGCCGGCCCTCGACGCGATCGTTCGCCGATGCCTTGCCGTCAATCCGGACGCGCGGTTTGCATCGGGACGCGAACTGCTCGCGGCGTTGCGGGACGCCGGACAGGCTCGTGCCCCAGCATCGCGCGGACTCTCGGCGGGCGCGTTCTGGTGGTGGCAGTTTCACCAGATCGCGATTGCATTGCTGACGAGCGCGGCCCCCGTCGCAGTCTGGATCAGTCGTCCGTGGCTGGCGCCGTGGGGCTCGTCACTTTTCCTCGTCACGCTGGTACTTGCGACCGTGTCGGTCACCCTGCGACTGCACTTGTGGTTCGCGTCGCACGTGCATCCGATGACGCTCCCCGCTCAGCGAGCGCGCGACCTCCGCTGGATTGCCGCGCTCGAGGGCACACTGCTGGCGGTCCTCCTCGGCATCGGCATCGCCATCTCGGGCAATCACGACGCGATCGCCGCCTGGCTGATCGTGACCGCCGTGCTGCACTTCCTCTCGCTCGCGATCATCGAACCCGCGACCTCGGCAGCGGCGCTGACTCCTTAGTCCTCAGTCGTCAGTCGCTACTGCGGGACGCAGGACTCGGCATTCAGGACTGATTGGCAGCCCTCTTGCTCTCTGAGGACGCCGCTCGTTTGTGTCGCCAGCCATCTGTACTCGCACTGGACACTCATGATGGAAAACCCACGCTGGCAAGACGGTGGTGGTTTCGCCACGACGGGAGTGGCAACAACCGACGCGGACGCGCTGGTTGCCGAACTTCAGCGGCGGGAACAGCAGCTGCGCGAGTCGCAACGCATTGCTCACATTGGGTCGTGGGAGTGGGATCTTGCGACCGATCGCATCGAGTGGTCGGAAGAGCTCTTCCGCATCTGGGGACTCGATCCGGGTGAGCCGTTCTCCTACGCCGCGTACGTCGACCGGCTCCTGCCTGAGGATCGCGAACGGATGCAGAAGATCGTCGCGCACGCCATCGAGACGCGCGGTTCGTATGTCGCGGAGCATCGAATCGTGCTGCCCGATCGGACCGAGCGGTGGATTGTCGGGCGCGGCCAAGTCATCTGCGACGAACACGGCACACCGCTGAAAGTGCGCGGCACGGCGCAGGACATCACCGATCGCCGCGAAGCCGAAAAGCGCGCGATGTCGCTCTTCCGCGAGCAGTACGAACGCGAGCGCGCGGAGCGCGAGCGCGAAGAGCTGCGCAAGCGCGCCAACGAACTGACGGCGCTGGCGGCCGCGCTCGAACGCAGCAACCGCGAGCTGGACGCATTCGCCTATGCCGCCTCGCACGATCTGCGCGCGCCGCTCCGCGGCATCGCCAACCTCGCGCAATGGATTGAAGAGGACCTGCAGGATTCGCTGTCGGACGACACGCGCGAGATGCTGGCGCTGATGCGCAGCCGCATGCATCGCATGGAGGCGCTCATCGAAGGCATCCTGCAGTACTCGCGTGCGGGCCGCGGGCACGAACAGCCGACGTCGGTCGACGTTGGACGGCTCGTTCGCGACACGCTCGATCTGCTGGCACCGGAGTCAGCGGTCATCGCGGTTCAGACCGACATGCCGGTCGTCTTTGCAGAGCGAACGCCATTGCAGCAGGTGTTTCATAACCTGATCGGCAATGCGATTAAACACGGCGGCCCGGACGTAGAGATCGAGATCGAGGCGAAAGACGCCGGCGAGTTCTGGGAATTCTCGGTGACCGACAACGGACCCGGCATACCCGAGGAGTACCACGAACGGATCTGGGGAATCTTTCAAACGCTCGAAGCACGCGATCGGGTCGAAGGCACGGGGATCGGCCTCTCGATGGTCAAGAAGCTGGTTGAAGCGCAGGGAGGCCGCGTCGCCGTCGAGTCATCCGCTGGCGCTGGCGCGCGGTTTTCATTCTGGTGGCGCAAGAACGCCACAGTGTCGGGGGCGTAGTGCAAGACAAGGCTTTGAACATCCTGCTGGTCGAAGACGACCAGGTCGACATCATGAACGTCCGGCGTGCGTTCGAGCGAAACCGTATCACGAACCCGCTCTTCGTCGCCGGGGACGGCCTCGAAGCCCTCGAGATGCTGCGCAACGGCCGGGTGCCCGCCACGAAACGCATCGTCCTGCTCGACCTGAACATGCCGCGTATGAGCGGCATCGAGTTCCTGCGCGAGCTGCGCAGGGACGCGGCGCTGATGCACACGCCGGTGGTCGTGCTGACGACATCAAACGATGAGCGCGACAAGATCGAAGCGTACAACCTGAACGTCGCAGGGTACCTCCTGAAGCCGGTCACCTTCATCAACTTCGTCGAGCTGATGGCCGCGCTCAACAAGTACTGGACACTCGTGGAACTTCCCTGAGCATCATGGGTCCGCCGCTCAAGCTGCTGCTCGTTGAGGACGACGAACTCGATCGTCGCGCCGTGAAACGTGCGCTGGCGCAGGCCGGCGTGGACGCGGTGATCGAGGAAGAGTCCGGCCGCGATCGCGCGCTGACCGCGCTGAACAATCAGCGCTTCGATTGCGTCCTGCTCGACTATCAACTTCCGGGATCGAACGGGATCGAGACGCTGTCGGCAATCCGCGCCGCGGGCCATCGCGTCCCTGTCGTCGCGCTCACCGGCCAGGGCGACGAAGAGCTTGCGGTTGCCTTGATGAAGGCGGGCGCGGCCGATTATCTGAACAAGAACGCGCTCGCGCCCGAGCGGCTCGAACGCAGTCTCCGCTACGCGATGGCGCTGCACCGCGCCGAGGAGGAACGGCGCCTGTTGCTCGTGCGCGAACAGCAAGCGCGCGAGCAGGCACAGGCAGCCAACCAGGCAAAGGACGAGTTTCTCGCGACGCTGTCCCACGAGCTCAGGACCCCCCTGAACGCGATCCTCGGCTGGGCGAAGCTGCTCGCGGGCGGACACCTGGACGCAGCGGCCACCAGGCGTGCCATCGAGATCATCGAGCGGAACACGCGTGTACAGGCACAACTGATCGAAGACCTGCTGGACATCTCACGCATCATCACCGGCAAGTTGCGGCTGGAGTTTCGCACCGTGCCCATTCGGACGGTCGTCGAAGGGGCGCTCGAATCCGTGCGGCACCAGGCCGAGGCGAAGCACTTGACGCTCGAGATCGAGACGGGGCGCGAAGGTGAATCGCTGCTCTGCGATCCGGCGCGCATGCAGCAGGTGATCTGGAACCTGCTGACGAACGCCATCAAGTTCACACCAGAAGGTGGACGCGTCGGGGTGTCCGTGGCACGCGATAAGGAACATCTCGTCGTTGCCGTGAGCGACACCGGCATTGGCATCGCGCCCGCGTTCCTTCCCTACGTGTTCGATCGGTTCCGTCAGCAGGACGGCGCGACCACTCGCGAGCACGGCGGCCTTGGGCTCGGTCTGTCCATCGTGCGGCATCTCGTCGAGCTGCACGGTGGCTCAATCGAGGCACGGAGCGAAGGCAAGGGACAAGGCGCAACGTTCGTCGTGCGCGTACCCGTTGCGATGATGCGCACCGCGCTGCCCGACGGTGCGCTCGAGCCATCGAGCATTGAAGGCCTGCCGCGCCTGGACGGCCTGACCGTGCTGGTCGTGGACAACGAGCCGGACGCGCGATCGCTCGTCGCGGCCGTGCTCGAGAACTGCGGCGCCCGCGTCATCACGGCGGAGTCCACCCCGGCCGCACTCGACGTTCTCGATCACGAAGCCCCTGACGTGCTGCTCAGCGACATCGCGATGCCGATCGAGGACGGCTACGTACTGATTCGGAAGGTGCGAAGCCTGCCGGATGCCCGCCGTCACATCCCTGCCGCCGCGCTTACCGCGTTCGCGAACGCAACCGATCGTGCGCGCACGCTGCTGGCCGGCTACCAGGCGCACGTGCCGAAGCCCGTCGAGCCGTCGGAACTCGCCGTCGTCGTAGCCTCGCTGGCGGGCCGCACGGCAAGTCCAACGGTCCAGTGATTGCCAGGCCGGCATGCCAGCCATCACGCGAAACTCTCGGCGCTGTAACGCGCGATCAGCCCCGTGCGGACCGCCTGCCGGTAGACGCGCGTGAACACCCAGCACGCAACGAGCAAGTAGCCCAGCGAGAGCGCGGTCGCCGTGACGATCTGCGCGGGCTGGATATTCCCACCGGTCACGACCGCACGCAGGCCTTCGAACACGTACGACGTCGGCTGCGCGGCAGCCACCACTTGCATCCAGCGCGGCAGGGTCGCAATCGGATAGAACACGCCGGCAAACGGCGAGAGCAGCCCGGGAATCGGCCAGACGAACCACTCGGCGGATGGTCCGAACCGCAGGACGACCGCGCACGCGGCGACGCCGAGCGCTATGCCGAAGAGAAACAGGGCGAACACCAGCGCGAACAGCGCGACACCATACGAGGCAAACGTCAGTCCGAACACCGCCGCCGCGAGAGCCAGCATCGCGACGACGCTGACCGCGCTGGTCGCAACGCTCGTGACGACGAGCCCCGCGAGGTACTCGCCAATCGTCAGCGGCGACGCGAAGATGTTGAGGAAGTTGCGCGACCACACGTCTTCGAAGAACGCCAGCGTCACCCCCTGCATGACGCGCATGAAGAAGTTCCAGAGCAGCACCGCGCCCAGCAGCACCGGCACGAAGTCGAAACCCACGGACGCGACGCTGTTCAGGTACCTGGTAATGAATCCCCAGAGCACGATGTCGATGCCGGCCCACAGAAAAACTGGTACCGTGCGCGTGACACTTCCGCGTATCAGGTAGAACTGGCGCAGCACAATCGCGGCAACGCGCGTGGCGTGGATCACGGTCATGGCTCCAGCGTCAGTGGCTCGCGCGCCACGGTGATGAAGAGCTCTTCGAGCGTGTCCTTGTCGTGCTCGGCCGGCAACGTCTTCGGGTTGCCTTCCAGCAGAATCCGGCCGTGAGAGAGGAAGAGCACGCGATCGCAGACCTCCTCCACTTCGTACATGTTGTGCGACGTCCAGAGCACCCCGCCGTGCCCTTCGGCCGCGAAGGAGCGAATCGACGTGCGGATTTCGCGCGCCGTCGCGGGATCGAGCGATGCGGTCGGCTCGTCGAGCAGGAGCAGCGTCGGGCGATTGAGCATGGCCTTGGCCAGCGATACGCGTGTCTGCTCGCCGGACGACAGCACGCCGCACTTCGTATTCCTGAACCGCCCGAGGTCGAACTGGGTGATCAGTGTTTCAATCCGCTCCCGCAGACTACCGACGCCATAAAGGAGACCAAAGAAACGCAGGTTCTGCACGACGGTCAGGTTAGCGGGAACAGGCGCGTAGACCGCGGCAAAGTTCGTGCGCGCGAGCGCCTCGCTGCGATGCGTGACGAGGTCGCGATCCTCGATGCGAATCGTGCCGGAGGTCGGCTCGAGCACACCGAGGATCATATTGATAGTCGTGGTCTTTCCTGCGCCATTGGGCCCGAGGAGTCCGACGATCTCCTGGTGCTGCACGTCGAACGACACGCCGTCGACCGCGACGATCTCGCCGTATATCTTGCGAATGCCCGACACCGACAGTACGGCCATCCCGCGATCATGACATTGACAGTCGAAGAAATCGAAGGAAGACGAAGAGTCGAAGGATCTCTCATTGGTCGTCGAAGGATCCTCGAAGGGACTTCGAAGGATCACTCTTGGTCTTTGGGGTATGTTTTCGAAGGAACCTTCGATTCCTTCGACAGTCCTTCGAGCCTTCGATTGTCAGACTCGGCACGCATCAGCTTGCCGTCTTTGACGAGCGTCGTATTCCCCACCGTCACCGTGGTGCGGGGGAAAAACAGCCACCGTACGCCACCGCCGCGGACGGTGCCGCCGACTTCCTCGTTGTCGCCGAGGCTGAGACGCACGACGGCATCGCCATAGCCGTAGTAGGGGAGGGCGGTCTCGCCCGCCGGCACCACCAGCTTCGGGTTGAATCCAAGCCCGAATTCGCGGAACCGCGAAGCGCCGGGCGACGATTTCAGAAATGCTTGCAGCGCCTCCTCGCCGCTCGACGCTGACGCCTTCGTTACGACTCCATCCACGATCTCCAGGCGCGCACCCGTTACCACCGTGCCGCCGAAACGCGCCTTCGGAATCACCAGAACACCGTTCGCTGAGGATTCGATCGGCGCCACGCGCAGCACGCCCGCCGGCAACTCGACTTCGCGATCCACGCGCACGCGTGCAGTGGCCATGCGCTCCTTCGACGCGTTGCCGTCCTGCTTGTTGAACGGTCGATCGCCAACGCGGAACCGCAGATCGGTGCCGTCCGGCGTCGTCACGTGCGTCTCGCCGGAGCGCAGCAACGCAATCGCTTCGTCCTGCCGCCGGCTGAGCGCCGCGTAGTCGATGTCCAGCGCATTCACATAGACAGCGTCATACTTCGCGGTGTGCGGTACCGGGAGGCCGTCCTCGTCGCGCGTGCCGCCATTCCAGTGGAAGTGGATCTGGCGTCCCCGTCCTTCGTCGAGCCACTTCGCCAGCAGCACCCGCTGATCCGCGGTCGTCGCCGCATCGTCGCTCGCGGGTAGCCAGATATAGATATCCGTCCGTGCGAGCCGCTCAGCAAGATCGGGTGCGGGTCCATACGCCAGGCTTTCAACCTTCGCACCCGCGGCTTCGAGCTGCCGCGTGACCTCGGGTAGCAGCGGACCAAGTGTGCTGGCGTCGTATCGCAACAGCACGCGCTCACCCGGCTGCGCCGCAAGCGCCGTGACGATGCGCTTCGCGAGCGCGGGATACGGAATCTGCTGAGCGCGTGTGGTGACGACAAACCCAAGTACGAGCGCAGCAACAACGGAAGTACGAAAGACTGCCCTTACGACGGTCATTGATCATCTCCTGTTGCGACACCTCTGTGGCGGCTGTCTCTAACAGGCTGCTAACCGAGCCTGCGTGTCAATGCTGAATGACGACCCTTCGACGTTGCTCAGGGTCGCCGAATGCCAATTTTCAACAATTTCGGCATTTGGCATTTGACATCAGGCATTGACAGCGGCGCCTCGAGCGGCCGTACATGAAAACGGCCGCTCCTCGTGCGAGCGGCGGCGGGTAAAAGCCTCTAGTGGTTCTGCCTGGGTCAGCGAGACTCCTCCCCTTCGACCGTTCGCCTGCACCAACACAGACAACGACACACCGAGACGCGGCGCGTGATGGCGATCGAACGGAAAAAGGCGGAACTCATGACGCTCTGGCCGGGAGTGTAGCAGCGACGCGGGCGTCGGTCAGATGCAGCTGCCCAATGGACGGCGAACGCGGGGACTGGATGGTGATTCGCAACTCCCGTCCCTGCAGGTCGAGCATCGTCAACCGTTCGACGCCACGGAGGCGCTGGGCTGCGGCGCGGACGGCGCGCACGAGGGCCGCGACGACCTCCAGTCCCTTCCGTCCGTAGCGATCCGCGACCGCGATGTGCAGCACGAGCACCTCGTCGATCGATGTCCGGAGATACACGACCATGCCCGCCAGTGCGTCGCTGCGGCGGCCGTGTTCAATGGCGAACAGGCACTGCACGTCGGCGCCGTTGCCAACGGCGACGCGCAAACGGCCGGCGTCCGACACAATCGCGGGGCTGCCAAATCGTTCGACCGCACGCGTGATGGCGGTCTCGGCCTGGCGCTGCCGGTGATTGAAGAACATCAACCGTTCGAGCGCCTCCCGATCCTCTGCGGCCAGCGTGGATTGAAACGCGAGATCGATCACGTCCGCCTCCCGGGTCTCACCTGCTCCGTTCGCCTGCGCAACGTGCGTAGGCGGCTTGTCCGCCGAAGCGCGAAGTGCAAAGGCGGGGAGAACGGCGACCAAAGTCGCCGCGGCGGAGGTCTTCACCTGCGCCATGGGCCCTGAGGCAAGACGTCAGGGCAATTGGCCTGCCAGTCGCCACTTCCAGCGGCGACGTTCAAGCCGGCGCGGATCGCACGGGGGAGGCGCCGAAACGGTGTAGAGCGCGTACTCCTCGTCGTCGTGAACCGGTTTGAGTCCAAGCGAGTCGACGGCAAAGGCACGCAGCTCATCCGATGCGCGCGCCTTGTCCACGACGACGAACTTGATGCAGGCCCGGCGGAGAAACGCGTCGGCCGATCGGCGCGCTTCGTCGAGTTGTTCCGGGGGAACCGTGTGTCCTTCGCTGAGCTCGAACAATGTCCGCAGCATCGGGACACGGCGGTTCATCGACTTTCGCGATCGTGACACACGCGATAAATACCCGCCAATCACGGGACGATGATGTCGCGTCTGAAAGTACTCCGACGCGGGATTGAAGTTGCCCATCGACGAGGTGCCGTCCCGAATTCCGGTGGGGAGTTCCAGCACTCTTCCCGAGTCGTCGTCCGTCGCGGAGATCATGTCGAAGACCATCGGCACGGCGGCCGAATAGAGCGGGCGGGGCGCCGGCAGCACCTCGAACGCAAGCGCCGCCAGCGCGACCGCCGATAAGGCCCACCGGATCCGTCCCCCGCGCCGCCACAACGCTTGCGCCGCGATTGCGCACAGCAGGCAGAAGCCAAGTGCCGCCACGATGGCGAACCGCGAAGGTGACCGCGCCATCTCTATGACCGGCACGTAACGCAGCAGCGCCCAGGGCCCGATGACGTAGGTGTTGATGCCCGCGACGTGAACGAACGGTCCCAGCGAGAGGGCAACGAAAATGGCGGTGAACGTCACCCATAACCGTGGCAACACGCGGTACCACGCGCCTAGCGCGATGGTCATCAGCGCGACGATCGAAAACGACGCCACGTACTCAGGATAGGCATCTGGTCGATCGGGCATGAACCACGTGCGCGTGAAGCCTCCAAACCACGGATGATTGGGATTCGGCACGAAGTACGAGAACGCATCCACGCCGCGCGGACTGCTCCGCCAGTAGATTTCCGTCTGCGGCAACCGGTCGTCCAGGAACTGAAGCGCGATCCCGACCACGAGCGGCAGCATCAGTGCGAGGCACACGCCGACGGACACGAGTCCGCGCCGCACGAGAATCGGCAGCACGCGATCCGGGTCGTCGAGGCGTACGACAGGTCGCCACGCGAGCCAGCCCCTGAGGACAACGACCACGACGAGAAACAGGACGGGCGTATAGAGCGTGTGCAGGCTGATCGTCGTGGATCCCACAACCAGGTCCGAGGCGCCGTGGCCGATGCGCCAGGCGATGACTGCCGCGGAAGTGACAAGTGTCATCTCCAGCGCCCGCTCGATGACCCACGTCGATTCCGACCTGGCGTAGCGTTCCACGCGAAGGAAGCGCCACGCGACCAGCACACTGCCCATCAACCCGCAGTAGATGCCGTAGTACGCATCGGAGTAAGAGGCGACCGCGGCAAACGTGCCAACGAGCACCGCGTCGCGAACGCGCCATGAGTCGAGTGTCCGCAGCAAGGCCCACAGGAACAGCGGCAGCGGCGCGGCGGTGACGAGGCTGAAGTGCGCCGTCTCCTTCGATGTCAGCACTGGCGACGCGATGAAGAGCGCGCCAGCCAGCCACGCCGCCAGGCGACCGAGGCCAATCTGTCGGGCGAGCAGGAACATCGCGGTGCCTGACAGCGCGACGAACGCCAGCAACAGAAGGTTGTAGGTCGCGACCAGTCCAAGCGGCCCGACCAGCGGGAGGGCCATCAATCCGGCCAGCGGCGTGTAGTTGTGGAGAGCGAAGTCAGACCCGCCGGTATAGGCGAACAGATGGTCGGTTGAGAACGGAAGATGGCCGTGGCTGACTAACTCGTGCCGGAAAATCCAGAGGTTCCAGACATATACGCCGGTATCGCCCGAGGGACGGCCAAGGAGGTGGGTGTCCAGGTGGCGTGGCAGTGGCCACGTCACGAGGCACGTCAGCAACGCGTAGCCGGCAACCGCGGCACACCAGGTGGCCACCGTGGTCCGGTATGAAGGCTCGGGCATTCGGTGGAACAGGTGATTATACGCGAGTCAATCGGACTTCTTGACAATTGACACGGGCTTTCCATACCGTACCCCCCGTACCAAAGGCGCGCTCGCGATCGCGCGTCGCCAGCGGTTTCCAACCGCGGCCGCATCAGGGTGTTGAGGGAGGAGATCCTGCCATGAAGTGTGCCTTCGCCGTTCCCCTCATTGTTGTATTCCTTGTCTTTGGCGGACCACCACCGCCGGTCACCGCGCAGGTGCTCTATGGATCGCTCGTCGGGAACGTCACCGACGAAACCGGATCCGCGGTGCCTGGCGCCAACGTCACGATCACCCACGCTGAGACGGGCGCCTCACACGAGGCGGTCACCGACTCCTCCGGTGCCTATCGGTTCACGACCGTCCAACCAGGCACCTACGCGATCACGATCAAGCTCTCCGGGTTCCGCACGTACTCGCGCGGAAACGTGCCGGTGACGCTGAACACCGTCAGCCGCGTCGATGCGTCACTGCAGGTCGGGCAGCTCACTGAAACGGTGTCGGTCGCGGCAGACGCGCCGGTGCTGCAGACCGATCGCGCCGAGGTCCGCGCGGAGCTCAAGACGCGCGAGCTCGTCAATCTTCCAGTCTCGATGAACCGGAACTACCAGTACTTGTTCCGCGTGATCCCCGGGTTCACGCCGCCGGCTGAGGCCCACTCTGTGCCGTCCAATCCGTCGCGAGCCCTGGTGTTCAACGTGAACGGCGCGAGCCGCAGCTCCAACAACATCCGTATAGACGGCGTGAGCACCACCAACGTCTGGCTGCCGCACGTCGCGGCGTACGTGCCGGCGCTCGAGTCGCTCGAGACGGTGAACATCGTGACCAACAGCTTCGATGCCGAGCAGGGGCTGGCCGGCGGGTCCGCGATCAACGCGCAGATCAAGAGCGGCACCAACAATCTCCACGGATCGGCGTTCGAGTTCCACACGAATGAACAGCTGCGGACGCAGAACTACTTCGCTCCCCCGGGGACGGAGAAGGGCGACTGGCTCTATAACCAGTTCGGCGGCACCGTGGGCGGTCCCCTCGTCCGCAACAAGATCTTCTACTTCGTCAGCTACGAAGGCACGCGTGACAAGCAGATGCTGAACCGCACGGTCTCGGTCCCGACCGAAGCCATGCGGCGCGGCGATCTCAGCGCTTCCTCCACGCCGATTTACGATCCGCTGACCGGCAACGCCAACGGCTCCGGACGTACGGCATTCGCCAACAACCAGATCCCGCAGGATCGCATCGATCCGACCGTGCGGAGCCTCATCGCCTTGATCCCGCTCCCGAACCTCCGCAACGCGGATGGTTCCATTCCGGAGACCAACAACTACTTCGCGCAGGCGCCATTCGTGCTGAACCGATCGACGGTCGACAGCAAGGTGAACTGGAATGCCAGCAACAGCCTGAATATCTTCGGACGATTCAGCGTGCTCGACTTCGACACCAGGAACGGCACCGTGTTCGGCGATCAGCTCCAGGGCCAGCCGCTGGGCAGCAGCAACCCCGGCCACGGAGACGGCAACACCTACAACATCTCGGGCGGCGCGACCTACACGCTGACGCCTACGCTGGCGATGGACGCGCATTTTGGATGGGTGCGCATGAACAGCAACAGCGCGCAATCCGACCTCGGCACCCGGAAAGGGATCGACGTGCTCCATCTGCCCGGCACCAACGGTCCGAACTCCTATGAAGGGGGTTCACCGTTGTTCGATCTCGACACGTACGCCGACCTCGGGACCACAGACACCTTCATGCCGTACTTTCGAAGCGACGATCAGTACCAGTGGGTGTTCAACGTCAACTGGGTCAAGGGACGGCACAACATCCGAGCCGGGACGGATATTTATTACCAGGCGCTGAACCACACGCAGCCGGAAATCAGCGGCGGCGACAGCTTCGGCGCGCGCGGCGGCTTCCGCTTCCGATCCGGGCCCACGCAGATCCAGGGAGGTCCCGGTGGCAACCAGTACAATGCTTTCGCTTCGTTCCTGCTCGGCCTGCCGGATCAGATCGGTCGGCTCAAGCTGGCCGAACCGTACACAACCCGGAACAAGCAATACAGCGTGTACATCCGCGACCAATGGCAGCCGCACTCGAAACTGACTGTGTCCTATGGCACGCGGTGGGAATACTTCCCCATTCCGACGCGCGCCGATCGGGGTCTCGAACGCTACGACGTCAACACGAACACGATGATGGTGGGCGGTGTCGGCAGCGTGCCAAAGGATCTCGGCGTCAAGGTGAGCAAGACGATGTTCGCGCCGCGCGTGGGCATGACCTATCGGCCAACCGAGAAGATGGTCCTCCGCGCCGGATTCGGCATCACCAACGATCCGTATGCGCTGGCGAGGCCGATGCGCACGAATCACCCGGCGGTGCTGAACCTGCTGCTGCAGGCGTCGAACTCGCTCGGCTTCGTCAGCCCGCTCTCCGCCGGTATCCCGGAAATTCCCGACGCGGACCTCGGTAACGGCATCATCTCCGTCCCGAGCCCGATTACCGTGTTCACGCTGCCCGACGACTTCGTGCGCGGCTACATCCGGTCGTTCAACGTCGCTGTGCAGAGGGAGCTGCGTTGGGGGTTCGTCGCTGAAGCGGCGTACGTCGGAACGCGCCAGATCGATCAGCTCGGGTTCCGCGAGTTGAACTGGTCACCGATCGGTGGCGGACAGGCAGGCCGGCAGTTGAACCAGAAGTTCGGCCGCACCGGGCAGACCCGGCTCATCGCGCCAATTGGCGATAGCGAGTACAACGCGCTGCAGACGCGCCTCGACCGGCGCTTTGCCAACGGCATCCAGTTCGGCGTGAACTACACCTACGCCAAGTCGATGGGCATCGCCGGTAATCCGAACAGCGACGGTGCGCTGCGGATTAACATCCCCGAGTTCTACGCACTCAACCGATCGTTCAGCGACTTCGACCGCAGGCATTCGCTCAACATCACGAACATCACGGAGCTGCCGTTCGGGCCGAATCGCCGGTGGCTGAACAGCGGCGGCGTGCTCTCGCAGATCGTTGGTGGCTGGCAGATGAACAACATCCTCAGCTTCTACACCGGCACGCCGTTCAGCGTGACCGCATCCGGCACGTCGCTCAATGCGCCGGAAAACGATCAGCGCGCCGACCAGGTGAAGGACGACGTGGAGATCCTCGGCGGCGTTGGCGCCCAGAGCCCGTACTTCGATCCGCTGGCGTTCAAGCCGGTGACCGAGGCGCGGTTCGGCACGGCGCCGTTCAACGTCCTGCACGGCCCGGGCGTCGCGTCGTGGGATCTGGGCGTGTTCCGCCAGTTCGAGCTGCCGCGGCAGATGGACCTGACGTTCCGTGTCGAGGCCTTCAATGTGACGAACCGTCCGCGGTTCAACAATCCCGGCGGCAACGTCTCCAACCTGCGCCTGAATCCGGACGGTACCGTGCGCGATCTGAACGGCTTTGCCGTCATCTCGAGCACGGCGGACGGCAGCGAGCGCCAGGTGCGCTTCGGCCTGCGTTTGGGCTGGTAAGTAGAATTCGCAGCGACAGCCGCGGGACGGGATAACAGGAGGTCAGGAGATCAGGAGGTCAGGAGAACTTATTGTTTTCCTGTCTCCTGTTCTCTTGATCTCCTGATCTCCTGTGATCCATCTGCCACGCACTCCACCACCACCAGCGTCAGGTCGTCCGACAGCGGCGTCCCGGTCCCGATCCATACCCTGTGTGCGCTCAGCACGGCTTCCGACACGTCACCCGCTGGAGGCAATGAGGCCACGACGCGGGCCAGTTCGGCGTCGCCGAAAAACTCGTCGCCGTCGTCAGCCCGAGTGGCTTCGAGCAGCCCATCGGTGAAGAGCAGGAGGCAATCGCCGTCGCGGAACGGTAGCTCGGTCGTGGTGTAAGTAACGCTCGGCATCAGCGTCAGCACAATCCCGGCTTCTTCGAGCCGCTCGATGACGCCGTCCCGCCGCCGCAGCAGCGCGGGCGGATGGCCCGCAGCCGCGTACGACACGACCCGGCGCGCACGATCCAGCACGATGCAGCACGCCGTCACGTACGCGCGATCGAACTTGCCGGCAAGTGCACGATTGATCCCGCCGAGAATCTCGCCGGGACGATCGTACCGTTCCGACTCGGCGGCGAACGCGACCTTGACCATCGACGCGACCAGTGCCGCCGGCACGCCATGGCCGGACACGTCCGCGACAATCACGGCGAGCCGGTTGTCCGGCAGCATCGTGACGTCGTAGAAGTCCCCGGCGACCGCGCTCATCGGAAGATACGTGCCCTGGATGCGCAGGCCGGGCACTCGCGGCATGTGCCGGGGCAGCAGCGACCGCTGTATCTCTCGCGCGAGCTCGAGCTCCCGCGAGAGCGCGATCAGCTCGTGCTCCTGCTCCCGCGCCCGGGCCAGGACGAACCAGCCGAGCGCAACCGTGAAGAACAGCATCGTGAACGGTTCGGCGTCGACACGTCCGAAGATGCCGTGTCTGGTAATGGTCTCGTAGACGGCGACAATGGTAAAGAGGGCGGCCGCCACTGCAACCGCGCGGACCTCGACGGTCCAGCGCGCCGTGCGCAGCCGGCCGGCGAAGTGCGCCATACCCACGATCAACGAGACCACGACGACAGGAGCGTTGAGCCACATGCTGGCATAGGGTCGTCCGCGGGCAATGTCGTTGGCCGCCGCGATAACGGCATAAACGCAGATGAACTGCCAGAGGCGGCGAATCGACTGATACCACCCCGGTCCGACCAGCGTCTCCACGAACAGGCCGCCGGGAATTGGAATGGCATACGTGACGAATGCGTCAACGTACTTGAAGAATTTCTCCTGCCATGGCGTGACCGCCTGGATCAGCTCTGAGCTTGCACACAGGCGCACGCCGTAGAGAAGCGAGAACACGCCGAACCACACCGCCGCCCGATCGCGGCGCGGCCGGGCGCTCAGCCCGGCCGCAATCGCGGCCAGCCCGATCACCGCGAACAGCGATCCGACGATGGCCTCGGCGAGCTCGCGGGGATCGATCACAGGGCTCCGCCCTTCCGCGGCGGCGCAATCCGGCGTAGCATGCGTGTCGTTTCGTCCTCTTTCAAAAGGAGCCGTGCCGTGGTTCGCTGGCTATCGACGTTGTTCATCATCCTTGGCCTGATTGCCATCGGGCAGACGGGCGAGTCCTCGTCGCAGGCGCCGCAGTTTCCGTCGCATCCCGATTTCAAGGTCACGCCCGAAGCGCCGGCGATGCCCAAGGCCTTGATGAAATTCCCGAGAACGCCCATCACCCGCGCGAAGTTTCCGGCGCTCGACTTCCACTTTCACGGCCGCGAGCTCAAGACCGCCGAAGACTACCAGAAGCTGATCAAGCTGATGGACCAAACCGGCATCGGCGTGATCTCCAACATGGACGGCGGCTTTGGCGCAGACTTCGACCGCAACATGAAAGTCGGCGAACCCTTCCGCGACCGCATCATCCATTTCGCCCGGCTCGATTTCGAGGGCATCAACGAACCGGGCTGGTCGGCAAAGACCGCGGCGGAGCTCGAACGTGATTTCAAGGCCGGGGCTGCCGGGCTGAAGATCAACAAGGTGCTCGGCCTCGATCTGCAGAACAAGGACGGCAGCTACATCCAAGCCGACGACCCGCGCTTCGATCCGATCTGGGAGATGTGCGCGAAGCACAACAGGCCGGTCATGATCCACATCAGCGATTCCTACGGCCGGTTCCTGCCGATTGGTCCCGAGAACGAGCGCTACGAAGCGGGATTATGGCGAAGCAGTCCGGAAGGCAACTATTACAAGACCGGGCAGCCGACACCGGACGTGATCGAGAAGGCGCGTGTGCACATGCACGCGAAGCACCCGCGCACGCGTTTCGTCAATGCGCATGTGGCGATGCTCTATTACGACATGGACAAAGTCACGG
>JBKOZS010000119.1:0-41421 GCA_046726015.1 Acidobacteriota bacterium
CCCGCGTCCTCGGCTGGACACTCGCCATCTCGCTTCTGGCGGGAATCCTGGTGGGACTGGCGCCGGCGATCACGACGTTGCGCCGCGACCTGCGTCCGTCCGGCGAGGAGAGTGGCAGAAGTGTCTCGGGCGGAACATCGAGCCGTCGAATCCGCCGCGCTCTCGTGGTGGCGGAGTTTGCGCTGGCGATCGTGCTGCTCGTCGGCGCCGGTCTGCTCGTCCGCAGCTGGCGGTACGTGAACAACATCGATCCGGGATTCACGCCTGAGCGGGTCCTCGTGATGGAGGTCTCCGCCCCGACGACCTTCAGCGTCCCGCAACGCAGCGACCTGTACCATCGCGTCCTCGAGGGGATTCAGGCGGTTCCGGGCGTGGAAAGCGCCGGCATCATCGACGATCTGTTTACCTCTAACCCCAGGGAACAGGTGCTCACTGTCGAACGGGATGACGGAACGGTTTCCGAGCGCCTGCGGCTCACGAGAGATGAGGTCAGCGCGGATTTCTTCAGAACCCTCGGAACGTCGTTGCTCCGCGGCCGTTTCTTTTCGATCGACGACCGACCCGAGGCTCCGCGGGTCGCGATCGTCAACGATGCGATGGCTCGGCGCTCGTGGCCGGGGCACGATCCAGTAGGCAGAAGGTTCAGAGTCGCCCCCCGGGACTCCGACGGCCCGTGGTACACAGTCGTCGGTGTGGTGTCCGACATGCGCCGGCAGGGGCCGGAGCGCGAAGCGCTCCCGCAGATCTTCGTGTCGCTCGCGCAGAATCCTCCCTCCCGAAACGTGGGTCTTTTCATACGAACCTCGTCGGACGACCCGCTGACGATGGCCGGTGCACTTCGAGCGGCCGTGCGTCGCGTGGAGCAGAATGCGCCGATCTATGGGGTGGCGCCTCTGGAACGGCAGTTCGAAACCTACCTCACGCAGCGTCGCTTCCAGACGTCGCTCCTGATCGGCTTTTCCGTGGTTGCGCTGCTGATGGCCGCTGTCGGGATCTACGGGCTCATCCAGTACTCCATCGCGACGCGCACGCGGGAAATCGGCTTGCGCATGGCCATCGGCGCACAGGCCGGCGACATCTTCCGGATGATTATCAGCGAGGGGCTGACGCTGAGCCTGGCCGGTGTCGCAATCGGGCTCGTGGGAGCCTTGTGGCTCGGGCGCGCCGGCTCGAGTTTGCTGTTCGGGGTGACCGCCAGCGATCCGTTGACGTTCACGACTGTTTCGCTGTTGCTCACCGCAGTTGCCACTGCAGCCTGCTATTTCCCGGCACGACGCGCGATGAAGGTCGACCCGATAGTGGCATTGCGTGTGACGTGAGGCGCCGGCATCTGCCGCCTATCTGGGGGAGATCGCGCAATTCGACGTCGAATGTCCAGGACAGGAAGGCAACGCACGCGGGAAGATTGACGTCGAAGGGGGAACGGTGAGCCGGAGCGAGGCGCCTCACGTCGCGCCGGAGAACGGCGGCTCTGCCATCGTGATGAAGTAATCAGCTCATTTGCAGGACGCCTGCAGTTCGCGGAACGACGCGACATCCACGATGGGATCGCCCATGGCGGTCGGCATCACCGGGGCTTCCTTCGCGCCGGTATAGATCCGCGTGTTCTTGCCGACCTGGATGACCTTGCCGCGGTGCGTCGTGTCGCCGGTATCGGTGACGGCGCCGGTGACTTCGAGCAGGTGTCCGTTGTACTTCTCGGTGAGCTCCTTGAGCAGCGCCCTGGTGCCGTGCAGCCGATACCGCTGGACAGAGCTGATCGAGTCGGACGCCTGTACGCGCAGCCACGAGCCGTCGAGGCAGCCCCGGACGACTATCACCGGTTTTTCGTTCTTTTTCTTCTCATCCTGTGCGGCAGCGAGCGAACAGATGACCGTGACCATCGCGGCGCAGAGGAGCAATGGACGCATATGTTCTCCTGGGAGCTGGCGGCTCCCGTCCAGGCAGGCAACCGATGGTAGCACCAGTGGAATGCTGCGAGACATGAGCATGTCCTCTATTGGGTCGGCGGCGCCTGAGGTTCGTTTCGGGTCCGAAGCGACTTGATGTAGGTGACGAGCTTCCACGTCTGATCCGGCGTCAGACGCGTCTGCCACGACGGCATCCCGTGCGCGCGTCCCTGTGCAATCGAGCTGAAGATCTGTGCGTCGTGGTTGCCGTAGATCCAATCGACGTCCCGCAGGCTCGGCCCCATGCCTCCACCCGCGCGTCCGCCGTGACAGCCCGAACAGTTGAATCGAACGAACAGTTGCCGTCCTTCCCCCATGGCCGTCCGATCGTTCGCGTACGGATTCGCCGGCGCGTCAGATGCCGTCTGCGGACCCGGAATCGGCCCGACGGCCGTGGCCATTGGCGGAGGCGCAGCCGTCGAACCGCCGTGTGGAGGCGGGCCGCCGCAGGCCGTCAGGACGACACAGAAGGCGAACGCCGCACCGCCCCTGCTAGTCATTGAAGTGGCACTCCGTAGGCACGAAGAATCTGTCGCATCGCGTCACCGCGCTGCGCGATGACGGTGTCGAGCGCCGCTCGCAACGCCGTGTCGTCACGGCGAACACCCATGGCGATGTCGAACGTGAACCTCGACGCTGGCGCGCTGCTCACCGCGGCGATGGGCCTGACCTCGATCGGCGTCGATTCGCGCTGCGCGTAGTACCCTGCCAGCGGCCCCCAGACAATCGCGATGTCGACGCGTCCGTCAGCGACGGCGTCCACGATCTCGCGTTGCGGATCGGGCCGGGAGTAGTCGCCATAGATGGGGAATCCACGCACGTTCTGCACGAGATGCCGCGACGCGAGCTCCTGCGCCGCCGGGGGATTGTTGTAGTCGTCGCCAGTGACTTGAATGCCGATCGTCAGCCTCTTCAGCAGGGACGCGTCGAAGGAATCGATGCGCAAATGCCGATCGCGGCGGGAGACAAACGCGTAGGAGGATCGATAATAGCTCCTCGTGGGCTGCAGCAGACCGTACTGCGCCGGGACGCCGATCACGACGTCGCAGCGTCGGGCGTTGACCGAATTGCGGATAAAGCCGCGCCGCTGCGGCAACCAGAAATACTCCAGTGGCCGGTCCAACGCGCGCGCCACGAGCGTCGCGATCTTGTTCTCGAAGCCATCACCGTGTTCGTTCGAGAACGGCAGGTTGTTCGGGTCGGCGCAGACCCGAAGCGGCGCTTGCGCGCTCGGGATAGAGACCAGCATCGTCCAGACCGTCAGAAGAAGAACAGCGTGCACGCGAGCGCCGCGAGCGAGCGTGCGGGGGAGTCCGACGGGCGAAGCACTTCGGCTAAAGACCGAAGACATAAACCGTGCTCCCTGGGGCCGTGTACTTCTTGATGTCCTTCATCGCGCCAACGACGCCGAGCGCGGCATAGGGGTCGTCGGCGGAGATCTCCGGGAACGCCACCGCGCCCATCCATCCGCCAATCCCCGAGTAGACCGCGACGTACTGTTTCCCATCCGGGCCGAGGTACGTGATTGGGTTCGCCACGATCCCCGACGCAACATGAAATTTCCACAGCTCGGTTCCCGTTCTCGCGTCAACAGCCTTGAACCATCCGTCCATCGTCCCGTAGAAGACGACGTCGCCACCGGTCGCCAGCACGCCGCTGTATACCGGAAACTTGTCCTCCTTCGCGCCCCATGCCTTGCGATTGTGCGCGACGTCCCAGGCGACGAGCTCGCCCTGGTACCCGCCCGGGCCGGGATACATCTTCACGTCGGCGCCGAGATACGGTGTGCCGGCGATGTAGTTCGCCTCGATCCCTTCGTAATCCATGCAAGTGTTGTGGGCGGGGATATAGAGCAGGCCGGTGCGCGGCGAGAACGCTGACGGGATGACATCCTTGGCACCAGTCGACGAGGGACAGATCCCTTGCGTGACGGTGCCGAAGTGCGTCTGCTTGGCGGGATCCTCGAGGGCCTTCCCCGTCTTCAGATCGTAGCCGCTCGCCCAGTTCGTCGGTTCATAGGTCTCCGCCGACAGCAACTCCCCGGTTTCGCGATCGAGAACATAGACAAACCCGGTTCGTCCCGGATGGATGATCAGCTTTCGCGGACGGCCACCGTAGTCCATGTCGACGAGCACGTTCTCCATGATCTCGTCGTAGTCCCAGGAATCGTGCGCCGTCACCTGGTACGCCCACCGTGCGTCGCCCGTATCGGCATCGCGGGCAAAGATCGTCGATGACCACTTGTTGTCGCCGGGACGCAAATCCGGATTCCACACGCCAGGATTGCCAGTGCCGTAGAAAAAGAGGTTGGTCTGGGGATCGTACGAAATCCATCCCCAGACCGTCGATCCACCAAGCTTCCATTGCTCGGACGGCCACGACGTCACCCCCAGGTCCTTGCCCTGGTCCTTGGCGTAGAACGCGTGAAATCCCGCTCCGATCTTCACGTCCGCATCCGGACCGGTATTGAATGCGCGCCAGAGTTCCTTGCCGGTGTGGAGGTCCAGCGCCGCCACATAGCCGCGGACGCCCAGCTCCGCGCCGGAATTCCCGACGAGCACGCGATCCTTCACGACAATCGGCGCCCCCGTGAATGTCTCGCCTTTGTTGATGTCGCCTACACGTGTGCGCCACGCCTCTTTGCCGCTCTCGATGTCGACCGCGACGACCGTCGCGTCGAGCAGGCTATAGACGACCTTGCCGTCCCCGAACGACGCGCCGCGGTTCACGACGTCACAGCAGGCAATGCCAACGGCGCGTGGATCCGGATGTGGCTCGTAGATCCACTTCACCGCACCGCCAGGTTTGGTGAGATCGACGGCAATCAGATTGTTAGGAAACGGTGTCACGACGTACATCGTGTTGCCGAAGACGAGGGGCTGTCCTTCGTGACCATGCGGAATGCCCGTCGAGAACGTCGTGACCACGCGCAGGTTCATGACGTTCGTGGTCTTGATCGTGTCGAGTGTGCTGTAGCGAAGATTGCCGTAATCGCCCGCCGGCATGCGCCACTCGCCAGTGGAGACGTCGGACACGAGATGCATGGTCGGCGGCGCACCGGCAACACTGGTCTGCTGGGGGCCACGCCCGCCGCCGGGAAGATCGGTTTGACGGCCGCACCCCGCAGGTGCGAGGAGGAGCACGACCGCAAGCACGACGGAAGTAAGAAAACGGCGTGTGGTCATCGGATATGCGTAGGCCTCAATGGCGGCCCGGATTTGAATCGTGACAGTCGGTCCGATTGCCGAAGCCAGGCGGCAAACAGAAACAGCGCTCCTGCGACGAAGGCGAGTCCCGCAGGCACCCACATGAGCAGGCCCCCAAGCTGTTGATCCTCGAGCGGTGTGAGACCAGCCGAACGCTGCGTCAAGTACGGGGCATACCACACATGCGGAGAGACAGTCAGGAGGGCGCCAAGGACGCCGCCATGAACCGCGGTCACGAACAAATAAATGACGGCTGCCCCGTATCCCATCCGTCCCTGACGACCGTGCACGATGCCCCACCAGAAGAGTGCGGCGGTACCGAAGAAACAGAGGTGCTGGACGACGTGAACCGCCTCGTGCTCGAGCGCCTCGTCGTACAGCGCCGGCATGTGCCAGATCCAGAGCGCGAGGCCATAAAGAATGAATGCCGTTGACGGTGCGGTGGCGGCCCGCCAGACGACAGGTACCGGCGTACGCTGGATCGTGCCCACGAGCGCATGTCGAAAGCCCGAAGGCATCGCCCAGAGGATTCCGACCAGGGGCGCCCCGAGGGCGATCATCGGCGCGGCGACGATCATGAGAAGCTCGTGCTGCACCATGTGTGCAGCCAACCACTGCTCGCTCCATTCGTCGAGCGGCGGCGACAGCGCGATCACGAGCGCCAGCCATCCTGTTGCGAACGCGAGGGCCTCGAACAGTCGCACACCCCGCCCGTACCCCGCGTTCCGCCACAGCCGGACGACGCCGGCGGCATAGATGGCGATGACGAGGGCGAGGCTACTGACAAGCATCGAGCACCCAGTGCGGAATCGCTCCCGCGAGTATCTGGAGCGCGAACAGCGCGGACGATGCGAGGCCGAGGACGGCCATAAAGCGCGCCCGTTGCCGCGGCCGACCGCCGTCGGTCGGTACGTCGTTGGCCGTGCGCATCAGAGCCGTCCATGAGATGGCGGCGGCGCCTGCAACAACCGCCAGACTCGCGATCGTAATCAGCGGGAGCACACCGTAGCTCTTCGTGTGACAGACCCACTTGACGACGGCATAGCTCGCCATCAGGTCGAAGGCCCAGGCGATCGGGCCGGCCAGGATGCCCGTCCACAGCGGCAGCGGCGTCAGCCAGCGCACCTCGCCGGCGTTTACAGCAGTCTGGGCGCCCAATAGATCACTCCGTAAATCGGCAGCCACGCAAGGACGACGAAGTACCAATAGACGGCGTTCTCCTCGACGTCCACGAATCGATGCTCTTCAACCGGTCCGGTGAACATCAGGACGGCGAGCACGCTGCTGTCGAGAAAGTTGGTCACGATGTGCGTGGTGTGGAGGCCGAGCATCAGCCACACAATCGAACCATAGGCGTCGTGATCCCACATCACGTTCAAGTGCGCGAATTCGAACGCGCGCACCCCGTTGAACGCCACGGCGAACGCCAGGCAGACGACCATCCAGATTCGTACGCCACGGAGATCGACGTGCTCTCCGGCTCGTCGCGCCAGCTCGTTCGGGACGAGGCTTGCGAGCAGGATCAGCGTGTTGAGCGTCCCCCAGCGCAGATCGGGAGCGGCCACACCATGCGGTGGCCATGCCGGGAATCGCGTAACGAGATAGAAGTACGCGCCAATGGCCAGCGCGAAGACCGTGCCCTCGATGACGACGATCCCGAGGGTGCCCCAGAACGTCAGGGTTCTCGAACCGAACGCGCCCGGTGGCAATGCGCTGACATCCAACGTGCGCACGTCGCTCATATCGCCCCCCCGGCGGCCGGCGCTTCATTCGGTCTGGGCAGCGTGCGATGCGCGAACGGCCAGAGCTGCGTGCCACCTTCGTCGGGACTCTTCGGCCAGAACCAGCCGACCATCGTGACGAACACCGGAACCGCCCCGTAGACGACGCCCCACGGCGTGAAGATCGACCAGACGAAAAGGATGCTGACCGCGATGGCGGTCAGGAAAGGCCAGATCGACGGCTCCGGAAAGACCAGGCGGTGATCCGGTTCCGCATCAAGCACGTGCGTCACCAGCACGTCGCGCGCGTCGGCACGCAGGCCGACGACGACAGGTTGATCGGGGGGATTCTCCCAGAGCGGCTCACGTCCAGCGATGGTCGGCAGCCGCGTGAAGTTGCTGTTCGGCGGCGGCGAGGTGGTGGCCCACTCGAGTGTGCCGGCGTTCCAGGGATTGTCCGTCGCGGCGACACCCGCCACGAGCGCACGAACGGCATCGACGATGAAAATCACGACGGCGCACGCCATCACGGCAGCGCCGAGGCTCGCCAGCAGGTTCAAGCTGTCCCACGGCATGGCGGCCGGATACGTGTAGACCCGCCGAGGCATGCCGTGGAGCCCGAGGATGTGCATCGGAAAGAACGTCAGATTGAAACCGACGAAGAACAGTCCGAACACCCACGCGCCGAGCCGCCCGGACAGGAGCCGGCCAGTGATCTTGGGATACCAGTAGTAGAACGCGGCAAACAGCGGGAAGACCGCGCCGCCGATCAACACGTAGTGGAAATGGGCGACGACGAAGAAGGTGTCGTGTACCTGCGTGTTCAGCGGAACGGCCGCAAGCATGACGCCCGTGAGTCCACCGACAATGAAGATCGTGAAGAAGCCGAGGATCCAGAGCATCGGGATCTGCAAAGTCAACCGTCCGGACCACATCGTCGCGATCCAGCAGAAGATCTGCGTTCCGGTCGGAATCGCGATGATGATGCTGGCGGCGGTGAAGAAGCTCTCACCCAGTTGAGGCAGACCGGTCGCGAACATGTGGTGGACCCAGAGCCCGAAGCCCATGAACGCCGTCGAGACGAGGGAGAGTACGACCGCCAGGTACCCGAACGTGCGCCGCTGCGAAAACGTGGTGATGATCGTCGAGACCACGCCGGTTCCGGGGATGAAGATGATGTAGACCTCCGGGTGGCCGAAGAACCAGAACATGTGCTGCCACAACAGCGCATCCCCCCCGTGCTCGACGTCGAAGAAGTGCGTCCCGACCAGCCGATCGAGAATGAGCGACGTGCTCGCGAGCATCACCGCCGGCATGGCGAACAACACCATGAAGGACGTGACGACCTGCGCCCACACGAAGATCGGGATCCGATTGAGCGTCATCCCTGGCGCTCGCAGCTTGAGCGCCGTCGTGATCAACGAGACCGCAACCGCGAGGGACGCGACTTCGGTAAACGTGATGAGCTGCGCCCAGACGTCGGCGCGCTTGCTCGGCGTGTAGAGCGATTCCGCGAGCGGCGGATAGGAGAACCACCCGACGTCAGGTGCGGCATTCAGCAGAAACGATACGTAAAGAAAGATGCCGCCGAAGAGGAACATCCAGTAACTGAAGGCGACGAGCCGCGGGAAGGCGATGCCCCTGGCGCCGACCATCAGCGGCACGAAATAGATGCCGAGTCCCTGCATGACCGGCACGGCGAACAGGAACATCATCGTCGTGCCGTGGGTACTGAAGATCTCGTTGTAGAGATCCGGGCCAAGAAAAGTGTTGTCCGGTCTCGACAACTGCAGGCGCATGAGCGCCGCCAGGACGCCGCCGATCAGAAAGAACGCGAAGGCCGTGACCAGATAGCGACGACCGATGGACTTAGGGTCGACGTGTGTGAACCAGCCGTACACACCCTTCGGATCGGCCCAGGTCCGTTCCAGCCGCTGCAGGTCCGCGTCGATCGAAGCATCCTGTCGTCGCATCATCGAAGCGTTTCCAGATAAGCCACGAGCGCCTGGAGGTCGTCGGCGGTGAGTGGATTCGGCGGCATCTGATTGCCTGGCTTGACGCGCTGCGGATCCCGGATCCAGACGGCGAGGTTCTCGGAGGTGTTGGGCAAGGTTCCGGCGCCGAGCGTGCTGCGGGTTGCGATATGCGTCAGGTCCGGAGCGATCTGACCCGCGGCCTCCGTGCCGCGAATCGCGTGGCATCCCGCACACCGCGCCTGCATGAAGACATCATGGCCCCGGCGCACGGTGGGGTCCGGAGGCTCGCGTCCCGGTTGGCGCATCGCCTCGAGCCACCCTTCGAAGTCCCGATCGGATTCCGCGACGACGTCGAGGGCCATGTGCGCGTGCTGCATCCCACAGAACTCTGCACATTGACCTCTGAAGACACCAGACCGATTGGCCTGGAGCCAGAGCGCCGTCGTGTAGCCAGGGATCAAATCGCGCTTCCCTTGAAGGTTGGGCACCCAGAAGCTATGGATGACGTCTCGTGACGTGACCTTCAGTACAACGGGACGATTCGTGGGGATGTGCAGTTCGTTCGCCGTCACGACACGCCGGCTCGGAATGGCGTCTTCGTACTGGATCTCCCACCACCACTGGTGCCCGGTGATCGCGATCGTGACGGCACTCGACGCGTGAAGGGATGCCACCCTGCGCCCGGTCCAGACGCTCGCCACCAGCAAGGCGATCAAGATCGCCACCGTCAAACCCACGGCGACGCCGACGCTCTGGGCAAGCGCCTTCTCGGTCGGTAGCGACGCGTCCGCCGTCGAGTGATTGCGTCTGCCACGAAATACGGCGAGAGCGAGGGCTGCAAGGACAGCGACGAACACCGTGGCGCATATCCAGAGCATCAACGACCACAAGCTGTGAATTGACGAGGCCTGAATGCCGGTCGACGAGAGAACGGACTGTTGAACTTCGAGGCCTGACATCGCACGTCAGCGTGAAGCAAACCGGCCGCCAGAGCGCGAGTCCAGTGACTTCAGGCGAACGTATGAAGTCCATTCGCCAGCTGCTGCTATCGTGACAGCGCTTCTTGCGTGCGGACGATGTGCGCGATCAAATCGAGTCCGCCATGTATCCCAACTGGATCCGTTGGAGCGGTGTCGCCCAGAGTACGTTACGGCGTGCGGCAGCCTGGACGGCAGAGAAGCTCGCGGAATTGAAAATGCGTTGACGACCCGTCCGATGGCGCGTTGCGGCGCCTCGAAACCATCGAGTCGCCGGCGGACGGCATCAATGGGAAGCGGGCAGTGTGGACTGCGCTGGAGAGAACTCGGACGTGTCGTCGGATCTCGGAGCCGCCGACTATCCGCGCCTGATCGCTCGAGGCCGAGCGACAGCGGCATCTCTTGGTGGTGGAGCGCCTGGACGCAGCCGCCGTGGCGCTGCGCCCATCGTGAGCGCCGCGTGCCTATCTCTTCTTGCTTGACCGCGAGGATTTGCGCCGCGGCACTTTCGCACCTTTCTCGCGGGCTTCGCTCAGGCCAATAGCGATCGCTTGCTTCCGACTCGTGACTTTCCGCCCGGAACCGCTCTTCAGGGTTCCCTTCTTTTTGCGGTGCATCGCCGACTTGACGCGTTTGCTTGCCGCTCTGCCGTATTTCGCCATGTGTTTCACCAATGCAAACGTTGTGCAGGTCGCTGGCTGGTACGTGAAATGCTCAGCGATACGGCACGATGCGGCGCATTCAACCGGAGAACGTACCGGTCGCGGGAACGGCTCTCTTTCTCATTGACGTCACCAAGGTCCGCGATTTCGAAGATTCTGACGGCCTCGTGGCTCAGGCGGACCCAATGTCTGTCAGGCTCTCGGCACTCAAACGCAGAGCCGCGACCGCGGGCGTTCCCTGCCTCTACATCAACGACAACTTCGGGCAGTGGCGATCCGACTTCCATCAGACGGTAACGCATTGCACGTCGCGGTCGTCCCAGGCGCCGCGTGTCATCCCGCCTGCGGCCAACGACCAGAGAGTGTTTCCCCGGCAATAACCGTCTTCGCAAAGGACACATCGTGCCACACTCGAAACGCACAATCCGTTACGCCGTCGTCGGCCTGGGACACATCGCACAGGTTGCGGTGCTACCCGCGTTTGCTCACGCACGACGAAACTCGCGGTTGACAGCCGTGGTGAGCGGCGATCGTACCAAGCGGCGGGAGATTGCGAACCGGTATCGACTCGACCAGGCGTTCAGCTATGACGAATTCGATGACTGTCTGCGATCGGTCGATGCCGTCTACGTCGCGTTGCCAAACTCGATGCACGCCGAGTACACCATTCGCGCCGCGCGCGCAGGCGTTCATGTCCTCTGTGAAAAGCCGATGGCCGTGACCACCGACGAGTGCCGGCAGATGATCGCGGCCTGTCGCAAAGCGAAAGTCAAACTGATGATCGCCTATCGGCTCCATTTCGAGACGATCAATCTGGCGGCGATGGACCTCGCACGCGGTGGCCGACTCGGCAAGCTGAAGTTCTTCAACTCGTCGTTCTCGATGACGGTGAGACGCGGCGACATCCGGACGAAACGAGCGTGTGGTGGCGGCACGTTGTACGACATCGGCGTGTACTGCGTCAACGCGGCCCGCAATCTTTTTCGCGCCGAGCCGACGCACGTTTCGGCGGTCTCGGTCAACAGCGGCTCGTCAACCCTGGCAGAGATCGACGAAACGACGGCGGCGATCCTGCGGTTCGGCGACGAGCGCGTGGCGTCGTTCGTGACGAGCTTTAATGCCGCCGACGTCGCGTCGTACCGCATTGTCGGAACCAAGGGTGATCTCCATGCCGATCCGGCGTACGAGTACGCCGAAGGGCTCGAGTACATATTGACGATCGACGGGAAGAGGACGCGCAGGGCCACCGCCAAGCGGGATCAGTTCGCGCCGGAACTGCTGTATTTCTCCGACTGCATCTTGAAGGACCTCGAGCCCGAACCGTCTGGTGAAGAGGGTCTTCAGGACGTCCGAATCGTGCAGGCGCTCTACCATTCAGCGCGTTCCGGCAGACCGGTCGCGATTCCTCCGTTCACGAAGACCATGCGGCCAACCGGACGTCAGCGGATTACGCGTCCTGGCGTCAAGAAACCCACCCTGATCAAGGTGCAGAGCGCGAGTCAGGACTGAGCAGATCGTCGAGATGTCCGAATGCCGGTTCGGCGCTGAGCTTGAACTTGCGCGTCGTCGTGTCTGAAGTGG
Organism: Acidobacteriota bacterium; assembly: GCA_046726015.1. Classification (GTDB taxonomy): domain Bacteria; phylum Acidobacteriota; class Vicinamibacteria; order Vicinamibacterales; family 2-12-FULL-66-21; genus QHWT01. Next base: position 12,073 of record JBKOZS010000119.1, read on the forward strand.
CCAGCCGGCGTCGCCGCGAAGCGTCACAAACCATCAAGCGTCTTCATCGGCGTTTCCATGGCCCTGCGCGTGAGCACTGCTCTCATCGCTTGAACCAGGCGTACGATACGGCTCCGCGGCGGTTCCCAATAGTCCACCCGTTCGGCGACGGCTCGCAGAACGGCCGCCTCGCGGTCGTCTTTGCCGTCAGGGAACCACGCGCGATACGTTGGGCGCCATAGCCGGCTGATCATCTCGGAATCGCGCAGGACCTGGGCACGACCGACCACCACGATGTGGCAATCTGAAGTCGTGATGGTCAGAGCGATCTGTGGATGCGCCGCGACTTGAGTCACCTTTTGCGAGTTCTGATGGGTCAGGAAATAAATGTGGGGGTCGTTCTCCAGCAGCAGCGGAAGCATGGGCCGACCGGCGTGAGCGCCGCGATTGTCGATGGTCATCAGCATTACAACACCGGCACGCTGAATCAGGCGTCGTACTTTCTGCCGCTCGTCGACGGTACTCCTCATGCCTCAATCGCCAGCTCTGAGCACGACAGCAGTACCGTTTCGAGCACAAGTGAACCAGACGACGTGGAGAAAGAGCACCGGATCGGATCGCGCGCTGCCATTTTGATCGCCTCGACATTTTCCCCCAAGGTCGATGAGGGAGGCGCTTGAGCTCCGTCGCTGAGCATCACCGTCTCAATCTTATTAAGAGCCTTCTGCGGGCGCGGCTTCGTCGCGCGCTACCCATCCTGTCCTCCTGCCTGCTCACGTTGTACGCCTCCCACCCTGTTATCGATCGCTGCAGATTGTTCAATTTTCAGCGCTGGGGCACCTAGCCCAGAGCCGACAGGTTCACGGGTGATTACTGCGCCACGTGATTTTGCGAGCGATTTGTCCCGCTTTCGACTCCGCACCTGATCCCGACGTTAAGCAGATGCGATGCCGAACGAGCGTTGCTGGTACGCAAAGTGCTGCCATTCGTCTGGACCTATGAGTTCGACAGCCGCGCGACCATGTCTTTGAACGGCGCTGAGAATTGGCTCTCCCTCGGCGCCGGGGCGTTGCGGCTGCTCGTCGGTGGGTCTCGTCGATCTGCCGTCGGCACATGTCTCCCATTGTCGTCCGCACCTCTGCTGTACCGAGGTGTTACCGGACTCTGCTCGAGCCGCCGCGGCAATCGCCCAGCACGGAGACTTGCCAGAGAAACCGATCCGCCTCTGACACAGGCGGAATAAACGAAGGCACAAACCGGAGAAACCACTATGGCCGAAGCGGGAACGCTCCACGATGCATTTGTCGACGAACTGCGCGATACCTACGACGCCGAGAAGCAACTAACGAAGGCTCTCGCGAAACTGGCGAAAGCCGCGTCAAGCCCTGAGCTGCGCGACGCGTTCGAGACGCACCTCGAAGAAACACAGGGGCAGATCGAGCGTCTGGAACAGGTCTTCGAGAGTCTCGACGAGAAGGTGCGCGGCAAACACTGTGACGGCATCGCCGGGATCATCGAAGAGGGCAAATCGATCATGCAAGAGGACTTCGATGACACCACGATGGACGCCTGTCTGATTGCCGCCGGCCAGCGCGCCGAACACTACGAGATGGCGGCGTACGGCACGTTGATCGCCTGGGGGCAGGTGATGGGACATGCGGAAGCCGTCAAGCTCCTGCAGCAGAACCTCAATGAAGAGAAGGCGGCTGATAAGAAGCTTTCGTCGCTCGCCGAAGGCGGCATCAATCAGAGTGCCGCTAGCGCGGCACACCCGCAAGAGTACGACGAGGCGGAACCGGTGGGAGCAGGCGCCGGCGGCTTGAAGCGCGGCTCATCGAAGGCTAAAGGCGGCCGTCGCTAAACCCAACTTGAGCGAGGGCGCCATGGTCGTGATTCAGGTGCTGATGCCGACGAACACGTCAGCCGGGGCCTGGCGCCACTCGCTCAGACTCACTGGTCGCCATACCCGAGGCGTTGAACGGATGAAGACCGAATTGGAGCAGTTCTACGGCCTCATCGACGAGATCAAGGTCAGCCGCGTTCCGACCCCTCGCCTCTTGAGGGTTACATCGACGGCGACGGAGCGTAGCAGCGCCCCGTCGTTATAGACTTCCAGCACCGCGCAGCCCACCACGCGACCCATCGCCACGCCACTATCGCAGTCTGGAGATGCTCGATCCCTTCAGGACGTCCCCGCTGCGCGCGAGGCGAAGGATGCCGCCGCGTCGCCAATGCGCGCGTTGGTGCTCGCCACGATCTCGTTCGCGCTGTCGTTCGCCGCGTGGGGTTTGATTGGCGGGCTTGCATCCGTCTTCACGGGTCTCTACAGCCTGAGCGCGTCGCAGACCGCGTTGTTGGTGGCGGTGCCGGTGCTGCTCGGCTCGGTGGCGCGCCTGCCCATGGGCATGCTGACGGATCGCTTCGGTGGCCGTCTCGTCTTCACTGCGCTTCTCGCCTTCTCCTCGCTCGCGGCGTTCGTCGTTCCGCTGACGGGCAGCTATAGCTCGCTACTGGTCGCCGCCTTCCTCATCGGCATGGCGGGATCGTCGTTCGCCGTTGGCGCAGCGTTCGTCTCGCGTTGGACGCCGGCCGCGAGACAGGGGACCGCCCTCGGCATCTACGGCCTGGGCACGATGGGCCAGTCGCTCGCGGTCTTCGTCGGTCCGGTCGTCGCCTCGCAACTGGGCTGGGAGGCGGTCTTTCGTGGCACGAGCGCGCTGCTGCTGATGTGGGCCGTCGCCTACGTCATGTTCGCGCGAAATCCTGCACAGACCGGTCAGTCCTTCACGGTTGCCGCCATGACCGCGGTCCTGCGGCGCGCACCAACCGCATGGCTGCTCGGCGCCTTCTACTTTTTGACGTTCGGCGGGTTCGTCGCCTTCTCCATTTATCTCCCGACGCTGCTTCGGGCTGAGTTCGGGCTCGCTCCCGCGGATGCCGGATTCCGTGCGGCAGGGTTCGTCGTGGTCGCGACGTTGATGCGGCCCGTAGGCGGCTGGTTGGCTGATCGGATCGGTGGCGCGCAAGTGCTGTCGTGGGTGTTCGGCGGCGTCGCGTTGTGCTCGCTGCTCCTGACCCGGCACGCTGCTGTCGAGCGTGGGTGGGGATCAGAGTTACGACGGCCCGTATGGCGGCGGGACGTGGCTGTTCGACGTGCAGGCGGCGATGGCTGACCCCAGCCGGAACAATCCCGGCGCGGAGCATGTGACGTTCGTCGATCATGCGAACGCCGACCACCAGAACTACGGCATGGCCGCCGAGATTCTCGAGCTCGGTATCGACGGGACGACGCTGTCGCACAAGGTCATCGCGTTCGGCGGCAAGGCGGCGGATTCAGCGGCGATCGTCGATACGGTGGAGATGATGGATTTCGCGAAGCCGCAGCCCTGGAAGTGGGAGCTGCAGCAGCCGCTGTACCAGCCGGCGTCCGCGACGAAGGTCATTCCGCTTCCCGACGGAACGGTGCTCATCGGCGGCGGAAACGCGCCCGGGGCAACCCTCGAGCAGCGCTCCAGCCTGCATTTCCAACTGTTCAATCCGGCCGACGGCACGATGAGGAAACTGCTAGTGAAGACCACGGTCCCGAAGAGCAGCCACGGCAATCTGTATCTGTTGCCGGACGCCACCGCGATGCTGACCGGCGACGATCACACGAACTCGGTCGCGGTTGGCGACCGCGTGGCGCCATTCGGCGATCCCGACCTGGGTGTCGATACCGCGCAGATCCTGAAGCCGGCGTACCTGTTCAACGACGACGGCACCGAGGCCGCCCGGCCGGTGATCAGGACCGCACCCAAGGAAATCCACTACGGGGATGACTTCAACGTCGGCGTGGAGCTGGCTGACGGCAAGCGTATTGAGACGGTCACGTTGTACCACTCCGGAAGCTCGACCCATAGCAACGGCGCTAATATCAGGCTGATCAAGCTCGCATTCAGGGGGAAGGGCCGTGAGCTGCGGGTCATCGCGCCTCGGCTTCCGGTGCAGGCTCTGCCTGGCGACTACACGCTTTATGTGGTCGACGAGAAAGGCGTCCCGAGCGTGGCGAAGCACCTCCGGGTCATCGCCGACGACGTGGACAAGCGTGGGCCGCGAGGATCCGATCGGCGGTAGCAAGACGCTCTGACGAATCCCCGGCGGACGCTTCGCCGCCGGGGACCACCCGCACGCCATCCGTGTCATGCTGATGACGCCCGTGTGTCGCCAACCCTGCCGTCCAGCGCACATCAAGCCCCATCGTCTACTTCGTGGCGACCGACAGGTCATCGAACTGAGTGACGGAGTCAGCCTTCGTCCACACGCCGACCTTCCCAGGCTTGGAGAACGTCTTGTCCTCCACCTCGTAGAGTTTCGAGCCGTTGAAGTACACTTCGAACACGGGACCGTTCGCCACAACGCGCAGCGTACTCCACTGGCCGGCGGGCACCTCGCTCTTCTTGCCGTAGGTCCGGCCTTCTCCCTTGAGAGGGAGATCGGTCCGCTTGCCGCCTTCCACCTTGTACAGCACGACGTTGTCCTCGAGGGCGTTGGCGCGGACGATGTAGTAGTTGTCCTGGTTCTGGTACCGCCACACCAGACCCGCCGCTTGGTCAATGCGTCCGGAGATGGGCTTGAAGCGAACCGAGAGATCGACGTCAGCAGTCGTCAGATCGGACAAAACGGCAACCGGGAACCGAGACCGTGTCGAGTCGGGATCCGCCTGCGCGAGGACCTTGTTCGCTCCGTCGGCCTGGACGATCCACCTTCCCGGCTTGCCCACGCCTGCGGTGTGGCCGAATTCAAAGCCCTTCGGCGGTTGATCGACTGCATCCTGAGTGAAATCTACTTTTCGCGTTTCGGCGTGTCCCATGACAACGATTCCTGCGGCGATCAGCGCCGCGAATCCAAGTCTTCGCATAGATTTTGTCTTTTCAAGTTGCCCGCACCAGCCTCCGTCGCACGTGTCATGCGCGAGAGGGCTGCCTGGCCGTACTGACCGCGAACACGATCGCCATCACGATGGCGACAACCGCCATCACTTGGAACATGTGCGCGTACCCCAACCATGCCACGAGCCCACCGGCGGCGATTGGGCCAAGCGCATCACCAATGTCGTAGATCGTGCCGAACACGCCGTGGGCCGCGCCGTACCGGGCACGGCGGGTGATGTCGGTGATGTACGCGCTGGTGGCGGCCGTCGTGATCGCCACACCTGCGGCATAAGTCAAAACAACCGCGACAACCGTCGCCAGACGAGTTGTCAGAGAGAGCGAGAACACTGCGACGCTGCAGATGGCGAGGCCGGTCACAATCACCGCTCGCCGTCCGAGCCGATCCGACAGCACGCCGATGACCGGTCGGACCATGAGTGTCGTCGCGGTTTGCATCCCGAACAGCCAACCAAGCTCTGATCCAGAGAGGTTCAGGACCTCGCGCCCGTACACTGGCAAAAAGGCATTGAGCATGCCGTTCAAGACGAACTGCGCGGCGTGGGCGGCGCTGGTGATGAGCACCAGTCGATCGCTCACGACCTCACGAACGCCGTGCTTGAATGCCTGCCATGAAGGACGCGTTGACGTTCCAGCCGGTACGCCGCGCGATGTGCTGACAATGAGCGGCGCGCCGAGACCGATGAGTCCAGAGGCGGCGAACGCCAGATCGAAACGACCAGCAGCGATCGCATATCCAGCGAGGATCGGCCCGATGGCCTGGCCCGTCCCTTGCGCCGTTGAGTACGCACTCAACCACCCGCCACGCCGCTCAGCCGGCGCAATGTCAGAGAGGCTGGCCGACGCCACCGGGCCGAAGATTGCTGTCGCGCTGCCGTGAAGGAACCGAAGAGCGATGAGCCAGGTAAGGGTGGAGACGGCGAGGTATGTGAAGGGCACCGTCGCGAAGACCAGAGCACCAGCGATGAGCAAACGTCGCCGGCCGAACAGATCGGAAAGCGCCCCGGACGGAAGCTTCAGGAACACCCCGGTGAGCGTCGACGCGCCCATGACAAAGCCGATGAGGGACGGGCCTGCGCCGAGCTCGCGGGCGAAGAGAGGAAGGAGCGGAGCGCGGCAGATCGAGTAGCTGCAGTACGCGACGAATCCGGCAGCACACAACCGAACCAAAGCGGCGCGCGCGGCTGACGGGCTCAGCCCATGATCGGCTGTGTCAGCGAGAGCATCGGAGCGGACAGCTGCGGTGCGTGTACTCACGGCGAGCTCTCATCGACCTTTCTTGCCTCGCCGCGGCATGCCCGCAGAAGTGCCTGGACGCCTCGGCCTCGCCGCGACCCGCGGCCCGGTCGCTCGGCTTGCTTGTTCGAAAGACCGGTAGAGCGAGTCGAACAGCGTCATTCCGTGCTCGAGCAACGCGTCATCGTTCTGATGGGCGAGCTGCAGGCCCTCAATCATCGCCCCGACCGTGCTGCATTCCGCCGCACCAAAGCGGCCGTCCTTGAGATCCAAGTCGTGAACGATCGCGGCAATCCTCGAGAGAGCCGGTCCGTCGAGGCCGGAGATTGAGCACAGTGTCTCGAATGTGCATCCCTCGCCCTGGTGGCTGAACTCGACGCCGAACATGTCAAACGGCACGCCGTGATCCGGGACGGACTCCCGATCCGCCGCGAAGCCGAATCGCGCCTGACGATCGATGAAGCGGCGGATCAGCCAGGCAGACGCCATGCGATCGACGCCTGGGCGAGGCCGCGTGATCCACAACCGCCCCTGAAACGACGCCATCCGTCCGGAGCGGTCTCCTTGTCCGAAGGGTTCCGGCTGTCGGCTCGTCCCTTCGATTCGCTCCTCGAGTTGACGGAGCAAGGTGAGAACGCGATCGCGACCGGCACTGCCAAAGAAATCGATCTTCTCCGCCGCCACCAGACGTTCCCGAAAGATGTCGAGCAGTCGACGAAGGGCGGGCGCTCGTGTGCCCTTCGGCCGTCGCGCGCGCGCCGCACGCTTCAACGCTTGTTCGACGTCTCGGGCCAGTTCCTCGTACAGCTCCTGCCGCACTCGCCTGAACTCCTCGACGAGCACATCGTCGGACCACGCATCGACGTTGTCGGCCGCGAAGACACTCGCATCACCTCCGGCGGCCTTCACCTCGGTCTTGAGCCACTCGAAATCCTCACGGGCATCAGCCGTATCGGGAAGCGCATAAACCGCCTGTTTCAGCGGAATCGCGCCTAGTTGCTGGAGCCGGCGCCACGTGGTGACTCGGAGGTTGGAGGGGTGCGAAGGCAGCTGGTGGATGAACAGCAACCAGCGACGACGGTTTGGCGCCGCCGTCGTGATTGGCAATCGATCAGGTCTGGCGCGCGGTGTTATGCGTTCAGTCACGGTACTTAGTCTGTAACGTTTGTTTCACAGTATACGATCTATGTTACAGTCGTCAAATTTCTCGGATGATGTCGGAGGACCGTCAGCGAATCGGATCTACATGGTGGGTGGACTGAACGATGGAGGTCACGTGGAAATAGTCGCCAACAGGCCGAACCACGCTCGCAACCGGCACCGGATGGTGTGCGCAGCCGCGCTCCTCGTCAGTTGCGTCATGGGAGTCGCGGCACCAGCCGCGCCGTCACAGGCGAGTACAGTAGATTCAAAGAGCAGCAAGCCTCCAACGATTCTCTTCATGTGTCCTCATGGCGCCGCGAAGAGCGTACTCGCGTCCGCTTATTTCCAGCGCCTGGCGAAAGAGAGAGGGCTGAACGTTCATGTCGAATCTGCCGGCTCTGACCCGGACCCGACAGTGTCTCCAGCCGTTGCTGCCCATCTGAAGGGGCAAGGCTACTCGATCCCCATTGCGAAGCCCCGCAAGGTCGCGCCGGAGGATTTCGCCTCCGCCGACGTCGTCATCTCGATCGGATGTGATCTCGGAGCATTGCCACAGCCCCGCGGGCGGGTGGTCCGCTGGAACGAAGTGCCCTCTTTGAGCGATGGCTTCGCGGCAGCCGACGAGGCGATTCGCAAACGGGTGACGGATCTGGTGGAGGAACTGGTCCGGTCGATGCCGAAGACCAAATAGGTGGGAACCCGCACGCTCGAGCTCCACTCCATCGCCGTGTTCGATCGCGATGCGGCGTAGGATCGGTGACGCGATTCCAGGCTGCCGATCAGCTGCGGACGCCAAGTTCGCGTGGCTCGCGTGACGTCGTTCCGCTTCCGCGATGCCCAAAGCAGGAGAAACGACAAAAACCCTGCGCCGCGACCTGCTTTATCGCATTACAAGTCTCGCGCCAGATCCGACATTCAGCACAGGTGGCCCTCACGAGGACTTCCATGCCAAGAACGCGGCCACGCCGAGCGGCTACGCCCGGGCCGTCCCCAATCGGGAAGCCGCGTCGGGCAGGGCCGGCTCCAAGTCGTAAAGAGAAGTGGCCAGGCGCTTCAGTCCACGATCTCGAGCGACGACATCGAGGTGCAGCGACGTCCAGTCGGCGAGCAGCACCCGTTCGTCACCCTGGCCGCTGTAGGTTTTCAGGTAGCCGCGGCACGCCTCGCAGTAGTCGATCCGCAGCCCTCCTTCGCCGTCGACGCCAACGCTGGCGAGCCGGTGCGATGCGGTCTCGCAGAACGGACAACCGGTCCGCCCGTAGCGCCATTGCGATGTGCACCGGCCGCAGACCAGTAGTCGTCGCCGCCCCGGATCGACGCCGACGAGTTGCGCCATCGCGGGCTGGGCTCCGCACGTCGGGCAGTATCGCCACAGCCAGCGATCGTGATCGCGCCACTCTGCAAAGGCCTGTACTACTGGGCGCAGCGCCGCCGAGAGCGTGATCCACCCGACCGATCGCAACAGGCCACCCCGGGCGGGCTCCCAGGTCTCGTCGCCGAGCAGCCAGTCCACGACGTGGCGTCGCGCGAGGTTATCGTGTCGAAGCTGGCTGCTCAGCGCGGCTGCGTCTTCCGCGAGGGCCGGGTACCCGACATCGGACGCAAGACTGTGGACGACTGCGACGACCGCGTCTCCCGCGGGCTCCAGGTCGATCGGCGCCTGGCTGTGCAGCAGCGGGACGCCGGTCGCGAAGTCCTCGACGTAAACATCCCAGTCCGACGGCGCGGGCAGCGGTGTCACCGCCGCATCGACCGCCGCGTCGATGCGAAGACGCACCCGCGCGAGCGGTTCCAGGAATCGATGCGACCGGAGCCAGTCGTCCAGTGTCACAGTACCGCCGTCTTCTGCTCCGTGTCCTGCACGGGGAGGAGCGGCACGAGCCGCGCCGCGAGCCCGAACAGGAAAATCGTCGCGGCGATGAGGCCGATCGAAATGCCCCACTCGATGGGCGACGGGAAGTACGGCTCCGGCACGAATTGCGGCATCGGTCCCTTGAGGTTCATGGCCAGCAAGACGACGTTGATCCGGTTGAACGTGATGCCGCCAGCCACGAGCAATGACGCGATCATCAGCGTGCGCTTCTGAAGGCGCTGTGATTCTTTCGCGAGCATCACGAGCGGGACGATGCCGCCCAGGACGATCTCGGCGATGAAGAGTGCCCCGAGGCGACCGCTGAAGGCGCCGGCGAACTGGCCGCGAATCGCCATGTCGCCGAGGCGAAACACCAGGTACACGACCAGCGACCAGAAAATGATCTGCCCCAGCGCGGCCAGCTGTGGCACGCGCAACGGGCGCCGCCATCCCCTGGCGATGGCCATTTCAACGAGGATCACCACGGCCGTGCCGGCGGCAATCGACGAAAGGAAAAACGAAATCGGCATGACTGGCGACCACCACTGCGGTGCCAGCTTGTCAGGCATGAGCAGGAACAGCGAGCCGAGGGAGCTCTGGTGCATCGTCGACAGGGTGACGGCGGCGATGGCCAGCAGGATCGGCTCAGGGTTCTCCTCTCTGGCGCGGAAGATCCACGCGAGCGCGCCGAACACCGCGGCGGCGAGCGCGGCGTAGATCAGATTGCGCGACAGCATGTAGATGAACAGCGTCACGGCGAAGGCGACATAGACACCTTGCCATCGTCGCCAGGCCGCGAGCGCGCGCGTGTAGCCATACCGCTCGAGCGGAACCGGCAGAAATTCGAGCAGCAGGATCGTCACGTACAGACCGACGCACCACGAGACCTCGAACATCGCCGAGTGCTCCGGCGCTTGCAGGGCGAGCTGGTAGGCGTGCCACGGCAGCCCGAGGTCAGCGATCAGGGTGACCGTGACGAACGAGTAGCTCAGGAATCCCAGGAGCACCGCGCATCGGCCGAGCGAGTACAGATCCTTCCTCTGGAAGACGTAGATGATCCCCGCGGTGGCGAAGGCGCCCGCCGCGAGCGCGATCCACACCAGATCGAAGACGATCCAGAGCCCCCAGGGATACGTGTTCGAGAGGTGCGTGGTCGCACCGAGCCCGAACCCGAGGCGCAACACAATCGAGAGCACGCCGATCGCAACGAGGGCCAGCATGGCCCAGTTGAATGGCGTGAGGAGCTTCTCGCGAAGCGCCTCGAACGCAGGATGAAAATCGTGGTGTGCGGCGTGCGGTCCGGCGCCGGCGTGTGCCACCGCGGCCGTCCGCCGCCGCAAGAACGAGTAGGTCGTGCCGAGCAGCGCGCCCAGCGCAAGCACCGCGGGCGGCACCGCCCCCAGCGCCACCGCCGATTTTGCGGGATACGGCTCGTCCTGGAGCGTCGGGAACCCGAGCTTTTCGAACGGCACGGCGGAGATGTACAGCACGCTCGTGCCTCCCGCCTCGTGCTCGCCGTAGACGTGGTCCACGTACTTCTCGGGACGCGCGGCAATCCGCCGCTTCGCTTCCGCGAGCATCTCGTCACGCGTGCCGTAGCGGAGCGCGTCGGCTGGACAGGCCTTCACACATGCTGGCACCTGAATGCTGTCCTGGAAGCGTTTGCTCTCCTCGCTCGAGAGCGTCACGCCGTTGCGCGCGGCCGGCAGCGGCTGATCGCAGCGATCGGCGCAGTGCGTGCACTTGTGGATCTTCGGCGCCAGCGAGTCCCATTCGGCCGTCGGCACCCCCCACGGACACGCCCACACGCAGTAGCGGCAGCCGATGCAGCGATCGGCGTTGTAGGTGACCGGGCCGTCCTCTTGTCTGAAGAGCGCCTGGGTCGGACACGCCGACGCACAGGCGGGTTCGAGGCAGTGCAGGCAGCGCCGCATCGCGAAGGCGTAATCGATGCCGCCAGCCGCCTTGTCGTTGACCATCTCGTGGAACGTGATCAGCGTGTAGGTCTTCGCGCTGAGCATCGCGGGATTCTGGAATCCCAGCGTGTCCTCGAGCGTCGTGCTCTCGCCGTCGCGATCGTTCCACTGCTTGCACGCAACCTGGCACGCACGGCACCCGATGCAACTGGCGATGTCGACGAGCGTCGATCGGCTCTTCCCGGTGTCCGTGTTCGTGGACGTCATGCCTTCCTCCCGCCCGGGACCGGCTGCTTCACGTCCCGATCACGCACCTTGACGATGTTCACCAGGCACGCCTTGGTTTCCTGGGTTCCCGCGCCCGGATCCACGGCGTCGATGGTGACGTGATTCACGCTGGCTCCCGTCGAGAGCCCCTTGAAGCCCCAGTTGTAGGGCATCCACACGACCGTCACTTCCTTGTCGGCCACCTTCAAGGTCTGCATGCGGGGGGTCACCAGCGTCTTCACGATTACTTCGCCGCGCGCCGAGGACACCCGCACGAAATCCCCGGACTGCAGCGACAGCTTCTGCGCCAGCGAGACAGGGACCTCGATCATCGGCTCGGGCACGAGCTCGTTCAGCCACGGAATGTTCCGCGTCGTCGATCCGGCGCACCAGTGCTCGGCCACCGTCGACGTCATCAGCACATAGGGAAAATCGCTCGCGGTCCCGATCGGCTGGTGCGACTTGACCCGCGGATACTTCAGCAGCGGATTGCTCTTCACCTTCGGGTGCAGCAGATTTTCGACCGGGCTCTCGACCGGTTCGTACATCTCCGGCAGCGGGCCGTCCTTCGGCACGTAGCTCGCGTCGCGCGGGTAATCGTCGAGGTCAGGGTTCGAGTTCGGATCCTTGTAAACGGCCGCGAACAGCCGGCCGAGACCTTCCGCGTTCATGTGGAACGCGCGCAGGCCGTTCGGCGTGTTCGGTCCGTCGGTGGCGACCGGCACGTCAGGAACATCGTGACCCGTCCAGCGTCCGGCCTTCTCATCCCACCAGACCAGAGGTTTCGTGTCGGGATATGGCTTGCCGTGCCGATCGCACGAGGCGCGGTTGTAGAGCACGCGCATGTTGTTCGGCCATGTCCATCCGAAGCCCGGATAGAGGCCGAGATTGCCGGGATCGGTCTTGAAGTCGCGCCGCTTCGACAGGTTCTCGCCGTTGCCGAAGACGCCCGCGTAAATCCAGCATCCGGAAGACGTCGAGCCGTTTCCCTTCAGGTCCGCGATGCGGCTCACATACATCCCGGCCTTGAGGGTCGTATCCGGAATGTCTTCCAGCGCGCGGCCGCTGATTTCGCGCAGGAGATCCTCGGCCGTCGTGTAGGTCCAGAACGCGTTCTTGATGATCTCGTCCTTCGGATCGTTCGAATTGATCACGAAGTCGCGAACGCGCCGGAACACGAAGTCGACGATCTCACCGTCGGGTCTGGCCTGCCCTGGTGCATCGACGGCCTTGTGCCGCCACTGCACCAGTGCGCCCGAGTTCGTGATCGAGCCGTTCTTCTCCATGAAGAACGCCGCCGGCAGCAGGAATACTTCGGTCTGGATCTTCTTGGGATCGGCGCCCGGCCGCTGCCAGAACGACGCCGTTTCGGTGTCCCAGATTTCCTGGACGACGAGCGTTTCGAGATTCTCGAGCCCCTCGAACACGACTTTCAGGTTCGGCGAAGTGACGGCCGGATTCTGCCCGACGATCCACAGCATCTTCATCTCGCGAGCGAGCGCGCTCTCGAAGATGCCGTTGACTGAATAGTCCTTGGCCAGGTGTTTCTTCGGCAGCCACTCGTACCTGAAACCGTTCTCCTTCGTTGCCGACGTTCCGTAAAACGCCTTGAGCGTGTTGATCAGGTACTTCGCCCGCACGGTGCCGTTCCTGGTGGCCCACGCCTCGAGCGTCGGCTCGGCGTGAGACGGGTAATCGAGATAGCCGGGCATGTAATTGTTGAGAACGCCCATGTCGCAGGCGCCCTGCACGTTGGGCTCGCCGCGCAGCGCGTTGACGCCGCCGCCGACCTTGCCGATGTTGCCGAGCAGGAGCTGCAGGATGGTAAAGGCGCGGATGCCCTGCACGCCGGTCGTATGCTGGGTCATGCCGAGCGCGTAGAGGACCGTCCCCGGCTTGTTCTTCGCCATCGTTTCGGCGATGAGCTTGATCTGTTCGGGCGGGACGCCCGTCATCTGCGATCCCAGGTCGAGCGTGTAGCGCGAGACGAAATTCTTCAGGCGAGCGAAGATGCACTGCGGATCGTCGAGGCTCGTGGCCCGGCGTGGCTTGCCGCCGCGGTCGAGCTGATAGCCCCACGTCCTGGTGTCGTACTTGTGGCCTTCCTCGTCGAAGCCGCTGAAGATCCCGTCCTTGAAATCGAAATCCGCGTCGCCGAGCAGCAACGCGTTTGTGTGGATCTCGACGTAGTCGCGGTCGTACAGGTCGTTCACGATGATGTGGTTGATCATCGTGTTGAGGAACGCCGCGTCCGCGCCAGGACGCAGGCGCGCGTAAATATCCGCCGTCGCCGACGTCCGCGTGAAGCGCGGGTCAACGTGGATGATCTTGGCGCCGTTTTCCTGGGCCTTCCGAATCCACTTGAAGGCCATCGGATGGTTCTCGGCGACATTGCTGCCTTCTACAAGGATCGCCTTGCAGTGCTGCATGTCGGCCCAGTGGTTGGTCATCGCGCCGCGCCCGAATGCTGCCCCCAGACCGGGGACGGTGGGGCTATGTCAAAGCCGGGCCTGATGTTCCACGTAAGCGGTGCCCAGCAGGCGCGCCGCTTTCTGGAACATGTAACACTCCTCGTTGGTGTTCTGCGCGCCGCCCATGAACGCGAACGCGTCCGTGCGGTTGACCGGCACTTCGACGCCGTTCACCATCTCCCGCGCAATCCAGTTCTCGTTGCGCGTCTTGACGATCTTCCGCGCGATGCGATCGACCGCCTGCTGCCAGGTGATCTCTTCCCAGTGATCGCTGCCCGGCGCGCGATAGCGCGGCGCCGTGGCCCGCTGCGGCGACGCGTGCGTCGCGAACATCGAGATGCCCTTGACGCAGAGCGATCCGCCGTTGACCACGTGGTCGTAGTCGCCTTCCATCGAAATCAGCTTGCCGTCGCGGACCGCGGCGATCATGCCGCAGCCGCACGAGCAGAAGTTGCACGAGGTCGTGAACTCGCTGACCTCGGAGAGTTTCAGCTTCGATGTCGCAGCCTGGAGCGCGGGCCAGTCCAGGAGCCCGCCGATGGCGAGTCCGGCGCCGCCGCCGACCGTCAGTTTCAGTACGTCTCTCCGGCTGACACGCACGTCCCGGGGTGGGGTCATGAGGTTCTCCTGTTTCGATCGGGCGTAGAGGGAGGCGCTGGTTATACAGATTCCGCGCCATGTGACCAGTCAGGCCCGCATGCGGCAAGTGCCGGTGCTCCAGACGTTTGGGAGGACTCGTCCTCGGAGGGGGGCCATGTCTCGGCTCCGGCCGGCCGAGGATCTACGAAATGCCGTGGGCAGGAGGCGTACGCCGCATTCCGAGGCAGGCCGGTTTCCGGCGCCAGGTCGACGACGCGTTGCAGGGTCTGCGACGCGTGCTTGCAGGTCGTCGCCTGCTATCGATGCACTCCACCTGGCATGACCTTCCGGGGCGAGCGGCACTGTGCAAGAACTGTGTTTTGACGGTCGGCACGGCGCCGGCGGATGCTGGAATGCCACGGCGTTCACCGACGACGAGCAGAAGACGATTGCGTCGCCGCTCGACTTCGTCGGTCACGTCTACAAGCCGAATCTCTACGTCGCGCCATATGTGGCGTTTGACTGCGCGATGGTATATTCGCTGCACAGGTCGAACCGAATGCCCCGGAATTGGTGTCGAGGGCGCGCTTTACATTGTAAAGTGTTGTGCTTTACACTGTAAAGCATGCGTATTCTCCGGGCGGCCCACCTCGGCATGTGCTTCGGCGTTCGCGATGCCATCGCGCTCGCGCTCGAGCACGCCGACGCCGGCCCCATCACGATTCTCGGTGATCTCGTCCACAACCCCACCGTCCTGAACGCCCTCGACGCGAAGGGCATCGCGGTCGCGCAGGACGTCACTCACGTCAAGACGCCCACCCTGATGGTAACGGCGCACGGCACGTCCGGGCGGACGCTCGCGCGGACCCGTGCCCTGGGGCTGACGGTGGTCGAAGCCACGTGCCCGCTCGTACACGTCGCGCACCGCGCCGTCGCGGCCCTCGCACGCGACGGCTACCACGTCGTCATCGTCGGGCAACGCGACCACGTGGAGGTGCGCGGCCTCACCGGCGATCTCGATCGCTTCGATGTCGTGCTCGAAGATGATGACGTCCTCGCGCTCGACGAGCATCCACGCCTCGGCGTGGCGGCCCAGACAACGCAGCCGGTAGAGAAGGTGCGGCACCTGGTCGACCTGATCCGACGGCGATTCCCGCAATCGGACGTCCGCTTCTTCGACACGGTATGCAAGCCCACCAAGGAACGTCAGTCCGCGGCCATCGAGATGGCACGCCAGGCCGACGTCGTGATCGTGGTCGGCGGCCGGTCGAGCAACAACACGCGCGAGCTGGTCACGACCTGTGCGTGCTACTGCGCCCGCGTGCATCACGTGCAGACCGACGCAGACGTGCGCGCCGAATGGTTCGATGGCGCGAACATCGTGGGGCTGACGGCGGGCACTTCAACGCCAGACGAGGTCATCGACCGCGTCGAGACGCGCATCCGCCTTTGCGCAGACGCTTCCACCTCCGCCAAGGCTTCGGTGGACAAGTCGGCGGGACATGTCCGCCTTTGCGCAGACGCGACTTCGGCCGGGATGGGCGAGCGAGCGCCGGAGGGGAAGCCGCGAATGCGGCCGCGAGCGCGCAGTGAGGCCGAACGCGAGTTCGGCCGGGATGGGCAAGCGAGCGCCGGAGGGAAGCCGCCGAAGGCGGCCGCGAGCGCGCAGTGAGGCCGAACGCGAGTTCGGCCGAACGGAGTGATAAATGACCGGGCACGTTTCGGAGCGAACGCGGTGGGCGACCGTCATGGCCTTCGCCATCGCGATGGCCTGGGTCGAAGCCGCAAGCGTGTTTTACATCCGCACGCTCGTCAATCGGATCGAGCCGTACCAGGCCGATCCGCTGCCGATCAACGGAGCGTTCGGCTACGTCGAAGTGTGGCGCGAGGCGGCCACGCTTGTCATGCTCGCGACGGTGGGGCTGCTCGCAGGACGCACCTGGCGCCGTCGCGCCGGTTACTGGGCGCTTGCGTTCGGCGCGTGGGACATCTTTTATTATGTCTTTCTCCGCCTCATGTCGGGGTGGCCGAGAACGCTGCTCGACTGGGACATCCTGTTCCTGCTGCCGCTTCCATGGTGGGGTCCTGTGCTCGCGCCGGTCAGTATCGCGCTGGTAATGATCCTGTGGGGCACGCTCGCGACCCAGTGGGACGACGATGCGGCCGACGCCCGCTGGCCGTGGGCGTTTGGGTGGGCCGGTATCGCGGTGGCGCTCGCCGTCTTCATGATCGACGCGTGGCGGGCCCTGCCAAATGGCCGCGACGCTATCCTGCAGGTGCTGCCGACGACGTTCAACTGGCCGCTGTTCTGGGTGGCCTTGCTGCTGATGGCGTCACCGGCACTTCATCAGGTTGCTTTCTTAGCCACGAAGAAGTCTGTATTCCAGCGGCTTTGACTCTCCACCGTCGACCACGTGGCGGACAGACAGCGATACCCGTCCGTGACTCACTGCTGCCACCCGCCTCCGAGCGAGCGATAAATCTGAACCAATGACTGGAGCTCGCGGAGCCCGGCCTGCGCGAGCGCGAGTTGAGCGGCAAAGAATCTCGTCTCGCTATCCAGGACTTCGAGGTAGCTCGCGGCGCCGCCCCGGTAGCGCATGTTCGACAACTTGGTGGCGTCTTCCGCGGCATTTGTGAGCTGCTGCTGCTGGCTCCTGACCTCCTGGCTTTTCCGATAGGCGACGAGCGCATCGGACACCTCGCGAAACGCCTGCTGCACCGTGCGTTGGTAGACGAATGTCACCTCCTGGGTGCGGGCTTCGGCAAAGCTGACGTTGTTCCGAATTCTTCCCCCTTCAAAGATTGGT
This sequence comes from Acidobacteriota bacterium, assembly GCA_046726015.1. Classification (GTDB taxonomy): domain Bacteria; phylum Acidobacteriota; class Vicinamibacteria; order Vicinamibacterales; family 2-12-FULL-66-21; genus QHWT01. The sequence goes on from JBKOZS010000119.1 coordinate 29,254, forward strand.
TGCAGCGCGCTGGCGCCGAAGGTCCAAAGTCCTGCGGGACCTGAGAACAGCCGGGTGAGAGCTGCGCTTTGATATCCGCCCACGGCCGTCAACGAGATCCGCGGGAAATAGTCTGCCTTGGCCACGCCGATTTGTGCGTTGGCGGCGACGAGCTGTTGCTCCGCCTGGAGGATGTCCGGGCGGCGTTCGAGCAGGGATGACGGAAGGCCCGCCGGTACCTCCAGTGGATGCGGCTGATCGACGAGCCGCCGGCCTCGAGCGATGCCCTCCGGATTCTTTCCCACCAAGATGCTGATGAAGTTTTCCTGCTGTTCAATGCGGCTTTCCAGATCAGGAATCGAGGCCCCGGCGCCAAACACGAGTTGTTCAGCCTGTCGCACATCGAGCATGGACGTGGCGCCCCGGTCCGCCAGGAGTTGTGTCAGGCGCAGCGAGTCTTGCCGGGAGGCGAGCGTCTGGCGCGAGATCTCCAGCTCCAGATCCTGTTCGCGCAACTGGAAATAGGCGGTCGCCACATCGCTGACGAGCGAACTGACGATTTGCCGCTGCGCCCACTCTTCCGCCAGGAGACTTGCGCGAGCAGACTCGGTGGCGCGCCGGAACTTGCCCCAGAAATCCAGCTCCCACGCGAGTGCGACACTGACCTGTGCCGGACTCGTCTCAACGGCGGGTCGCCCGGCAGCCCGAGGTAACCGTTCGTTGACGACAGACGCCGTCCCGGTGACCTCGGGCAGCTGGTCTGCGCGTGCGATGCCGAGCAGCGCGCGCGCCTCCAGGACCCGCGCCGCCGCAATCCGCACATCGTAGTTCTGCTGGAGTGCTGACCGAATGAGATCGCGCAAGGCGTCATCCTGAAACGCCTCCCACCATTTCACGTCACCGAACGTTGCTACATTGGGGGCAACAGCCGGTGTGACGGCCGGTTCCGCTGATACACCTCTGTACACGGACGGCGCGAGCACGGCCGGCTTTTTGTAGTTGGGACCTACCGTGCAACCAGAGGACAGGGTCACGAGAACGCTCACGCATAGAACGATGTTTCTCGCATCCATCTCAACGATCTCCGTGCGCCGGCAGGGGAGACGTGGCAGGAGACATGCCGGTCCCTGTCTTTCTCTGGCCGATCCTCTCGACAGCCACGAACAACACGGGAATGATGAAGACAGCGATGAGGGTGGCCGCGAGCATTCCTCCGATCACCGTCGTGCCCATGATCTGACGCGCGACAGAACCAGCTCCACTCGCGGTCCAGAGCGGCACGCACCCCAAGACGAACGCGAACGACGTCATCAGGATCGGCCGCAGGCGTAACCGCGCCGCGGCCAGCGCCGCGTCGGCCAGCGGCTGCCCTCCTTCGTGTGCGTCCTTCGCGAACTCGACGATCAGGATCGCGTTCTTTGCCGTCAGGCCGATGAGCATGACCAGCCCGATCTGTGAGTACACATCGGTTTCGATCTGCACCATGTACGGGGGCAAGTAAGAGTTGAGCACGGCGCGACGCAGCCACAATATGAAGAAGGCGCCGAAGACAGCCACCGGCGTGCTCAAGAGCACGCTGAACGGCAACGACCAGCTCTCGTAAAGCGCGGCGAGCACCAGGAACACCACGAGGAGTGAGAATCCAAAGATGATCGATGGAGAAACACCTTGCTGCGCCTTCTTCTCCTGAAACGATATTCCCAGGTAGTCGTAGCCCATTTCGGGAGGCATCGTCTCGGCAAAGACATCCTCGAGAGCGGCCATGGCCTGGGCAGAGCTGTATCCCGGCGCCGCACTGCCAATGACCTGCGCCGAGCGGTACAGGTTGTAGCGCATGGTGAATTCAGGACCAGAGCGTGACTCGAATCTCGTCAGGGTGGACAGCGGCACCATGTCGCCGGTTCGGTTCCGAACGTAGAACTCCCCGACGTTCTCAGCCCGATCGCGATAGGCATCCTCGGCCTCGACATACACCTGCCACTGGCGGCCGAACCGGTTGAAGTAGTTGATGAACGACCCTCCCATGAACGCCTGAATCGTTCGATACACATCTTTGATGTCGACACCCTGCTTGAGCACCTTGTCGCGATCGACGGCAATGAACTGCTGTGGCACGTTGGGCAGGAAGGTTGTCGTCACGGAGGCCAGTTCCGGCCGCTTGCGCGCGGCGGCCACGAACTTGTTGGTATTGCTGGCGAGAAACGCCACGTCACTTCCCGATCGGTCCTCGAGAATGAACGTGAAGCCGCCAGCTGTTCCCACACCGGGAATGGCCGGAGGAGAAAACGAGAACGCAATGCCTTGCCGCAGGCCGGCGAGTTTCTGGTTCACGCTCTGGCGGATGAACTGATACTGCTCTTCTCTCTTCTGTCGTTCCTTCCATTCCTTCAACGTCACGAAAAAGAATGCACTGTAGCTCGATCGGGTGAGACTGAGCAGGCTGAAGCCGATGACGCTGGTGGTCGACTCGATGCCAGGGGTCTTCGCCAGCAGTTCTTCTATTTCGCGAGCGGTCGCTTCGGTCCTCTGCAGAGACGCGGCGCTGGGGAGCTGCAGATTCAGAAACATGTATCCCTGGTCCTCGTCTGGCAGAAAGCTCGAAGGCAGGCGGCCGCCGAAGAAGGCCGCGAGGGCGCCGCACGCGAGCAGCAGCGCGAATGCCAGCGCGCTCTTCCGGATCAGAGCGCCGGCGACACGCACGTAGCCGTCTGTGGCGCGCGCGAAACCGCGGTTGAACCAGTCGAAGAACCTTCGCAGCAGACCCCCGCTTCTGCTCCGCGGCCGCAGCAGCAGTGCAGAGAGGGCGGGGCTCAATGTCAGCGCGTTGAAGGCAGAGAGACAGACTGAGATTGCGATGGTCACCGCGAATTGCTGATAGAGCCGCCCGGTGATACCTGGGATGAATGCGGTGGGGATGAACACTGCGGAAAGGACCAGGGCGATGCCGACGACAGGTGCCGAGATCTCCTCCATCGCTTTGAACGTCGCATCCTTCGGCGACATCCCTTCTTCGATGTGATGCTCGACCGCTTCCACGACAACGATGGCGTCGTCTACGACGAGCCCAATGGCCAGAACGAGCCCGAACAGCGACAGCGTGTTGATGGAAAATCCGAATGCCGGGAACACGACGAACGTTCCAACCAGGGAGACCGGCACGGCCAGCAGCGGGATGAGGGTCGCGCGCCACCCCTGCAGGAAGAGATAGACCACGACGATGACCAGAACGATGGCAATCACCAGGGTCTCGACGATCTCCTTGATGCCTTCGGTGACGGCGCGCGTGGTATCCAGCGTGATCCTGTAATCGACGCCGTGCGGCAGTCTCTGCCGCTGTTCGGCGAGAAGGGATTTGACCCCACTGGCCGCTTGCACGGCATTCGACCCTGGCAACTGATACACCGCGATGATCGCGCTCGGCCGTCCATTCAGATGACCGATGACGGTGTAGTCCTGCGCACCCAGTTCGACCCGGGCGACGTCCTTGACCCGCACGATCCCCCCGTCTGGAGCCGCGCGGACGACGATCTGCTCGAATTCCTCGGGGGATGTGAGCCGCCCCTGCGCCCGCACCGAGTAGCTGAATTGTTGCCCCTTTGGTGCGGGCTCGCCGCCGATCTGACCGGCAGGATTCACGGTGTTTTGTGACTGAATCGCCGTCACAATGTCGGGCACGGTGATCGCCCGCTTCGCCAGTTGATCCGGCTTCACCCATAGCCGCATCGCATACCGGCCTGCGCCGAAGACCTGAACGCTGCCGATGCCGGGGACGCGGGTCAGCTGATCGTTGAGGTTGATGTAGGCGTAATTCGACAGGAACTTGGCGTCATAGGTACCGTTGGGCGAATACAGGCTGATCAGCATCAGCGGCGCGGTGAGCGTCTTCTGCACCGTCACGCCAAAATTCGTGACCTCCACCGGAAGCTGCGAGGCCGCCTGTGCCTGCCGCAACTGCGCGAGAATCAGGTCGGTATTGGGGTCCGTCGCCACGTCGAAGTCGACGATGAGCCGCATTTCACCGGTCGATGAGTTGACCGAGTACATGTAGTTCATGTTGTCGACGCCGCTCATCTGCTGCTCGATGGGCGTGGCAACAGACTGTTCCACCGTCTGCGCGTCGGCGCCAACGTAGGTCGTCTGCACCTGCACTTCGGGCGGCGCGATCGCCGGAAACTGCGAGATCGGAAGGTTGACAATCGTGATTGCACCGACGATGACCGTGAGAAGAGAGATCACGATCGCGACGATCGGCCGATTGATGAAGAAGCGCGACACCTCAGCCCCCTGTCTGCGGAGACTTGTCAGCGACGACGTTGACGACCGCGCCATCCCTGGCCTTCAAGAGGCCCTCGACAATCACGCGTTCGCCAGCTTTCAGACCGTCGGTCACGATCCAGAGGTTCCCGACGCGGTCGCCGACGGTAACGGGGCGGATCGACACCTTGTTGTCCCCGCTCACGACGGCGACCTGGTAGCTGCCCTGCAGCTCGGTTACGGCGCGCTGCGGAATCAACAGGGCGCCGGTCGCGGTCCGTGCGGAGAGGCGGACGCGTCCGTAGCCGCCGGGGCGAAGAAGATTGCCGGGATTGGGAAAGACGCCGGCGATGCGGATTGTCCCGGTCGCCGCATTGACTTCCCGATCGGCGAAGGAAATCGTGCCCGTGCGTTCGTAAATGCTTCCATCCCCGAGAATCAACTGCAGCGGTATGCGCTTCCGCTGCGCCTCGACGCTCTGTTCGGTCGGAAAGCGGCGATGGAACTCCAGGAACACCTGCTCGCTCACCGTGAAGTAGGCTTTGATCGGATCGACTTGTGAAATCGACGTGAGGATGGAGCTGGGTCCGACGAGGTTTCCGATCTGCACGCGCGCGATGCCGGCGATTCCACTCACCAGCGAAGTGACTTTCGTGAACTCCAGGTTGAGTTCGGCCTGCTCGACGTTCGCCTTGGCCGCCAGAACCGAAGCCTCGGCGCCGAGCTTCGCCTGAAGCTCCGTATCGAGCTGGCTTCGGGCGATTGCACGCGCCTCGGCCAACGGCGTGTCACGCTCGACGTCAAGCCTGGCCTTGCCAAGCTGTGCCTCCGCCTGGGCCAACTGCGCCTTCGCCTGATCGAGGGCAGCCTTCAAGGGCCGCGGATCGATCTCAAAGAGCACGTCGCCTTTCCGTACCAGCGCTCCTTCCCTGTAGTTCTGCTTGATGATGTACCCGGAGACTCGAGGCTGGATCTCCGCGTTGACGTATCCGTCGAGCGTGGCCACCCAGTCGCTGTAGATCGGCGTGTCGCGCTGAACGACGGTGGCGACTTCCACCGTGGGCGGTGGAGCCGGTGCGGCAGCCTTGCTGCCGCCGCAGCTGCCGAGCATCAGAAGAGAGCCGCAGAGCAGCGCCCGGGATACCGCATAGTTGACCGAGGATAGGAAGGACATGGGAGTCACCTCCAGGGAGGGACCTCGCCTCAGTAAAAGCTCACGTCAACGCGGTCGCCGAGGCCCTGGAGTGGCGTCACGGTGAACGCGTCGAACACATGAAACCAGACGCCCGATGTCGGATCCATCAGACGAAGGTATGACACCTTTGCGCGACCGTCATGCAACGGAGGATAGCGTTGACCGAGTTCCGATGCGTCACACGATAGAGGCATTCAGACCTACCTCGGCGAGGGAAGGACACGGGCCGATGGCGAATGCACTGTTGAGCCGGCGGGCGCGTCAGGGATTATCGACCGAGTGAGATCCTTGAGGCAAACCTGGCAGGATCTGTAACGTCCTGGAGTGGCGACCGCAATGAACATGCACTCACGTTTCGAATTCGTAACGGTGCTCGTCCTGGCCGGCGCGATCATGAGCGGCAGCTGGCTCGCCGGACAGGATGCGAAGAATCCGGACGCGGCGAAGCTCACAAATCCAGTCGCGCCGACCGCCGCGTCGATGGCGGCCGGCAAAAAGGCGTACGACATGTATTGCGCGGCCTGTCACGGCAACATGGCCCAGGGGGCGGAGAAGGCCGGCGTCGCCATCTCGATCATCCAGGAGCAAGGGGGAAAGCAGCCGCCCGACCTGACAGATAGCAAGTGGGACCACGGCTCGACTGACGGCGAGATCTTCACCGTGATCAAAAAGGGTGTTCCGCCCACCATGATGGCAGGATGGGGCGGCCAGATCCCGGATACGGACATCTGGAGCGTCGTCAACTACCTCCGAGCGCTTGCGGCGAAGGAGGAAGTGGCGATCACGCCGACGGTCGCCTCAGCTGCTGCGCCGCGGCCGGCGCTGGAGCTATCGGATTACGTCCAAATGCCGATTACGGCGGACACCGACGGTGACAACACGCGGGCGCAGTTGGCGCGCGTCAACTTCCTGCGGGATGAACCAGGTGGCCGGCGCTTCTTCGTAAACGATCTCAACGGGCCGCTGTACATCCTCGACAAGCAGACGAAGCAGTTCACGACCTATCTCAATTTCAACGGCCTCGCAGGCCGCCCCGGCCTGTTCCGGAAGTACACGTTCGAGCGCAACTTCGCAACCGGCCTCATCAACGTCGTCTTCGATCCCGACTATCCGCGGAATGGCGTCTTCTACACGATTCACATGGAGGATCCGACGACCGATGCAGCGGCGGAGCCGAAATCGGGTGTCGTGCCCGGTCTCGACCTCTCGGCGTACCAGACAACGCCGACGATCCCGACACCGACGTGGCCGGGCGCAGTGATCACTCGAGAGGCCGTGTTGATCGAATGGACGGACCGCAACATTACGAACACGACGTTCGAAGGCACGGCGCGCGAACTGCTGCGGATGCAACTCGCATCGCCCATTCACCCGCTTGGGGAGATGACCTTCAATCCCAACGCCCGGCGCGGCGATCCGGAGTGGCGGGTCATGTACGTCGGCGTCGGGGACTCGGGCACCGGCGAGCAGCGAGACATTCGCCGCCTGACTCCTCAACGGCTCGATAACCTGAGCGGGAAGATCCTGCGGATCATTCCCGACCTGCGCGAGCACGCGGACACGAGCACCGTGAGCGAGAACGGGCGGTACCGCATACCCAACGACAATCCGTTCGTCTCCATTGAAGGTGCACGGAAGGAGATCTGGGCGGTGGGCCTGCGCAATCCGCATCGACTGATCTGGGACGTCGATCCCGTGCAAGGCGCGGAGCCACGATTGCTCGCGTTCAACATCGGGCTCACGTCCTGGGAGACGGTCGTGATCGTGAAGAAGGGAGCAAACTACGGCTATCCCTTACGTGAAGGCCCGCAGGCGATGACGCCCGAGGGGATGACCCCCGTGCCGGTGGATGACACGATCCCGTGGCACATCACCGACACGGTCGCACGCGGCACGGTCACACCGGTCTATCCCGTGATTGCCTATCGGCATAACCCGAGCGGCGGCGACGCGGTTGCCGGCGGTTTCATTTACCGCGGGACCAAAATCCCTGCGCTGAAAGGGAAGCTCGTCTTCGGTGACATTACAACGGGTCATGTCTGGTACGCCGACATGAAAGAGGTGTTGAGCGCGGATGATGGCGACCCGACGACGCTCGCGCCGATCCATGAGGTGGACGCCGGTCTGCGGCGCCTGGTGGAGGATGCGTTTCATGCGCGTGGTGGCCGTGGCGAAACGCTGCCTGGCGCCGCAGCCGTGTCGGGACGAGGGCGCGTGGACATGCGCTTTGCCGAGGACAGCGACGGCGAACTCTACATCCTGACGAAGAGCGACGGCCTGATCCGGCAGCTCGTGGGCTTCAAGTGAGGTGAATCAACGCGGTGGTGTAACTGTGGGTCGTTACGATGTCCGACGCGGCACTGCGTAGTGCAGTTCCGCGAACCCGGTTCCGACGGATCGCACCGACAAGAGTCGCAGCGGCGGACTGGTGACGGCCCGTGGAAACAGTGGCTTGCCCGCGCCAAGCGTGACGGAACCAACCTGGACGAAGAGTTCGTCGAGGAGGCCGCAATCGTAGAACTGGCCGGCCAGTTCACCGCCGCCGACGATCCAGAGATTCTTGCCGCCAGCCGCGGCGGCCATTCTTTCATGCACGGGCCGGACGTCCCCATGAACGAAGCGGATGTCGGCGCCGGGAATCGGCGGCAGCGTGCGAGAGCTGAACACCCAGGTCGGCTGGTGGTACGGCCACGGCTCCGGCCGCGTGGCTTCGGGACTCACGACGTGCCGCAGCATCCACTCGTAGGTGGCCGACCCCATCGCGAGTGCGCCCACGTCGCGAATGAACTCCGGATAGCTGGTCGACTCGAGATCGCCAAGCGGGAAGAGCCACTCGAGCGAGTCATCGAGCGTCGCGATGAATCCGTCCAGGCTCGCGGCCGTGTAGTAGATGGTCGTCACGAGCTGAATCTACTGCAACGATCCGTTTCGCGCGATGGCGCGGCGTTGCCGAAGGACCTCGTAAACCGCGATTCCAACGCTCGTCGACAGGTTGAGTGACCGCACGCGGGGCGAGAAGATCGGCAGGGCGACCGAGCGATCGCTGTACCGCTCGCGGAGATCGGCGGGCAGCCCGCCGGTCTCCCGCCCGAACACAAGCACCACGTCGGCGGGCGCGCCCAGCGGGATGTCCCAGAACAATCGGCTCGCCTTCGTCGAGAAGAAGTACGGGTCGCCCAGCGTCGGAAGCTCCGCCTCGAACGTGCTCCAGTGCGGCCACACGCGCAGATCGACGTGCTCCCAGTAGTCCAGGCCGGCGCGCCTCACCTGGCGTTCGTCGAGTGAAAACCCGAGCGGCTCGATCAGGTGTAAGGTCGCTCCCGCAGCCAGGCAGGTCCGTCCGGCGTTGCCGGTGTTCCAGTGAATTTCGGGGTGCACGAGCACGACGTGTATTGCCAATGTCGCCTGCCTGTCGAATGAGTGCCGGCCTGGCCGAACGCCGACTGGCATCGAAGATGCACTTTCGGAAGAGTCAAGGAGCCAGCCATGGCGAAATGCGACGTCTGCGGCAATGACTACGACAAGACATTTCAGATCACGTCAGCGGGCAAGACCGGAACGTTCGACAGTTTCGAATGCGCGATTCATGCGTTCGCGCCAGTGTGCGCGCACTGTCACTGCCGGATCGTCGGCCACGGCGTCGAAGCGAACAACACCATGTACTGCTGCGCGCACTGCGCGAAGCAGGGCGGCGTAACAGGTATTCGCGATCGTGTATGACGTCCGCCAGCTGTGCTACTGAGCGCACGTACCTTCTGCGACGCCGGCCGCCCACGCCATCGCGCCGTCGAGCATTCTCAGGTAGAACGGCTCTTGATACGAGCTCGCCGTGTGGCCCATCGCGGAATAGAACACGCGTCCTTTGCCCACGCAGTGTTTCCACACGATCGGATGATCGGCGCCCATGCTGATGTCCATCCACAACAGCTTCGGCCGGTACGTCCGCTCGTCGAGCGTCGCGAGCACCTGGACGCCGTTCCCTCTCGGGCTCTTCTCGAACGAGTACCACTCGTCGGTGCGCGTCCACTCCGTCGGCAGTTCCCGTGTCGCAGGATCGCCCGGATCTTCTACGCGAACGGTGGCGCTTTGGAACTGCGGCCGTAACGGATGCCCCTTGAACTGCGCACCGAGCAGCGTGTCCACGTACCAGCGCCACTCGTATCTCGGGTCCCCGCCCGCCGCGTGAATGCCGACGAACCCCCCGCCACCTTCAATGTAGGCGCGGAATGCATCCTTCTGTTCGCCCGTGAGCACGTCGCCGCTCGTGTTGTTCCAGATCGTTGCCGCAAACCGCCTGAGGTCGTCGCGATTGAACACCGCGCCATTCTCGGTAAAGAACGTTCCCCATCCACGCGCGTCGGCAATCGCCCTGAGCGCGACGTTCGAGGCCGGGATCGCCTCGTCGTGCCGGAAGCCGTTCGTTTTCGAGAAGACCAGAATCGCTGGCGTCCGGAGCTGCGCCGGCAAAGCGGGAGCAGCCGTCTCGTAGACGTGCGTACCGCGGTAGGCGCGACGCAGCGTCAATCCGACGGAAACGGCAAGCCCGACGAACATCACTGCCGCGACGATGAGGGACCATTTCACTACGCGTCTCATTTTCATTTCGCCTCATGAGCGGCAGGCGACGGCCGGCTCGGCGTTTTGCGATACGAAACGCCCTGCTCCGTGTCCGTCCGTGTGAATCCGTGGTCTGACGCTTCCGTGTGAATCCGTGTAATCCGTGTCAATCCGTGTAATCCGTGTATTCCGTGGTTTAAGATGCCGTCCGTGATGCACACAGGCTGGCGGGCGAACTGGTGTCTTGCGGCGGTGACGGCGCTCTCGGTGACGGCGGGCGTGACGGTCATTGCGTCGGACTTCCTGACCGAAGGCGTCGACAGCGCGCGGACGGGATGGATCCGCGACGAGAAGATCTTCACCACCGCAAACGTCTCGCAGTCGACGCTCCTGTGGAAGGTGAAACTCGAGAGCACGCCTCGCGCGATGCACAACCTGTTTGCGCCGCTCGTGGCGGAACGCGTCACGACTCCTCAGGGCATTCGCGAGCTTGCCGTCGTGGCCGGCGTCTCGGACGATCTGTTCGGGATCGACGTCGCGACCGGCAAGCAGATCTGGCACCGTCGGTTCGACAGCACACTTGAAAAGCCGGGAGGCACGACCGACACGCTCTGCCCGGGCGGTCAGACCGCGGTACCGACGCTGGCGCAGACATCGCCGGGCAAGTACACCATCTATGCGGTGTCCTGGGACGGTCGACTGCGGCAGGTGGACCTGGCCGACGGCCAGGACGTCGCGCCGCCGGAAAAGTTCATCCCGGGAGGTGGCAAACCGTACGCGCTGAATCTGCATGACCGCGTGATCTACACCGCGACCGCGCAGGGGTGCGGTGGACTGACGAACGCATTCTACTCGTTCGATCTCGCGTCCCGCCGCGCCAGCGCGTTCATTCCCGCCGGTGGCGGCCTCTGGGGGCGTCGCGGCGCCGCGATCGATCGAGAGGGCAGAGTGTTTCTCGGCACTGGCGATGCGCAGTTCGATCCCTCGACCCAGCGCCTCGGCAACGCCATCGTCGCCGTGAAGCTCGATGCGAACAAGCAGCTGCAGCTCGTCGACTATTTCGGCGCGCCCAACGCGAACTGGCTCTGGCGGCGCGATCTCGACGTGAACACGACGCCGCTCGCGTTCGACGCGCAGGGGCGCAAGTTCCTGGTCGGCACCAGCAAGGAGTGCCGGTTGTGGCTTCTCGACCGCGAGGCGCTGGGCGGCGAGGATCATCGGACGACGCTGCACACCACGCCGCTGATCTGCAACGATGCGCGGGCGTTCGATGCGAAAGGGATCTGGGGCGCGCTCAGCGCGTGGCAGGACCAGAGCGGGACGTCGTGGGTGCTGGCGCCATTCTGGGGACCGGTGAGTAACGAGTTCAAGGCGCCGATCGAGCACGCCCGGCCAACCGGCGGCGGCGTCGCCGCGTTCAAGCTGCAGCAGCGTGGCGATGGCTGGCAACTCGCGCCTGCCTGGCTGTCGCGCGACATGGATCTCGCGGAAGAAGCCGTCATCGCGAACGGGGTCGTCTTCGCGTATGCGGCGGGCGAGGACGCGTCGCAAACGATCCCGGACAAGGCGTGGGATGAGCCCGGCGGCCCGGTCTACGGCGGCGGACTCAGCTCCGGTCCGGCACGCCGAATTCCGACGTCGCGTCGTGCTGCGCTCTACGCGCTCGACGCGCAGACCGGCAAGGAATTGTGGTCGAGCGGCAACACGATCGAATCCTGGAATCACTTCAGCGGACTGACCGTTGCGAACGGCCGCGCCTATCTGGCGACGTTCGATGGCGTTCTCTATTGCTTCGGCATTGCCCGGTAGGTGGAGATGCTGATGCGCACGCGGCGTTTGATCGTCGTCGTCCTCGCGTCCGCTCTGATGGGGAGCATCGCGTTCGCACAGATCGGCCGTACCGGCTCGCAATGGCTGACGCCCCTGGGAAATGCGCAACGCACGTCATCGATCCGCACCGACGACAGGATGTCCGTGCAGACGCTCTCGAAGCCCGGCTTCGAGCTTCAATGGAAGGTGAAACTGGATAACCAGCCCCGCGGCGTGCACGGACTCGGCCAGGGTGTGACGGCTACCGGTGTCACGATCTTCGTGCCGATGTCTATCGTGACCGGCAGTTCGAACACGGTGTACGGCGTCGATAACGATCTTGGCTACGTCGTGTGGAAGCGGCAGTTCGACGC
>JBKOZS010000120.1:0-20732 GCA_046726015.1 Acidobacteriota bacterium
AAGGCGCCATGTCGTGGTCGTAGTCCATGCCGCCTGGACCGGACTGCACGCCCTGACGCGTCACGGCCCTCCAGCCGCCGCCTGTATGGACTTCGGCGTAGCCTTCGGTTCCCTGCGCGCCGATGCGGCACTTGCGCCACCAGTACTGGACCTCCGGGACATCAGGTGCCCCGGCACCGCAGTCGTAGATACCGCGCACGCCATTTTTGAAATGCGCGACGCCGGCAATGTAATCGGGCGCCGCATGGACGTCGGTCAGCTTGCCGCGACCGGCGGCTTGACCCATGACCCATTCGGCTGGCTCGTAGTCGTTGAACCACATCGTGTAGTCCACGAGATGGCTGAGCATGTGCGCCGCCCAGCCGGTCGCCGTGCCGTAGACGAGGTGCACCTTGCCAATCGCGCCACTGGCGATGATGTCCTTCACCTTCTTATAGTGGTCGCCGTAACGATGCTGGTGGCTGACCACCGCCTTCACACCAGCCGTGTCGATTGCCCGCTTGATCGCCATCCCTTCTGCGCTGGTGAGCGCGACCGGCTTCTCGAACGCGAGCAGCTTCGCGCCGCTGTCGATGCCCATGGCGACCAGCGGCAGCCGCACGCTCGGCGGCGTGCAGAAGCAGAACACATCCGGTTTCATCTCGCGCGCCAGCGTCCCCGCGTTCGTACTCGCCCTGAGGTTCTCAAGCTTCGCGGTGGCGTCGTCAAGCCGCTTCTGATTCCTGCTGCAGATGCCGACGAGCTCGAAACGTGGATTGCCGGCGAATGCCGTCGCATGGTGCATCCCGCGCTTGCCCATGCCGACGACGACGACGCGATGTCGCGGCGTCACTTCGCTGCCTTATCCCATTCCAGAACTTTCGCGACCACATAGTCGACTTCGGCCGCCGTCAGCTCGGGAAACATCGGAAGGCTAATGCAGGTGGCGGCGTTGCGTTCGGCATTGGGAACCTCGCCGACGATGCGCGCACCTTTGCCCCACGGATAACCGTCCTGTTTGTGAATGGGAATCGAGTAGTGGGTCTTCGCGTCGACGCCGTTCTTGACGAGGAAATCCAGCAGTGGGTCGCGATGAGCGGGATTTTTCGTCTCGATCACGTAGAGATGGAATACGTGCCGATAACCGCGCCTGACATATGGCAGATCGACCCGGGTCGCGTGCTTCAGTCCTTCCGTATACCTCGCGGCCCACGCGATACGTTGATCGTTCCACTCATGAATGTGCTTCAGCTTGGCGCTAAGGACACCGGCGTGCAGATCGTCGAGCCGGCTGTTGAAGCCGAAGCTGTGAACGTTGCGCTGGGTCGATCCGTGGTTGCGCAGCTTGCGCACTCGCGCGTCGATGTTCGCGTCGTTCGTCAGGAGCGCGCCGCCATCGCCAAACGTGCCGAGGTTCTTCTGCGCGATGAAGCTGACGGAAGTCGCGTCGCTCAGCTGACCAATCCTGAAGCCGTCGCCGGCGGCATCGATACCCTGCGCGTTGTCTTCGATGACGCGCAGCCTGTGCGCATCGGCAATCTTCCTGATTGCCGGCATGTCGGCGCACTGGCCGTAAAGATGCACGGGAATGATGGCCTTCGTCTTCGCCGTAACCGCGGCCTCGATCTTGTCGGGGTCAATGCACTTCGTCCGTGGATCGCAGTCAACGAACACCGCCGTGGCGCCGGCAATCCAGATGGCTTCGGCCGTCGCGAAGAACGTGTTCGGGTGGGTGATGACTTCGTCTCCGGCCCCGATGCCCATCGCCATCAACGCCAGCCAGATCGCGTCCGTCCCGTTTCCCGTTCCGGCGGCATGCGACATGCCGTGGAAGGCGGCCAGCTCCTGCTCGAACTGCTTGAGCATCGGTCCCTGGACGTACTCGCCGCTCTCGAGCACCCGGCGGATGTTGGCATCGATCTCCGGCTGAATGTTGTGGTACTGCCTGACGTGACCGTAGAACCCGACCTGCGTAATCACTTGTGACATTGCTATCACCTGCACAAAATCAACATGGCGGAGCGCTAGTTCCCTTCAAGCTCACTCGAGATTCGGGGCATTCTACTGCAGGCCGTTGCCTGAAGGCAGGGGCACTGTCGGGCCGTATTCGATCACGATCAGCACCACAGGAAGAGCACGCGCGTCACAGCCACCAGAGCGCAGCGGCGAGGCGAGCACCGATGAGCCCCGGCGCGGTGCCGAAGCGCACGGCGACAGGAGCACCGGCCGCGGTGAGACGTTTCAGCTCGCTGGTCAGAACCCGCAGACGATCGAAGCACGCGATGGTAAAGACCTCACGCCGTGCGGCAATCGGACGCCGGTAGCCTGGTGGAATGGGCGGCATGGCGGTGTCGACAGCGTCGTTGAGAATGATTTCGCCGTTCTCGACAACAATCAGTCGCGCACCGGTCATACCGGGCTCGCTCCATACCACGGCTGCATCGACCAGCCGGGTCAGCCATCTCGCGCGGCGACGCGCGTGGGCCGCGCGCAATGCAAGCCGCTCCGACGCGAGTTGCACGTCCTCGGGCGTCCATACGGTGACGTCGCGACCGAATCCGGTGACCTCCTCTTCTTCCGTATCGCGGTCTCGTCGACCCTCGCTCCACAGGCGTGTGCCCAGTCGCAACAGCCGGACGCACGCGCCGAGATCACTGCGAGACAACTCGCGGTGTGCCGCACATAGGCGCGTGTAGCCGGCCTTGAAAGTGTCCTCGTCCGGTCCCCATCGACCCTGCGCCAGCGCGGTGCGGTCTGCGTGAGCGAGCGCTCGAAACTGGTTCAGCGTCTCGGCCGAGGGAAAGGGTCCGAGCGGACACTCGGTCGACCGGTGCGCGCTCCGCGCGCTGAGATCCGGCGAGGCGAACCACAGGGCACGATTCTGGACGGTGAGCGCGACGTTATAGGGCGGCCGGTGTCGCTTGATTTCGTCGGGCTCGACGAGCGCCGCCTCGAGCGTGCTCGGCGCCACCTCGAATGAGATCCCGCGCGCCTGCGACAGCATCTCGAGCATCCGCTCGGACACGCCGTTCTGCTTTCGAAAGTAGCTGTTGACCCGATGACGGAGTGACGACGCCTTGCCAACGTAGAGGACATCGCCACTTGTCCGAAGCATGCGGTAGACGCCCGGGGCGTCGGGCACAGCGAGCCGCACGTCCCGCGGCATCGGCCAGATGCGGCGCGAACGTTTGATCGAATGCACAGGTGCGCCAAGCCACTCATGAAGCGCGCTCCATGTTGATACGCCTTCCGCCTCGAGCAGTCGCACCAGCTCCCGCCAGATGAACGCCGTGGCTTCCACGTGGTCGCCGCTGCGACGGAGCGCGCCAACTGCGCGACCGAAGTACCCCGTCAGGGCGCGGAGGCTGCGGCGAGGGAGGTCGGGTAAGAGACGGCGCGCAATGTCATGCGTACAGACGATGTCCAGGGGAAACACGTCGTTCGCGAACGCGCGAAGGTAGGGCTGTTCAAATCGAGCGAAGTGGATGACGGTCGGCGCCGGTTGCGGCGTAAGTCTCGCCGCTTCGTCCGACAGCTCGCCCCAGGCAAGGCGCGGGGCGACGCCGCCTCGTGCGAGATGCTCAGTGATACCCGTGATGCGCGAAACGGCTGATGGGATGTGCCCGCCGTCGGGAAGGGCGATCAGCCGCGCGTGAGTGTGCGCGATTGTCGTCCGAACGCGCGCCCAGCCGATCTCGAGCAGGTGACCACCGGGCGCCGCGGCAGTGGCCTGACAGTCGACCACCAGGACCTCGAGCTGCGAGAGCGACAAACCGGAACGATCCCCTATCACCATTCACATCGTAAGAACGACGCGGAACTGCGCACGGCCGCTCATCATGCGCGCGTACGCCTCCCCGGCTTTTTCAAGCGGATACGTTTCAATCATCGGACGCACGCCGCTGAATTCGGCGAAGCGCAATGTGTCCTCAGAATCAGCTGGTGTTCCGGACGCCCAGCCTTGAATGGTTCGAGCTCCGGTAATGAGTTGTACTGGTGTGACCTCAATCGGATCGAATGCTGCACCGACGACCATGAGCTTGCCGTTCGGCCCCAGGCCATCGACCAACGCGGACATCGCCTTCGAGCTTGGGGCTGTCGCGAGGATGACCTGAGCCCCGCCGAGTTGTTGCAATGCCTCTGCTGCATTCCCCGACTGGCTGTCGATGTACACACTCGCGCCGAGTTGCTTTGCCAGCCCTGCGTTTTCAGATCCGCGGCCGATCGCCGCGACCTTGTAACCGAACTTGTTCGCGAATTGAATGCCGAGGTGACCAAGGCCGCCGATACCCTGCACCGCAACCAGGTCGCCGGGAAAAGCCCCGCTGTGGCGCAATGCGTTGAACGTCGTGATTCCCGCGCAGAGGAGCGGGGCCGCTTCAACGTCTTTCAGACTTTCCGGTATCGAGACAAGCGCCTCTTCAGGAGCGATCATGTACTGCTGGTATCCGCCGTCGTAGCTGACGCCCGGAATTTGCAAGTTGCGGCAATTGCCAAAATCGCCGCGACGGCACTGCCGACACGTGCCGTCGTGGCCACCGTGCCAGCCGACGCCGACGCGCTGTCCCTTCTTCCATTCGGAAACACCCATCCCCGGTTCATCGACGACGCCGGCGACTTCGTGTCCTGGAACCCGAGGATACTGAATGCCAGGCCAGGCGCCTTCTGTCGTCAGCGCATCGCTGTGGCAAATCCCACAGGCCTGCACCTTGATGCGCACCTGTCCTGCACCAGGCTCAGGAATCGCGCGCTCGACGATCTGGAAATCCACGCCTGGCTTGGGGATCTGCGCCACCTTCATTAGCGCTGCTGCGACATGTGTAGTTGCCATGAATACCCCCTAGAAATCTCAAGTAACCATCGAACAACGCATCAGACCAGAGGCGCGAAAGGGAATCTATTGGACGAAGGTCGCAACACGAAAGTGTTACGGACGTCGACTCGAAAGTATGTCATTGTGCCGCATTAGACGTCCGGCATCGAAGCGACGCGGCCCAGGAGCGGAGAGAAGCGTCAACGCGCGGGCGTCATGGCAAATGCCGCCATTTCCCGCACGTTCCTGACGAACAAGCGGCCATCTGCGAACGATGGACCGGTGACGGACGTCACCTCCGGCGTGAACACGCGCGTCCGCGACAACTCCCTGGATCCGGCTGGCGAGACGCTGACGATCCGCAGCTCGCCTGACGTCTGGCCGAGTACCACGAGATTCGCGCCCATGCCTATCAGCGTCCCTGCACCGACCCGCTCCTGCCATTTCACGTTGCCGGTGTCCGCGTCGACGCAGAGAAGCTGTGGTCCCGTGAACGTGTAAAGGAGCCCGTCGCGATAGATCGCCGGGCCGTTGTACGCGTGCACGCGTGGAGATCGCCAGAGTTCGGTGGCGGCGAATGCGTCACCGGTCCTGGTGACCTTCGCCATCACCGAGTGGTTCCACGTGCTGTAAAGGAGTCGATCGCCGGGGATGACGAGCGGTGGATTAGACGTGACGTCCTTCGGATCGGGACCGACAATCGTCCACAGCAGCCGGCCCTCTTCGGGCGTCACGGCAAACACTTCATCGCCCGCCGCGACGACGACCTGGCGGACGTCCGCGAGCGTCGTCAGGACGGCAGATGAATACCCGGGATTCTTTCCGCGCGGCACGCTCCACGCCAGCGCGCCCGTCACTCGATTGAAGGCCAGCAGCCCACGGCTGTTCTCGCCGCCGGTCGGCACGATGACGCGATCGGTGGCGACCAGCGGAGACGCGCCAAATCCCCAGCCGGGAATCGTCGCACCAAACTCACGCACGAGATCGTGCCGCCACTGCTCGCGGCCGGTCGACCGTTGCAGTGCGACGAGGTGACCGTTCGGCCCCAGTGCAAAGATCTGGTCGCGATCGATCGCCGGCGTGGCGATCGGACCGTCGTTCGATCCATCGTGCCCTTTGTAGGTCGGCGCGACGCGCGTTGCCCATCGCTCGCGTCCCGTTGCCGCGTCGAGCGCGATGACGAAGTCGGCCCCCTCTCGCAGCTCCATCGATACGACGGCATCACCGCCCACCGCGACTTCTGAATAGCCGCCGGCGCTCGGCCGCCGCCAGATCTCGCGAAGCGCCGTCGGAGCCGGCGACGGCGCGACCGCTTCCGCGTTGCGCGACGGGCCCCACAATCCCGGCCAGCCCGCCGGGCTTCCGGAGGGCGTCTGCATTGACGCGGTAGCGCCCAAACCAGCGATGGCAATCAATGTCCATGACGCCTGAATGCGGGGCATAGGGGTAACGGTAGCCTGCCGATCGGTAGCGTTCAATGGTTCTGTGACGAAGGTGGGGTCAGAGATTTGAAGGCGAACAGTGCAAGGCGGCGGCGGCGATTCGTCGCTGCCGCCGCTCGTCGGCAGCCGTACTCAGCGCTGCTCGTGAATCGCGCCGCGAACCTGCTTCTCGATCTCGGGCGTCATCTTCGTGATGTTGTGGGAGGTCCGCGCGTGTTCGGACGCCTTTGCCATCACTTCATTTTCGTCTTTGCCGCGGATGACTTCCTGGCATCCTGATTCCGGCATCACATCGGCACAGCGCAGCTCCTTCGCCATCGTGCCTCCTCTCTAGCGAGTCATACCGCCGAATAATGACGTGGCCGCTATGTGGATGCAAACTCAGCGGTCCGCGGATCAATGACCCCTGTCATGGACGATTTCAGCAATAAGGCGGGTCAGCTCCGCAGGATCGACAGGCTTCGCGATGTGAAGCTGAAATCCGGCTGACAGCGCGCGCACGCGAGTCTCGGCTCGCGCGTCCGCCGTGACCGCAATCGCAGGGATCAGCCCTCCATTCTTCGGATCGAGCTGCCGCACCTTCCGGATCAACACGCATCCGTCTTCTTCCGGCAAACCGATGTCACTGAGGAGAACGTCCGCCGGATGCCGGTGGAGGGCCTGCAGCGCCTCTGCGGCTGAGGACACCACGGCTACCTTCGCTCCCGCGTAGTGCAGAATCGTCATCAGCAGCTCGCGTGCGTCGGCGTCATCGTCAACGACCAGAACATTGACGCCAGAGAGGTTGATCGATGATGCGGATGGACGATGTGCGACGCCGGGCCGCAGGCTCGTGAACTCGCCTCCCGTCCCGGGCAGCTCGACGATGAATGTCGCGCCGTGGCCCTCGCCAGCGCTCTCGGCACGGACGGAGCCACCATGCAGCTCGACGATGTGACGCACGATCGCGAGCCCGAGCCCCAGGCCCCCGACACGCCGCGCGCTTTCCCCCTGGTGAAAGGGATCGAAGATGTGCGGCATGAGGTCAGGACAGATGCCCGGGCCGGTATCGCGCACGCTGATGCGCGCGGCCGCGCCTATGCGCTCGAGGCGCAGATCAATTCGCCCGCGCTGCGGCGTGAACTTGATGGCATTCGAGAGAAGGTTCCAGACGACCTGCTGAAGACGCTGGGGATCACCCAGCACGGATCCACCCGAGGGATCGAGAATGACTCTGAGCGCGATTTCCTTCGCGTCCGCCAACGCCTGAACGGCGTCGATGGAGGCCTCGACGACCCCCACCGGATCGACGGGTCGCAGCTCCAGCTGGAGCTTGCCGGTAACGATCCGGGAGAGGTCCAGGAGATCGTCGATGAGATGCGCCTGGAGCGTCGAATTGCGCTCAATCACTTCGAGCGCGTGGGCGGCGCTGCTCTCATCGAGCATGCCGCCCCGAAGCATCTTGGCCCAGCCGAGCATCGCCGTCAGTGGCGTGCGCAATTCGTGGGAAACCATCGCCAGAAACCGGTCCTTCGCCCGATTTGCCGCTTCGAGCTCCCGCCGGGACTCTTCGAGGGCACGTACCACCTGCTCGTAGGCGCGTATATCGCGCAGGATGCCGATCGCCCCGGCGACACGACCATCGGCATCGCGCAGTGCTGATGCATTGAGGGTCGTCGGAATCACATCACCTGACGCGTTGTGCGGGTTGAGGCGAACGTTGCGCGTGATCCCTCGCTCTACGACCTCGCGCAGCGCCGCGACGAACTCGCCGGTCTCCTCAGGGCCGATGAATCGTAATAACGATTGCTCGACGACCTGGTCTTGACGCAAGCCGAGAAGCTCAGAGACCGCATCATTTGCCTGGAGGATCTTGCCCTGCAGGTCGGTGACGAACACGGGATCGGGCGCATCCTTGATGAGACTCTCCGCGTAGCGCCATGCTTTATCGAGCTCGCGCATGTCGCGCAGAATTCCGATGACGCCGATGACATCGCTGCCCGTCGTCCGGAGCGCCGACGCGTTCAGGGTCGTCGGGATGATCTCGCCTGAGGCGCTTCGAGGGTGGAGCCGGGCGTTTCGGGTGGCCCCGCGCTCGACCACCTCGCGGAGCGCGGTCATGAATTCACGCGTTTCGTCGACCGAGATGATGCGCGACAGCGAGTGCTCAATCAGTTCGTCGGGCCGGAAACCTAAGAGGTTGAACACCGCGTCATTGGCCTGAAGGATCTTGCCACCGAGGTCGGAGACAAACACCGGATCAGGTGCATTCTTGATGAGACTCTCGGCATATGCGCGCGTCTTGTCGAGCTCGCGCATGTCGCGCAGGATACCGATGACACCGATCGGCTGACCGCCAGGACTGCGCAAGACGGAAGCGTTGAGGGCAGTGGGAATGATCTCGCCCGAGACGGTGCGCGGCGCAAGCCGGACATTGCGCGTAACACCGCGCTTGACGACCTCGCGCACAGCCCCCACGAACTCCGATGTCTCCGCGGGGCTCAGAAACCGGGACAGCGACTGCTCGAGCACCTCGTCGCGACGGAGGCCGAGCAACTGGGAAACGGCGTGATTGACCTCGAGGATCTTGCCTTTCAGGTCGCACACGAATACGGGATCAGGGGCGTTGGCGACAATCAGCTCCGCGGCGAGCCGTGGCCGCTTGACGTGTGGGGTCGCAATCTCGGCAGCCATTGCGTGGATAGCCTCCCGAAAACGGTGTGGAGAATCCGTGGTCCGGTGCTGGCACTGCGACGCGAGCGCCGGGATCCGATGGATCACACGCAAGCTCGGTACCGCCACGTGGATCGAACACGCAACGCCGGAATCGCCCGTCCCCGGGACAATGCTTAAGCGCAGAAGCATGGGCCCGTGCCATGCTTGAGCGCATAAGCATCCCCCCATCGGCATTGCATTTGCTGGTACCACCTGCGATCGAGGGGGCGACCCCCCCGGAGGAAGTATGGTTCACTTCGTCATGCAGTACTCGCAGGTGCTGGTCACTCGGGACCACAATGACTACGTCGTCAGGGTCTATGCCGCGTCGCATGCGCCAGGGCGCTGGGATGGTTGGTTCGTATTCTTTCCACTTCGTGGCGGCCGCGAGCTGGCCACCGATCGTGAGACCACCCAAAGCAGTCTGGCAGCAGTCAGCTATTGGGCAAGCGGCATCTCGACCACCTACTTGGAGGGAGCCCTCGAGCGCGCCCGCGCGTTGCTGCCCGAGGCACGTCTCGCGCGCAGGGCGCAACACGCCGAGCGGGAGGAGGAGCTGGCGCGAGCGGAAGCCACGACCTACGCCGAGGCCGCAGCGGTCGCACGGATCGAAGCCTACGAAGCCGGGCGACGCCGCCGTGAAGCGGAGGAGCAGCTTATGGCAGAGCGCGCCGTGGCGGCGCGCATGGCCGCCGACCTTCATGAAAGGGCGGCCGCCGCCGCACGGGCGGAGGCGCGTGAAGCGGAGTCGCAGCGGGGCGACCGCGAACGGCGCTCCGGAGCCCAGCGCAGAAAGGCAGTCGGCGCGGTTCCTCAGAGGCCCCAGCGCGCGCGGGACCACGCGTCCAAGCGCCAGGCAACGTCGGGCAGAAAGAAGCCGCCGTAGCGGTCACGGCGCCTCTCGGAGCTGGCCGAATGACTGAGTTCTTGATTACGTCATCACGGCAGGCAATCGCATTACTTCCGAACGCCTGCCAACGCCGCCATTGGCGCGAACCGTGGCCCGGCAGATCTCACACGCCTGCGACCGCGAGAGCGGCTGCAACCTCTGCATTGTGACGCAGCAGGGCTAAATTGGCCCGGACACTGTCTCCGCCGGTAATGATGCGGATGCGGTCGAGCAAGAATGGCGTGAGCGCGCGACCTCGTATATTGCTCGCGTCAGCATCTGCCAGCGCCGTGTGAATCGCGCGGTCATAGAGCTCCGACGGCATTTCATCTGCGACGGGAATCGGGTTCGCGATGAGCACGCCCGTGTCCAAACCAAGCGACAGGTGAACTCGCACGGCGGATGCGAGCTCAGCGATCGAGTCATAGCGGCGATCCACAGGCAACCCTGTCGATCGCCGATAGAAAGCGGGGAATTCGCCGGTCCCGAGTCCGAACACGGGCACGCCGAGTGTTTCGAGCATCTCCACCGTGCGCGCCAGATCGAGGACGGCTTTGGCGCCTGCCGACACGACGGCGATGGGAATCCGCGCAAGCGCGGTGAGATCCGCAGAAACGTCTCCGCTTTCGTGCGCATCGCGATGCACACCGCCAATACCGCCGGTTGCGAAAACTCTGATACCGCTTGCGTGGGCCGCGTACATGGTCGCGGCGACGGTCGTCGAGCCCGGCTGACCGGATGAAACGGCCGCAGCGAGATTACTGAGGTTGATCTTTGCGACGTTCGGCGTGGTCGCGAACTGCTCCAATTCGGCGTGCGTCAGCCCGATGCGGATTGCGCCGCCGATGATGCCGATGATCGCCGGCGTGGCGCCAGCCCGGCGGACCACCTCCTCGAGCGAACGCGCCGTCGTCACACCTTCCGGGTGCGGGAGACCGTGCGTCACGACGGTGGTTTCGAGTGCGACGACGGGCGTCCTGGCGGCTAGCGCGCGTGCGACCTCGTCACCGTACTCGCACAACCCCTTCACCGCTCAACCTCGCGGCCGTACCACTGATGGAACCGTGCGTCGGCGTCTGCGCGCGTGGCCGTCAGCAACGCGTCGGGTCCCCACGCTGCAACCGCGAAGCTCGCGGTGACGACAGCGCGTTGCAGGCACGCGTCGACTGGAAGTCCTTCGAGGTGCGCCAGGACGAACCCCACGCTGAAGGCGTCCCCTGCGCCGGTCTGATCCACTACGGACTCCGCACGGGCGTTCCACCTGTAAAAGCGGTCGTCACGCGCGTCGTAGAGAATTCCGCCATTCGCGCCGCGCTTGAACACGACAAAGCGGAGCCGGCCGTTAACGAGGCGGGGAAGCGCCTGTTCCGGACTCGTGTGCGCTCCTTCGAGAAGGAGCTCGTCTTCGCCTGGAAAGAACGCGTCGGCGCAGGCCAACGCATCGCTCCACTCGTGAAGCCTTTCTTCGGTAACCGGCAGGTGCGGGTCGATCGAGACGAAACGCCTTGATTTCACGGCAAGCGATGCGAGCAGGGTTCGCTGCACGTCGAATGGCATCGGCGCAAGATGAAACGCGGGGGAGCCGCTCCAGTCGAACGGGATCAGCGCAGGTCGGGGAGACACCTCTTCATGCGTCGGGCACCCCAAACGATGAATCAGGCGTCGGACATGTCCCTCATACAGCAACCATGTGCGCACGCCGGAACGGCCCAACGCATGCACACCACTCAGATCGACGCCGCGCTGCTGAAGTATCCGCAGTACGCCGGCCGGATAATCGTCGCCCAGGACGCTGACCAACCCTGGCCGCGCATCCCACAGCGTCGCACCCAGGGCACCGTATAAGAGCGCTCCACCTGGCTGGCCCATGCGGGTCGTGCCGTCGGCAAGAACGACGTCGTCTACGAGCAGGTTGCCCAGCAGCACGATCGACGGTGTCATGGGTCGCCACTCAGTTTGCCGAACGCTTCGGCGACCGCCCGCGCGGCATCGGGATCCAGCGGGTTGCACCAGACGCCGCCCTGTTTCAGGGATGAACCCACGATGAATCCGTGGGCAGTCGAATAGCATCCGAGATTTGCGGCCGTGATCCCCGAACCCACGAGCACCGGCACGCGCACCACCCCGGCGACCTCGCGCACCTCCTCCGGGGCGGTCGGCAGGCCTGTGGCGGCGCCACTGACGATGACGCCGTCGGCGCGAAAGAACTCTGCAGCCTTGGCTGTCTCGATGAGGGAAACGTCTGCCGTGATCGCATGCGCGCTGTGCTTTTTCTTGATGTCGGCGAACACCAGCACTCGTTCGGCTCCGATCGCTCGGCGATACCGGAGCAGCTCGCCTGCACAGGACTCGATGATGCCCTCGTCGGCCACGTGGGCATAGACGAAGCCTTCAACGCGTACGAACTCGGCACCCGATGCGTGCGCGACCGCGATCGCTTCGCGGTTCGCGCCGGCCAGCACCTGAATGCCGATCGGCAGACCGGTTTCGCGTTTCGCCTCTCTCGCAAGTGCAGTCATGGCCGCGGTAATCTCGGGGCCGACATCACACTTGAGATACGGCCGGTCGTGCATGTTCTCGAGGACGACCCCGGTAAACCCAGCGTCGCGGTAGGCCCTTGCCTCGGCGAGCGTCTGCCGAATCAGTGTCTCGATCGACTGTGACGCCGAGGGCGTACCAGGAAGGGCGCCGACGTGAAGCACGCCGATCAGCGCCCGTGGCGCACCGAAGCATTCACGGAAAGCGGTCAGCGCATCTCTGCCCGTCACGATGACAGCCTATCTCAACGGTGACGCACGTGGGCCAGCGTTCCATCTCAGCCAGTCAGGTGATCGTCGCCCTTTTGAAGGGGGGATCCTCGCGCGACCCGCGACGAAACAGATTGAGGAGTCCTGGCGGGTCGACGACAGCCAGGCCATTCTGAAGACTATTCGGCGCCTGAGGAACTCCAGGCGCAACCGTGAGGTGAGCACCATGCCCATTCGTACCACTCTTCGGGTGATCCTCTGCTGCGGAACGCTCGGCATACCGCTCGGCTGTTCAACTCAACCGACGGCTCCTTCAAACAGCGGCTCGACACCGATCGTCGGCACCACACGCAGCGCGCCGAACTCGCAAGCCTCGGAGCAGGTGGCCGTCTCCGCCGCACGTTTCGGCGATCGCACGCCGGGCGTTATCTTCGTGACGAGTCAGGGCCTGTACTACGACACGTTCGTGGTGAAGGACCCGCTGCCGATGAAGGGACCGTTCCAGTTGCTGGCGAACGGACGAACCGAGTTCGGCCCCGGCCAGCCGGGATATCTGGGCGGGCGGTGGTGGGAGGATACGAATGCGAATGGCGTTCAGGATTCAACCGATCACTTCTTCCTGTGTCCACTCCTTCCGCCCGGACGGCCGACACCGTAGCCCTGGGCATGAGCGGAGGTCAAAGCCGATGCATCCGCGAGCGGTCGCATTCGGAATGCGCATACGCTAGCGCGGCATGCCTCGATCAAGATTGTCTGAGTTCGCCTCGAGACGCTGTCGGGTCCGAAGTCTTGCGCTTGGCTTTGGGATGGTGCTGCTCGCTGCTCCGGCGGCCGCGCAGGACGAATCCCGTGTTTTCGCAGGCGCGTTGTTCGGTGTCTCCGCATTGTCAGCGGACGCGCGGTCCGTGACGACTGACACAGATGCAGTGGTTTCGCTGTATGAACCCGAGAATGGTCCGGCGCTGAACGTCTTCGCGGGAGTCCACGCCGCGCAGTATGTGAGCCTCCAGGTCAACTGGATGTGGAATCGGAACGACCTCACGCTGTTCTCTTCAGAGACGTCAGCGGGAGCGTTTTATCAGCAGCCTCGCCGGAGTCATCAGCATGCGTTTGTCATCGATGCCCTCATCTACTTCCGGCGCCTGGACAGCGCGATTCGGCCCTATCTCGGCACCGGCCTCTCGGTGCTGCGCTTTTCAAGTGAGGAGGCCATCGGCTCTCGAGCGCACGGCTTGACTCCGCCGTCCGGGGAAATCGCATCGACCCGCCTCGGTTTGCGTTCGCACGTGGGCATCGATTTCAGGCTGTCGCGTCATCTTGCGTTCAGGTACAGCTTCAGCGAAACCATCAGCGGCAACCCGATCAGCCCGTCGCTGACGCCTCCGGGCCAGCGTGGACTGATGAATTTCCAGAACCTCTTCGGGTTTGTCGGCCGGTTCTAATCGTGGTGGAACTCCGAGTATGGACAGCCCGGCCAGAAGATTGGCGCATGCGTCATGCGTTCGCCGAGCACGCGGGCATGACAGATCCGGCACGGGTTCATCGAACGGATTCCCGTTCCAACCGGCAGAATCGCGACCGCCTTTTCGAACACACACAGGTGCCTGCCGGCGCGTTGCGTATCCCTCAAATCGAGCAGTGCGCCGGACGCAGCCATGTTCGCCACCACTGCCGAATAGACCTTCGATTTCAGTTTCGCCGGCGCAGGCTCCTGGGGGGTGAGCTGGCCGGTCGATTCCGCCAGGCGTTCGAACCAGAGGTCGTCTCCCATTTCGCTACTCCTTCAACCACAGTTCTTTGAAGCTGGCCCGTGCGCGCGCGAGCGTCCGCTCCACGCTCTTCTCGGTCGTCCCGATCGCGGTTGCGATCTCTCGGGTACTTCGCTGCTCCCAGTACCGCCACAACAACATCAGGGCATACCGTTCGGGCAGCCGCGCCAGGACGTGTCGCGCCTTTGCGCGCGCATGGGCCTGGTCGATCTGTTCGTCGAGCGGCGGTGCATTCGACGGCGGCTCGTCTTCGTCCGGATCGCGGTCCTCGAATGCCTCGGACGCGCGGAGCCGCTGTCTATAAACGTCGTCAATCTTGTGGCGCGCGATCCCGATCAGCCAGGTTCGCGGCGAGGATTGCCCCTGAAACCTCGCGAGCCCGTTCAGCGCCGCCAGGAAGACATCCTGGACCACATCGTCGACCAGCTCCGCGCGCGGTGATAGCCGGTGCCGGGCGTACGCGTACACCCCGTCGATATGCGCGGCAACGAACGTGGCGGCAGCTTTTCGGTCTCCGCGGAGAACGGACGCAATCAGTTCGCGTTCCTGCGCGGGGAATGATTCATCGGCATGAGGAGGCGGGCCGACGGCATCCCGTACTCGAGCGTCCACATAGTCATTGTCGCGAAAAAGCCGCGTCTCCCCCCGCTTGGTGGCCGGGCAGTGGCAGCCCGTGGCGGACCGCTCAGGATGGGAACGTCGCCCGAGCACTGCGTTCGACCCCCGCAGAGTTTGGTATACAATATTATGTATGGCAAATGCCGCGCCCGACGCTCAGGTCGATGGACCGGTCCGCCGCACGACGCTCCGCAGCGAGACGCGCGAGGCGGTCCGCGCCCGGATCATCGATGGCCGCCTGCCACCCGGCGCGAACGTCGGTGAACGCGAGCTGAGCGACGCACTCGGCGTGAGCCGGACTCCGCTTCGCGAGGCGCTGCTCGGGCTCGAGGCGGAAGGCCTGCTGCGGCTCGAACCGCAGCGCGGCTTCTTCGTGACGGACCTCACCGTGGCCGAAGCCCGCGAGATTTATCCGCTGATCTGGACGCTCGAGGCGCTTGCGGTCCAGCGCGCCACGTCAGCGCACGCGGAGGTCCTGGCCGCCATCAACGTGCGCTTCCGGCGCTCGCGGGATTCGCAACAGGCGCTCGCCTGGGACCGCGCGTGGCACGAGGAGCTGGTGCGCCAGGCGGGCGCCGCCCGCACGGCAGCCGTCCTCGAGCCGCTCCGTACCGCCGCTGCACGCTACGAGTACCGGTTTTTTTCCGGACGCGCTGCGATCGTGGAATCCGCGCGGCAGCACGACGCGATCGGTCTGGCGCTGAAGCGCAGACGTTGCACCGACGCCGCCCGGCTCATTCAACAGAACTGGGAGCAGGGACTTCGATGGGTCGAACAAACGTTCGAACGCTGATCCCGATTGTCGCCGTCGTCGTGCTGGCCGTTCCGGTCCTGGCATCGCAGGCGCCGCGGATCACGGCATGGACCAATGCCCGATGGTTCGACGGGACGCGCTTCACGCCCATGGACGTCTACACCGTCGGTCCCAGGCTCACGCTGAAACGTCCCGCGCGGATCGATCGGCGCGTCGACCTGATGCATGGATATGTGACCGGCGCGTTCGGTGAAGCCCACAACCACAACATTCCATCGGCCGATACCGACGCGACAATCCGAACTTACCTCGCGCAGGGCATCTACTACGTCATGATTCAGGGCAATCAGCCGGGTGTGCCGCAGACGCTCGCGGGAACTGTCAACACGCCCACGTCAGTGGACGTGGCCTTCGCGAACGGTCTTTTTACGGCGCCAGGCGGCCATCCGACGGCGCTCGTGCGGCGGAACATCGCGAATGGCGGCATGACCGAGGTCGACCTCACGGATGGCTTCATTCTCGCCGCGCCTTCAAAAGACGACGTGGACCGCCTCTGGGCGCGCGTCGTACGGCCGCACCGCCCGGATTTCGTCAAACTGGTGGTGGTCTATTCCGAGGATCGGGAAGCGGGCGTTCCGGTCCCTGCCAACAACGATCGCTATGGGCTCGATCCCGCGCTGGTCTCCTACATCGTCAGAAAGGCGCACGGCGACGGGTTGCGTGTATCGGCGCACATCGAGAGCGCACGTGACTTCGATATTGCGGTCAGTGCCGGCGCGGACGTCATCGCGCACTTCCCGGGGTTCTGGCCCGATCCCGCGCGCATCGCAGCGAAGGGCACGGCAATCTACGCCATCTCGGACGCCGCGGCGGCACAGGCCGGACGGCATCGCGCGACGGTGGTGACCACACTCGGCGAGGCCCTGAGAACATTCGAGAGCGACACGAAATACGCGGCCATGCGCGAGGAGATGCTACGCGTGTATCGAGTGAACCTGGCACGGCTGTCCGCTCACGGCGTTCGGCTGGCGGTGGGAAGCGACCAGTTCAGGAGCACGTCGGTTCCTGAAGCGGTCGCTCTGGCCAAGGCGGAGCTGCTGTCGCCGGCCGCGCTGCTGCGCGCGCTCACCATCGATACCCCGGCAACGATCTTTCCCCGCCGGGCACCCTTTGGACTCGCCGAAGGAGCGCCCGCCGATTTCCTGGTGTTCGATGACGATCCGCTCGCCGATTTCAGCGCGATCACGAGAATCGCGCGGCGTGTCAAAGCTGGTGAAGAGCTCCGTTAAGGGATCAAGGCGCGCAGGTATTCGCGAATCGGCTGGTTCGACCGGTACACCTGTGCGAGAGAGCATTCTCTACAGATACAGTTCGCCGACGCCCACTGGCGTTGGAGGGACGCGCGGCGTATGGTTGGCCCAGCAGTCATGCGGCGCGCGCTCATTGCCCTCACGCTGCTCTCGACGCTCGCCTCGGCCCAGCGCCAGAACGCGATCGATCGGCTCACGATTGTCGCTCCGGCTGCGCCTGGCGGCGGATGGGATCAAACTGCACGCGCGATGCAGCGTGCACTCGAGAGCGAAGGTCTCGTGCGCACGGTCGAAGTCGAGAACGTGCCGGGTGCGGCAGGTACAGTTGGCCTGGCACACTTCGTCAACGCCGCACCGTCCGATCAAGCGGCGCTCCTCGTGACCGGTCTTGTGATGGTGGGCGCTGTCGTGTTCAACGACTCCCCCGTCTCGCTGTCGCAGACGACGCCTATTGCGCGTCTGACGGGTGAGTACGAAGTGATCGCCGTACCAGCAGCGTCGCCGATTCGCGACATGCGAGACCTGATCGCCCGCTTTCGCGCTCGACCTGCGATGGTGTCGTGGGGCGGCGGCTCGGCGGGTGGAACGGACCACATCCTGGCGGGACTGATCGCGACGGCAGCCGGCGTGGATCCCCGGCTCGTCAACTACATCGCGTTCTCCGGGGGAGGCGAAGCGGCTACCGCCGCTCTGGGAGGCCAGGTCACTGTTGCGATCAGCGGATACAGTGAATTCGCGCCCCACATCGAGTCGGCACGGCTGCGCGCGCTGGCGATTTCGGCGCCGGCGGTCCAGACGGGTATCGACGCGCATCCGCTCTCGGACTCTGGGATCGACGTCACGCTCGCGAACTGGCGGGGGCTCGTCGCACAGCCGCATATCAGCGACGACATGCGGCATCAGCTTACCGACACGATCTTGCGTATGAGTCGGAGCGTCACGTGGCGCCGGACGCTCGAACAGCGGGGCTGGACTGACCAGTTCCTGGCTGGCGCCGATTTCGAGCGCTTTCTCGATGACGAGCGCGTGCGTGTCACGCGCATCTCGCATGCGCTGAAGCCGTCAGGATCGCCCGTCGCGGGAGCCGCTCACCTCTTTCCCGCCGTCGTGTTCGCCGGAAGTGTCGTCGTCGCGGTTGCGCTCCTGCTCGATGGTATGAGGTCTCGGCGGCGGAATCCGATCCGTCGCGAAACGATGCCAATCGACCGCGGTGTCCTGCTGATTGTGGTCGCACTAGGACTCTACGCCAGCCTCCTGACAATCGGCGGTTTCGTCATCGCGTCGACGACGCTGTTCTGGATGGTTGCCGTGGCTTTCGATCGCACGCGCTGGCTTCGCGATCTCGCAGTCGCGGTCGTCTTCTCAACCCTCCTGTACGTGCTCTTCACGCATGGTCTGGGTCTCCCACTGCCGGCAGGCGGTCTTGCCGCATGGATTCGCTGAGCGCGCTGGCGGACGGATTCCTTGTCGCGTTGAGCACTCGCAACCTGCTGTGGGGGCTTGCGGGGGTGACGCTCGGCACGTTCGTTGGGGTTCTTCCTGGCATCGGTCCGGCGCTCACCATTGCGTTGCTGCTGCCCGCGACCTATACGCTCGATCCGATTCCCGCCTTCATCATGTTCGCCGGTATCTATTACGGCGCGATGTACGGCGGGTCGACGACGGCGATCCTGCTGAACACTCCGGGCGAGAGCGGATCGATCATGTCCGCAGTCGAGGGTCATCTGATGGCACGGTCCGGACGCGGCGGTGCAGCGCTCGCCACCGCGGCCATCGGTTCGTTCGTCGCCGGAACGCTTGCAACGGCAGCGCTCACCGTGTGCGCGCCCGCGCTCGTTACGGCAGCGCTGCGATTCGGGCCGCCCGAGTATTTCGCCCTGGCGGTGCTCGCGTTCCTCGCCGTCTCCTCCACTCTCGGCGGATCCGCCATGCGGGGTTTCGCGAGTCTCTTTTTCGGGTTGCTGCTCGGCCTCGTCGGCATCGATCGCCTCTCCGGCGAAGCGCGCTTGACATTCGGCATTCCGCAGCTGCTCGACGGAATCGACCCGGTCGCGTTCGTCGTTGGATTGTTCGCCGTAGGAGAGGTGCTCCATGCAGCAACGATCCGCTCCTCAGCTGAAAGCGGCATCGTGCCTGTGGTCGGCTCATTGTGGATGACCCGCGAAGAATGGAAGCGTTCGTGGAAGCCGTGGCTCCGCGGCACCGTTATCGGCTTTCCTCTCGGCGCGCTTCCCGCGGGCGGCGCCGAAATTCCCACTCTGATCTCGTACTCGCTGGAGCAGCGGCTGGCCAGCCGTTCCGGGGAGTTCGGTCGAGGCGCCATCGAAGGCGTCGCAGGTCCGGAAGCGGCGAACAATGCGTCGGCCGCCGGCACGCTCGTTCCGCTGCTCACGCTGGGGCTTCCTACGTCAGCAACCGGCGCCGTCCTGCTGGCAGCGTTTCAGCAGTACGGGCTCCAGCCAGGCCCGTTGCTCTTTCAGCACGAACCGCGATTGGTCTGGGGACTCATCGCCAGCCTGTATGTTGGCAATGCCATGCTGCTCCTGCTGAACCTTCCACTCGTCGGCCTGTGGGTGCGGCTGCTCACCATTCCGCGTCGATTGCTCTACGCAGGGATCCTGACGTTCGCCAGCCTCGGCGCATACAGCGTCAATCGGTCGTCCTTCGACGTAGCGCTCACCTATGCTATCGGCGTCGCCGGCTTCGCGATGCGCCGGCTCTCGATTCCGCTGGCACCGGCGGTCATCGGGTTGATATTGGGGCCTCTCGCCGAGCAGCAACTCCGCCGCTCGCTGGCAATCGGCGGCTCCCCGATGATTCTTTTCACGAGACCGATATCGGCCGCGCTGCTCCTGTTTGCTGTGGGTGTACTCGTCGTGACAGTGATTCGGCCTCGCGATCGGGATTAAACTGCGCGTCATGTCGTCCAGAAGACATCAGTCGCTCTCATATCCCGTCCGGGATGCGGTCCAGGCAGAATAGTGGCGAGCTGCGCTGAGGTGCTCGCCGTCACGCTACGCGATGAAGGGGTCGAGCGCATGTTCGGCGTGCCAGGCGGTGAGATCCTGCATTTCATCGAGGCCGCGCGAAGAGCGGGCATCGAGTTCGTCTTGACACGTCACGAGGCGGTCGCTGCGCTCATGGCGGACGTTACCGGACAATTGACGCGCCGACCCGGCGTGTGTGTATCGACGCTGGGTCCGGGTGCCATGAACCTCACGCTTGGCGTCGCCAACGCATTCCTCGATCGTTCTCCGGTAATCGCGATCACGGCCGCGACGGCGGAATCGGCGCGTCCCTACACGACGCATCAGAAGCTCGATCTGAATGCGGTGTTTCGTCCGTTTACGAAGAAGACCCTCACACTCGATGGCATCAACACGGCCGCAACCGTTAGACGCGCGTGGCGGACCGCCGTCGAGCCGCGTCCCGGTCCCGTGCATCTCGCATTACCGAGCGACGTCGCGATGCGGGACGAGCAGCAGACGGAAGATCCGTGCCACGTCAGCGTCCGCCCGGATCCGCTTCCACCGCCATCGCGCGAAGCCTTGCATCGCATCGCCGACGAGATCGATGCGGCACGCCGCCCCATCCTCGCCCTTGGTCTCGATCTCGATTCGACTGCGGCACATGTCGTCCGGCAGCTCGTTGACGCGCTTGGCGTTCCCGTCTTCGTGACGCCGAAGGCCAAAGGCATTCTTCCGGAGGATCACGAGC
>JBKOZS010000121.1:0-5830 GCA_046726015.1 Acidobacteriota bacterium
GCACTTTCCAACGCCAGCCGAAATCGCGGACACCGACGTGATGGTCATGTACAAGGGGGATGCTGGCGACATGACGTCCGCCGAAAAGGCAGCCCTCGAGGCATACCTGAAGCGGGGCGGCGGCCTCGTCAGCTTTCACGATACGCTGTGCGGCGCGGATCCCGACTACTACTCGACGATCGTCGGTGGCGCGAAGAAGCACGGGCAGACGAATTACACGCTCGAGGCAGACGTCCCATACACGATCGTCGACACGTCGAGCCCGATCATGCAGGGCTTGTCCGATTTCACGATCAAAGATGAAGCGTTCTTCCTGATCACGTGGGCAAAGGCGCCGGAGGTTCACGTGCTCGCGACGGCCACCATCGCGTCCACGCCAAGCGCGAAAGGGCACGAAGGAGAAAAGGTGCCGCAGATCTGGACGTATCAGCGATCGCTGGACGGCGGCAAGCCGTATCGCGCGTTCGTCTGGATGCAGGGACACAACTATGCGAATTTCAGCGACCCGAAGATCCAGCCCATGCTGCTGCGCGGCATCGCCTGGGCCGCAGGGCGGACGGTGGATGCATTGATGACCGTCAGGCCGCCGCGCGGGCGGACGCCGTAGCCAGTCTGCAGTCTGCAGTTCGAAGTCTGCAGTCTGCAGCTACGGCGAGCGTTTCTTCAGCGTCGTGAGGAATTCGAGCAAATCCGCGATCTGCTGCGGTGCCAGGTTGTTGAGCAGTCCTTCCGGCATCATCGACGCCCTGTAGGGCCGCTTCGACACGACATCCGACGGGTTCAGTTTCACCTGTTCGTCCACGCCGGTCGTAACCACGATCGCGTCGGGAGTGTCCGAGGCGATCAGTCCCGACACCTCGCCGCGACTCCTGGTAGTGAAGACCCACACCTGGTACTCGGGAGCGATGGCCTCGCTCGGGTTGACGAGCGAATCGAGCAGTCCTTGCCTGCCGAACTTCTCGCCGATCGCCGAAAGATCCGGTCCCAGCTTCTTTGGGCCGCCGAGGCTGTGGCAGGCGGCGCACGTACCCTCGTTGTCGAACACCTTGCGCCCCGCAGCGGCGTCAGCCTGGAAATCGCGTTCGAGCGTGCGGAGGTTCGGCGTGGCGTTGCCGCTTCGCGCCGCAGACGGAAGCACCTTCGCCGCACGCGCACGAATGGCGGCGATCACCGCCGGGTCTGGCGGTGCGCCGCGTCCACCGCCGAATCCGCTGACGCCGCTGCCGCCTGACGCACGCAGCGCACCCGGCGCGCCGTTTACAAGCTGGGTCGCCATGCTGGTCAGCTCCGGCGGCAGTTGCCGCTGTTCGGCGAGATCGAGGATCGTCGTCAACCCCTCGGGACTGCGTGCGAGCACGCGCAGCGCTTCAAACCGGACTTCATTCGGCGACTCCCCCATGACGATGCCGCGTGCCCACGATCGGGCCTCGGTGTCTCCGAGAAGACCACGCGCGCGGACGGCCGCAACTCGGACCGGAAGGGGGGCGTCGGCCGCGAGGGTCTCCAGCGCCGGTGCATTCCGCTGATCGCGTGCGCGCCCGATGACGTCCACGGCGGCTGCGCGTATTTCGGGTGCTGCTGACGCCGATCGCGCGAGGGTCAGGAGATCCGGAACGAATCGCGGGTCGCCGAGCGCGTCTGCGGTGTCGACTGCCAACGGTTGCAGCGTGTCGATCCCGAATGCCGTTCGCATGACCAAAGGCAACTGCTCGCTCTTCACGCTGTCGGGCCACATGCTGAAAAGCTGCCGGCTGTAGTGGCGAAACGCTCGCTCCACAAGCGGACGCGGCGTCGCGTCAGTTGTGATGAGCGCTTCGACAGCGCGCGCCGCCTCGGGCCACTGCATCGATCCGAGGGCATCGAGTGACTGAGTGCGTTCGGCGACGTCGATGGATGAGTTGTTGACTGCTGCAACCAGATCCGGCAGCGCGGCTCTTGGCCGGAGCTCCACGACGAGCTGGTTGAACACGGTTGGCGGCAGGCTGCCGCGCTGCTCGCGAAGCTTTGCATAGAGCGCGTCCTCGCGGCCGCGTGCAGCGACGCCAAGCGCCTCCAGGTACCACCGGTCCTTTGCATCGTACTGCTTCGCCAATTCGAGCCAGCCGTCCACAACACCAGGCGGTGCCGGCGCCTGATCGCCGACCAGGTAGGGTGGCGTCATCCGGCGCGGGTCGTGGAGCTCGACGAGGATTTCGCGGCGCACGTGCGGCGACGGATCGTGCAGGAGCGCGCGTGACGCGGACAGGACGTCGGCGCGCTGCATTGCCAGGACGCGCAGGGCAAGTACGCGAACGCGCGGATCCTGATCGGCCAGCGCGTCCCGCACCATGTCCGCCGCGTCTGCACCAAGTCGGGCGGAAAGCCACAGGCTGCGAGCTCTCAGAATCTGATCGGTGCCCTTCCATAGTGTCTGCAGCAGCGGCAACGCGTTGCGTCCCTGCGATGCAATACGCGAATGCGCCTGGTAGAAGACGTCCTGGTTTGGCGAGCGCAGGGCAGCGGTCACTCCGGCATCAGAGTCGAGATCGATGGAAGGGACGTCCGGCTTCGCACCTGCGGGCGCCAGCCAATAGAGCCGGCCTCGTGACCCCGACGGATCTCCCATGCCATGGCCGCCGACGCCCGGATCGTACCAATCCGCGATGAAGACGGATCCGTCGGGTGCAACGGCGACATCGGACGGCCGGAACCACGTGTCGGCCGCGGACACGACAGGCTCGGCGCGCGTCGAGTAGCCGGCGCCATCGTCGTCGAGCAGATATGCGGCAAGGAGTCGCTTGCCGGCCTCGGCATGCAGCAGTTGCCCTCGATACCTGTCGGGCAACAGCGTCCCTTCGTACACGACCAGGCCGCACGGTGCGCCGGCGCCCAGTCTCGCGATATTCGGCACGACACCGGGCAGCTCCGCGTGGAAATGTGTTCCGCGATCTTCCCGCCAGGTTCGATTCAGCGGCCCGCGGAATCCGTAATTGCCGCCCGGCATCACGTAGTTCAGCCGCGTCCAGGCGTTCCCGTCATCGTCGTTGTCGGTCTGAAAGATCGTCCCGTACGAATCGAGTGCGAGCTCGTAAGGGTTGCGGAAATTCTGCCCGAGCACCTGGAGACCCGTGCCGTCCGGATTCACGCGAAACGCAGCCCCCTCGAAGTACCAGCCGGGATCCATGCGCACCCGCGTGCCATCCTTGTCGGTGACATCCCAGCCCTCGTTGCCCGCGTTGAAGTAGTACCGGCCATCAGGGCCGAACACGATTGCGTGGACACCGTGGTCGTGATCGACGCCCTTGAATCCCGTGAGGAAGACCTGCTTGTTGACGATGCGATCGCGGGCGTCCTTCGTGTAGATGATGATGTTGGGGCTTTGCGACACGATGACCTTGTCGCCGAGCACGTCAATGCCCAGCGGCGACCGAAGGTCCGGGCTTTGATCGAACACGGTCACTTTGTCCGCGCGGCCGTCACGATTCTCATCGTCGAGAATCAGGATCCGATCGCCTTCGGGACGGATGTCCGGCTGGTTGCGCAGCTGCCGCCGGTAATTCACAGCCTCGAGGACCCAGACCCGTCCGCGTGCGTCGACGGCAATGTTGGACGGGTTCGAAAACTGCGGTTCCGCAGCCCAGAGCTTTATCTCGAGACCGGGTTCTGTCTTGAGCCCTGACACCGTGGCAGCCGCGTCTTGTTGCGGCTCCACGGAGTTCGCATGGGGGCTGGCCAGTAGTGTTCCGCCCGCCAGGATGAGTCCGGTAATCGCCGTCCGCGTGCCGATCATGGTTCCTCCGGGTTCCGTTACCGCTCGGAAAGCAGGAAGCGTATCATCGCGCACCAGTCTATGAATCAGATTGGCATTACCACGTGGGTCTGGACGGCGCCGCTCTCGACCGAAAAGTTTCCGTCGATCGCGAGACACATCGCGGACCTCGGGTTCGATCTCGTCGAGGTGCCGGTCGAGCGCACCACTGATCTCGATTACGCCAGGGCAGCGGCCGTGATCAAAGATGTCGGCCTTGCCGCAAGCGTATGCGCGGTGATGAGCCCGGATCGGGATCTGATCCACCCGGACGAGGCCATTCGGTCGAACGGCATGGCTTACGTGCGCCACTGCATCGATGCGGCGCATACGCTTGGCGCGCGCAACGTGATCGGCCCCATTTACAGCGCCGTCGGACGCCAGTGGCAGCCGACACCCGACGAGCGCGAACGTGACGTGGACCTCCTGGTCCGTCAGCTTCGCACGCTTGCTGATTACGCGCGTGAGCGAGGCGTCGTTCTCTGCCTCGAGCCGCTGAACCGGTTCGAGACGAGCTTCATCAACATTGCCGGGCAGGCGATCGAGGTAATCGATCGTGTCGATCACCCCTCGTGTGGCCTCTTGCTCGATACCTTTCACATGAACATCGAGGAGCGTTCGATCGGCGACGCCATTCGTTCCACCGGGCCGCGGCTGCGGCACCTGCACGCGTGCGAGAACGATCGGGGAACGCCGGGAACCGGGCACGTCCCGTGGCAGGAGGTGGCTGATGCCTGCCACGCCATCGGCTACGACGGACCTGTTGTGATCGAAACCTTCACCGACCGCGTGAAGACGATGGCGCGCGCAGTGGCGATCTGGCGTCCGCTGGCTCCGTCGCCGGAGTTTCTCGCGCACGAGGGACTGCGCCACCTGCGGTCGCTCTTCGGCCGTTGACACTCGGTGTGGAGAGAGCCTAACGTGACCGCTCGATGAAACCGATTGCCACACGGGCGTGCGTGGCTGCGGCGGCGTTGATGTTTGCCAGCGTCTTCGTTTCGTCGCAGGAACCGGTATCTCAGTTGCCGCAGGGTGATTTCCTCAAGCGGCCTCCCGTCGTTCGCCTGGACCCCGATGTGCAGCAGAGGCTGTTCCTGCTGCCGCCCGGCTACAAGATCGAGCTGGTCCTGAGCGATCCATTGATCGAGGATCCAGTGGGTGTGGCGTTCGACGGCAACGGCCGCATGTACGTTCTCGAGATGCGCTCGTACATGAGGGACGCGGACGGCACCGGCTCGCGCGACCCGATCGGCCGAATTTCACGCCACGAAGACACCGACGGCGACGGTGTGTACGAGAAGCACACCGTGTTCGCCGACAAGATGGTGCTGCCGCGGATCGCATTCCCGCTCGGCGACGGCGTCATCCTCGGGCTCGAAACCGATAATCGCGACCTCTACAAGTACACCGACACCAACGGTGACGGTGTCGCCGACAAGAAGGAGCTGTTCTACTCCGGTTTCGGGCGTGTCACGAACATGGAGTGGCAGCCCGGCGGCCTCACGTGGGCGCTCGACAACTGGTTGTATTCGACCTACAACCCGTTCCGCCTCCGCATCGCCCCAAACGGAAGCGTGCTGCGTGAAGAAACGGAACCGAATGGCGGGCAGTGGTGGTCGGCGCAGGACAATTACGGCAAGGTCTGGTGGGTCGATGGCGGCGGCGAGATCGGTCCCGTGAATTTCCAGGCACCGATCGCCTACGGCGCGTTCAACGTTGCCGACAACTTCGAGCCCGACTTCCAGGTGCCCTGGCCGGCGCCGGGAAGCATCGCCGACATGCAGGGCGGGATGAACCGCGTGCGGATGCCCGATGGCACGTTGAATCATTTCACCGCGGCATCCGGCGTCGAGATCTATCGCGGCCACCGCCTGCCGCAGGACATGGTCGGCGATCTGTTCTTCGGCGAGCCGGTGGGCCGGATCGTGCGTCGCGCAAAGGTTGTCGTGCGCGACGGCCTGACGCAGTTGCAGAACGCTTACCCGAAGTCGGAATTCCTGCGCTCCACCGATCCGTTGTTCCGCCCGGTCGCCGTGCACAACG
>JBKOZS010000122.1:0-10777 GCA_046726015.1 Acidobacteriota bacterium
CCCCCCCCCCCCCCCCCCCCCCCCCCCCCCCCCCCCACACCCCCCCCCCCCCCCCCCCCAACACCACTACCACAATGTCGTCGGCAGCGTCAGATGTGTATAAGAGACAGGCGTTCCGGCGTGCGGACCGCGGTCGGCATCAATGCCGGCTCCGCGTTTTACGGTGTGCTGACGGCGTTTGGAGTGGCGCTGGCGCTGGAGCGCTGGCCGGCGGTATGGACGGTGTTACGCATCGCCGGTATAACGTATCTCGCGTGGCTCGGGCTGTCATCGCTTCGCCACGCACTCGGATCTCAGCATCACGCGGGGCCCGGAGCGGACGCGCGCGAGGACGCTCCTGCCGCGCCTCTCGCGCGCGATCTCTACGAAGGGTTCATCACGAACGTGCTGAACCCCTCGATTGCCACCTTTTATCTTCTCGTCATCCCCCAGTTCGTCCCGCGCGGCGCACCTGTCGCGAAGAGCGTTCTGCTGCTGACGGCCATCCACGTCGCGATGGCGATCACGTGTCACCTGACGTGGGCCACCGCGGGGGGCACGCTCGCACACGCGCTCGGGCGGAGCGGCCCGCGCCGCGCGATCGAAGCCATCAGCGGCACGACGCTGATTGCACTCGCGATCAAGATGGCGCGGTCCGTGTGACGCGCGGCGCCGGCGTCCCATAGGTGAAGGTCGCGTAGCCGACGATCATCCCGAGGATGCCGCCCGGCAGCATGATCTGCCAGTAATACGCCGGCTGCCCGGCCATCACCTGCATCAACGAGACGCATGCGGCCAGCGCCAGGCCGACAATCAGGCCGAACACGATTCCAAGCGCAAGTGACTGGGTGCG
This sequence comes from Acidobacteriota bacterium, assembly GCA_046726015.1. Classification (GTDB taxonomy): domain Bacteria; phylum Acidobacteriota; class Vicinamibacteria; order Vicinamibacterales; family 2-12-FULL-66-21; genus QHWT01. The sequence continues at coordinate 833 of JBKOZS010000122.1, forward strand.
CTTTGCGAACCACCCGATGATCAGGCCGGTGAGGATGCCCTTGATGGTCGATCCGATGACGATGCCGACGATGCCCGCGCGGACGGCGGGGTCGTTGGGCGCGGAAATCAATGCTGACAGTCCGTCGAAAATCCCGAGCACGCCACCCAGCACGAGTCCGAGTACAGGTTTGCTCACAGAATCCCTCCAGCCTTTCTATTACGCGTCCCTCCGGATTCCTTTAGGCCGTCCAGCGTTGCCACAGTAGGAGCAGAATCCGCATCGCAAGATAGGCGAGGACCAGCGCGATTGGCGTGCGATACATGCGTGCGTATCGGACGGCCCGTTCGAGCGGCGGTTCGCGGTAGGCCTCGACCGCATGGCCGTCGACGAATCGCCGCACGTCAGCAGCCAGCGACGGGACGTCGGGGTATCGGAGCGCAGGATCGGCGGCAGTCGCCCGCGAGACGATCGAGTGCAATGGACGTAAGGTGCGGGTGGCAGATTCTGCCAGGACGAGGCCACGAAGGATCGCACCAAGTGCGTACACGTCCGATCGCTCGTCAGCCAATCCGCGCTCCTGCTCCGGCGCCATGAACCCTTCGGTCCCCGCAAAGTGTGTAACCGGACGTCCGGGGTCTGACCCCGGTCCGGGGTGTGTAACGGGACGTCCGGGGTCTGACCCCAGGCGCGCCAGGCCCCAGTCGAGCACCCGGACGTCGCCGAACGGCCCGACCATGATGTTGGCCGGCTTCAAGTCGCGATGCAGGATCCCCCGCGCGTGCGCGAAGGCGACGGTGTCGCAGACGCGATCGAACAGCCGCAGCCGGTCCGCGAGCGGCACGCGGCTCGCACGGATGTCGAATCGCTCCCCGCGGACGATCGCCATCACGTAATAGGCGCGCCCGTCGGGCAGCCGGCCCGCGTCATGGACCGGCACGATCCCCGGGTGCTCGAGCGCCGCAAGCACACGTGCTTCGTCGCGCAATCGCTCGACGTCCGCACCGCCCGGCCACCGAGTCACCTTGATCGCGACCTCGCGCGCGAGCTCGCGATCGCGGCCACGAAAGACGACGCCCATGCCGCCACGCCCGATCTCCTCGTCGAGGTCGTACCGCGTGGCGGAGAAGTCCGGCAGGTCAGGCATCGACTGCAGGTGCGTGAGCGCGCGGTCGGAGATCCAGGTCATACGTCTGGCGTGATGCCCAGCAGGTCGCGCGCTTCCGCGCGGAACTCTTCGTCGGTGGCACAGAACGCGCGGATGGCTTCGAGCACGCCGGCACGAAAGGTTCGGCGCGCCCACGCGAGCTGGTTGGTGACCTCCGTGACCGGCATACCGAGATCGCGTGCGAGCGCCGCATACGTTGGGCGCTCCGGCGCGTCGGGGCCGTCGATGTCGTATCGCACGAATGCCTCGAACGCCCGTAGTCGATCGGCTGCCTCGCACTCGACGCGCAGCCGTTCCACGGCGTCGGCGAACAACGCGCGCGTCCACTCGCGCCGGAACCAGGTTTCCGGATCCTCGCCGTCGCTGCGGAGGTGCGCGGCAAGATCCGCATCCGCGCGCGCGAAGTCGAGCGATTCGATCTGCACGCCGCCGCCGCGCTTCTGGCGATGCGCCGCTTCATGGTCCTTGGACAGGAACGCTTCGAGGCACGTGCGCACGAACGTGCGGAAACGTGCCTTCGACTGGTCGTAGCGCGCCAGGTACTCCTTCTCGAGCGCCCGCGCGAAAAACTCCTGAGTCAGATCCTGCGCGTCGGGCGGGTCGCGATGCCAGCGCACGCGGATATACGCATACACCGGCCGCCAGTAGCTGCGGACGATGGCGTCGTACGCCCGCGCACGCGCTTCGGGATCCGCGCTCGCGATCGCGCGCACGACCGAATGACGCGTCAACGGGAACGCGTCCGGATGGCCTTTCATGGAGGCGGCGAGTGTACCACGGCGCGGTTCGTGCAAGGCGGCCACGGACAAGTAGGCGACCACGGACGAACACGGATTCACATGGATTCACACGGATTCACACGGAAGCCGAATTCACGGTCCTCGTGAGGACGCAATGATGAACGTGATGAAGAAGGTAAGCCGGCTGGGTCTGACAACAGTGGGCATGTGGATCGTGGGGGCCACGATGGCTAGTGGGCAAACCCCGCCGGCGCAGCCCGCCGCGCCGGCCGAACCGCCGCCGCCATGGACCGGCAACGCCGGCTTCGGGTTCTCGCTGAACCGAGGAAACACCGATACCACGAACCTCAACCTCACGTTCGAGGCCACGCACGATCCAAAAACACAAAGTGTCTGGAAGTTCAAAGGGCTCTACCAGCGAGGCGACACCGACGGCGAGCCCTCGGTCGATCGGCTGCTCCTCGAAGGGCGCTACGAGCGGAACCTCACCAGGCGCGTTTATACCTTCGGCCAGCTCCAGTTTCTCGAAGACCAGTTCAAGGAAATCGACTACCTGGTCGCGCCGAGCGGCGGCCTCGGCTACAGGCTCATCATGACGGCAATGACGACCCTGTCGGCGGACGGCGGCCTGGGTGTCAAGTGGGAGAAGAATCCCGGCTTCGACGTGCGCACCGACACCGTGTTCACCGGGTCGGACAAGTTCGAGCACAAACTCTCGACGACCGCCTCGATCACGCAGGCATTCAACGCGCTGTGGCGGACCGACGACTTTGGCGACGCGCTGTACACGTTCACCGCGGGCGTTGCCGCCTCGCTCACGACGCGAACGCAGTTGAAGATCGAACTGCTCGATACGTACAAGACACGTCCGCCGGCGGCCGACGTGAAGAAGAACGACGTCGCGCTGCTGACGGCACTGGTGTACAAGCTCTAGGAGTGACGTTTCCGATCTCCGATCATTGCGACGGCGAACGCTTCTTCAATCCGCACAATAACGAAGACCGATCGATCGGCGATGTCATCACCTGGCAGCGCACGCGCGACAGGGCCGAGTGGCCGGACGAGGTGCCGCTCGCCTCGTATCCACCGCCGCCCGCGACGGTTGATCGGGGCAGGGTGGCGGTCACGTTCATCGGTCATGCGACATTCCTGCTGCGCACGGCCGATGCCGTCATCCTCACGGACCCTGTGTTCACCACGCATGCCGGACCGTTCGGGCGGCTGGGCCCGCGTCGCGTGCGGCCGCCCGCCATCCCGCTCGATCGCCTTCCGATGCCGGACATCGTCCTGGTCAGCCACAATCACTACGATCACCTGCAGCCCTCCTCGCTGCGCCGGTGCGCGCATGGTGCCGAGCCGCAGTTCGTGACCGGCCTGGGTCTCGGGCGCTACCTGCGCCGCTTGACGCTCGAAAACGTCATCGAGCTGGATTGGTGGCAGGAGGCGGACCTCGGCGGCGGACGCATCGTCGCGTGCGTTCCTGCCCAGCACTTTTCCGCGCGCACGCCCTTCGATCGGAACCGGACGTTGTGGTGCGGCTTCGTGCTCCGCAGTGGGTCCGAGACGATTTATTTCGGCGGCGATTCCGGGTATGGGCCGCACTTCAAGGAGATTGCGCGGCGGTGCCCGCCGATTGACGTTGCGCTGTTGCCGATTGGCGCGTACGAGCCGCGCTGGTTCATGCGGCCCGTGCACATGAATCCCGCGGAAGCCGTGCAGGCGCACGTCGACCTGCGCGCGCGCGTCAGCGTCGGCATGCATTTCGGCACGTTCCAACTGACGGACGAAGCGATCGACGAGCCGCTGCTGGCGCTCGATCGCGCGCTCGAGGAGCGCGGGCTCTCCGACGAGGAGTTTACGGTTCTGGATTTCGGTGAGAGTGAAATTTTCTAAATATCATCCAATCCAGCCGCCAGCCTCTCGAGTCCGCCGCGGAGCTTTTCGGTTTCCCCTCCATACCCCAGGCGGAAATGCTCTGGCGCATCGAAGAAGCGGCCGGGGACGATGGCGGTGCGGCGCTCGGTCATCAGGCGATCGGCGAAGGGGGTGACATCGCTGATGCCGCGAATGCGTGGAAACACAATCGTGCCGGTGGACGGGATCCATTCGAGCTCGCGCCGCGACCGGAGGAACTCGTCGACGAGTTTCCGGTTGGTCCTGACGAGATCACGCGCGCGGGCTTCAAAGCGATCGAGCTGAGAGAAGGCGAGCGTCGCGAGACGCTCGGCCACGATCGAGCCGGTGCCATCGACAATGTCGCGCGCGCGCCGCAGCCGAGACGTGAGCGCCTCTGACGCGATCGCCCATCCAGATCGCAGGCTCGAAAGGCCGTAGGACTTCGTCAGGCTGCTCGTCGTCACGAACACGTCACCGCGAGTGGCGGCGGGGGACCAGCGGATGCCGGTGATATCGAGATACACCTCATCGACGAGCACGTGCGCGCCGCGTTGCTCGGCCAGTCGCCCGATCTCGTCCAGCGCCGCGGCGTCAGCCGCCACGCCTGTCGGATTATGCGGATGGGTAATGACGATCAGCTTCGTCCGCGCTGTCATCGCGCGACGGACGCGGTCCGGGTCCAGCGCGAAGCCGCTCTCGAACGTGCGATCGTAGCGGACAGTCGCGGCGGCGAACATGCGCGCCGCGCCCAGCAGCGGATCGTAGCCGGGACGCTCCACCAGTACCTCGTCACCTGCCGTCAGCAGGGCCGCGTACACCAGGAAGTTCGCCCCCGATGTGCCACTCGCGGTCGTGATCTGCGACGGCTGGGCACCGTACCTCGCAGCAATGGCGTCAATCAACGGCCCGTATCCGTCTTCGTTGGGGCCGCTGAGCGCAAGCGCCTCGCGCGCGCCCGGCAAATCATCCAGCGAACACGCAAGGATGTTGCTGCCCGCGAGGTCGAATTCCGCTGACGGCCGCGTCTTCGCCCATTCCATGTAGGGCGCGTGGTAGCGAATGGGTGTGGGCATGTCTGAAACAATCGAAGTATCGAAGGACTATCGAAGGAATCGAAGGAGCGCAATCACATTAAAAGCTATCGAAGGAAATCGAAGGTCGAAGCGTCGAAGATCGAAGGTCGAAGCGTCGAAGGTCGAAGCGTCGAAGGTCGAAGGTCGAAGGACCCCTTGATGTCAGACATGCTCCCTCGATGCTTCCGGCATTCGCTTCGAGGCCCGCGCATACCAGTAGTACACCGGAATCCCCAGCGCAATGAGCTCCGCGCCACGCGCGGCGCTCCCGGGATCGTGACGAACGACGCTCAGCACGACGCCGGCGGCAACGGCGCAAAAAAGGATCTGGACCAGGGGATAGCCGGCCGTGCGGTATGTGCCCGCGGCGCGGCGATCGAGCGGCAGCCTGCGCCGGAACGTGATCACGGTCGCAACCGTCAGGCCGAAGAAGATCCAGTCGGCGAATACGACGTAATTGAGCAGCCGGTCGTACGTGCCGGACAGGGCAAGTAAGCACGACCACGTCGACTGGACGATGATGGCGAGCCCTGGCGTCTGGAATCGCGGATGCAATCGCGCGAGGGCCGGCATGAAGACGCCGTCGGCGGCCATCGCGTAATACACGCGAGTGGGCGCGAGGATCGCAAGATTCAGGAACCCGAAGGTCGAGATCGTGATCGCCGCGCTGACGAACATGTCGCCTGGCGCGCCGAACATGTGACGCGCGACGTCGGCGGCCGGTGTCGTTGTGCTCGCAAGACCGGTGAGCCCGAGGGCACGGATGTACACCACATTGGCCGTGACATAGATGACCATCACGGCGATCGTGCCCGCGATCAGGCTGCGCGGCAGGTTTCGCCTGGCGTCGTGGATTTCTTCCGCAACGTAGTTGGCGTTCTGCCATCCGCCATAGGCGAACAGGATTGGGACGAGCGCGGCGCCAAAGGCAACGATCGTCGACGGCGAGTCGGGCGCTGCCGTCCGGGCCTGGTGTAGCCAGGATGGATGCGCGGCAACGAGGAAGCCCGCGCCGATCAGGATCGCCAGCGCCCCGAGCTTGAGCACGACGAGCACGTTCAACACGCGGCTGCCGGGCTTCACGCCAACGTAGTTGATTGCCGACAACACAACGAGCGCCGCGATCGCCAGCGGCACACGCGCGGCGCCGGGGCCGCCGACCAGGTGGATCGCGTACGTGCCAAAGGCGATGGCCACGGCCGCAATCGCACCGCTCTCGATCACCAGCAGCAGCGCCCAGCCATAGAGAAATCCGGCGAGCGGGTGCAGGCCGTCACGGAGGTACACGTACTGGCCACCGGCCTTTGGAAACAGTGACCCGAGCTCGGCGTAGGAGAACGCGCCGGCAAGCGCGATTGCGCCGCCGATGACCCATGCCGTCAGGACCAACAGCGGCGTATCCAGCCGTTGCGCGACGATGTACGGGGTGATGAAGATGCCAACGCCAACGATGCCGCCAATGACCACCATCGTTGCGTCGAATGGGCCCAGCGCGCGTCGAAAGGTCACGCCGGGAACATAGTCCGATCCCGGTGTAATCTCAAAGTTGATGGCAGGGCCCGATGCACCCGCGTTCCCTCCCGAAATGGCCGACTCGGAAGCGAAGCTCATTGCCCGGCGTCGCGCGGCGGCCGGAGGCACGGACGATGGGAGCCGGGTGGGCGTCGCGCTCTCCGGCGGCGGCATCCGAAGCGCCACGTTTGCACTCGGCATCTTCCAGGCGCTGGCGAAACTGAAGCTGCTCGCGCGGATCGACTACATTTCAACCGTTTCAGGCGGCGGCTACTTCGGCGCCTTTCTCGGACGGCTCTTCACGCGCGACTACATTCGCGGCGTTCAAGATGTCGAGTGGATTCTCGGAGCGCAGAAGCCGCCCGATCGAAACGCCGACGCTTCGCCCGATCTCGTCGACGCCGAGCGTCAGGTGTTCCGCTGGCTCCGGGAGAACGGCCGTTACCTCGCACCTCAGGGATCGGGCGATCTGCTGCTGGCCGGCGCGGTGCTGTTGCGCAACTGGGTTGCGATCCAGGCAGTGATCGCAACCGCGCTTCTCTCGCTGTTCCTCCTGCTCCAGCTTCCGCGCGTGCTCGCGCCGCACGTCGAACCCGCGCTGGTTGCGACGGTGGAAGCGCAGAATCTCGCGTTCGTGCGGTCGCTGCCGTTCAGCCAGTTCGTGTGGTGGAGTCCCTGGACGTCGTTGCCACTGCTGATCCTGGCGCTGGCCTTCGCGATTGGATGGTCCTACTGGATCGTGACGGATCGTCCGCGGCTCGCACGCGGTCTTTTCTGGGTGGTCGCGATCGTCGTCGAAGTGTGGCTGCTCCGCGTGTTCGGATCTCCCGGCGAGGCGTTGTCCGGCCTGTGGCACGTCGTTATTCTCGCAATCCTGATCGCAGCAAGCTGCCGGTATCCTGCCGATGGCGCGCCGGCCGCGATTGGTGTCTCGCTGCTCGCGCTCCACACGCCCGGGATCGGCGTCATCGAGCGCAGCATTGCCTGGGTGCTGCTCGTCGTCGCCTCGATGGCGATCGCGATCGGGATAGCGGCGTGGCTGTCCACGATCCGCCGGCGGCCATCCGGCGACGAAGATCCGGGGCAGTTTCGCAGCCAGCTGTCCCGCAACGTCCTGACGCGCTACCTTCGTGGCTGGCTCGTCGCCGCCGGCACCGTCGCGTTGATCGTCACGCTCGATTCCATTGGTCAGACGATGTACGCGGCAACGGTTGCCGGGCATCTCAAAGCCTGGTTCGCCGCCATTGCCATCGTCCTCGGCATTGTCGCCGGCTACGGCCGCAAGCTGGTCGTGATATTCGGTGGCCAGGCAGAGGACAGGCGGCCGCCGCTGTCGCTCGCCGTCGCCTCGACGGCCGTTGCGCTCGCGATCGTCGTCGTGTTCGCGATTGGATTCGATGTGCTGTCGCACGCGGTCGCGTGGCGCTTCTGTGCCGCGGCGGCGCCTGAGACCATCGTTGACCCGTACGACGCGCGATCGGCGTTGCCCACCTGTCCCCAAACGCCCGAGCGCCAGGCGCCGCACGTGTACTTGCTCTGGCTTGCCGGCGCCGCAGTGCTGACATTCGCGTTCGGGCGGTACTTCGACTTCCTGAACTACTCGTCGCACCAGACGCTGCTCAGCGCGCGACTGATCCGCGCCTACCTCGGTGCATCGAATGCCGCGCGCTGGCGCCGTGGTTCGTGGGTGCCGGTCATCGACCCGATTGCGGATGATGACATCGAGGTACATCAGTACTGGGCGACACCGCCGGCGCCGCGGGCGGGTGACGGATACGACCGCGCCGCACCGCTGCATCTCGTCAACGTCACGATCAACGAGACGTTCAGCGGCGAGTCCCAGGTGGAACAGCGGGATCGGAAAGGGATTGGCATGGCGCTCGGCCCCGCGGGCGTGAGCGCCGGTGTGCGGCACCACGTGGTGTACGGACCTGACACTCCGGCGAGTGACGCCGGCCAGAGACCGGCGCTGTTCCGCCGGCTGACGGCGGACGAGCGTCAACGGGCTCACATTCGACGTGTTGCGGCGATCTACCCGAAGCACACCGACCGGGGACCCGCGTTCAGAATGTTCGAGTATCCGGCTTCGCGAGCGCGAGCCGCGATGTCGCGCGCACCCGGCGCGCCGGCCGCCGAGGCGGAAGTGCCGGATGAATTTCCGGGAGAGCCACTGTCACTCGGCCTGTGGGTTGGTATCTCCGGCGCGTCGTACTCAACCGGGCTGGGCTTTCGCACCAGTCTCGGGCTGAGCCTGCTCGCCGGCCTGGCGAACGTACGTCTCGGCTACTGGTGGGATTCGGGTGTGCCGACAGGCCGGCGGCCGTTGAAGATGACCATCAGCCGCCCCGTTGCCGATCGGCTGTCGAGGGTCCTCGTCGGGTTGTTTCCCGTGCACACCTACCTCTTTTACGAGCTGACCGCGCACTTTCCCGGATCCTCGCGGCGGCACTGGTATCTCTCCGATGGCGGCCATTTCGAGAACATGGGGGGATACGAGCTCATTCGCCGCCGCCTGCCGCTCATCATCGTGCTCGACGCGGAAGCCGACGAGGACTATTCGTTCGACGGGATGGCAAACCTGACGAGGAAAGCGCGGCTCGACTTCGGCGTCGAGATCGAGTTCCTCGACAACGTCGAGGACACACTTCCGACCGCGTTCGGCCCGCTCGAAGCGCTGCGTCCGGTGGGCACGACTCAACTGGATCCGCGTCGCTCGGCATCACACGCTGCGGTCGCGCGAGTGAAGTATCCAGACCCGGACGGATTCGAAGGACGGCTCGTCTACATCAAGCCGGGCATCACCGGCGACGAGCCGGTCGACGTTCGCGAGTACGCGCGGCAGCATCCCAGCTTTCCGCAGGAAACGACTGCCGATCAGTTTTTCGATGAAGCGCAGTGGGAGAGCTACCGCAAGCTCGGCGAGCACATCGGCCTGAAAGCGTTCGAGCACACCGGCGACAACTGGTGGCTCGAACGTTGGAAATACAAGCCATACTGACGCTGAGGCGGCTCATGGCTCGAGGCTCATGGCTCATGGCCAGCCCTGAGCCTTAAGACCTGAGCCGCTCTATGCGAACGCGGCGCCCACCAGGATCTTTTTGACCCGTAGCCACGGCGAGCCGTGCGAGATGCTGTTGGTCTGCGTCGGCTGACCCTTGGCATCGCCGCCGGTGCCGTACATCTCCCACGACTCCTTGCCGGAGATCGCGTCGAGGTTGCCCCAGAACTCCGTCGTGATCGCGTTGTAGGTGACGTTGCTCACCATGCGGGTCTTTTTGCCGTTCTTGATCTCCCAGAACGCGTTCCCGCCGAACTGGCCGTTGTAGCGTTGCTGATCGATCGAATAGCTGCCGCGCCCATCGATGAGCACGCCGTCTTTCGTGTCGGCAATGATCTCCTCGGGCGTGGGCGAGCCGGCGCCACCCGGCTCCACGTGGACGTTCGGCATGCGCAGGAACGGATAGTCGCGCCAGGAGCTGGCCGACGTGCAGCCCCGGCTCTCTTTCTCGTTGACGTAGTGCGCCATCTCGCGATTCGTCTGCAGGCCCACGAGAATGCCGTCGCGCACGATCGGAAA
>JBKOZS010000123.1:0-17463 GCA_046726015.1 Acidobacteriota bacterium
ACACCAGCCTCATCGACCCCGACCGTGCGACCGACGACACGCACATGAACTTCGGCGGGTCCGTCAGCCTTCTTGGCGGCGGTCTTTTTGGCATCGAAGGACTCGTGGTGTTTACGCCGCGCTTCTTCAAGGGGGATCCGGATCTCGTCAAGAGCAGCCGGTCAATCGCGATGATGGGGAATGTCGTCCTTACCGCTCCGCGGCAATGGACCGAGTACTTCCTCCGCCCCTTCGTGTCCGGCGGTCTTGGCCTGATGCACGTCGGCTACGAGCACCGGTTCGAAGCGCTGGACCCTCTCAGCGAAAATATCGCCGGATTCAACGTCGGTGGCGGCGCGGTGGGTTTTCTCACCCCGCGGACCGGCGTGCGTTTCGATTTGCGCTACTACAGCAACCTGTACGGGCAAAGCAGTGACGTGGTGTTTCCGACCGGCGGCGGCGACGACAAGATCCACCTGAGATACATGACCTTCACGGTCGGATTGGTGCTTCGCCGATAAATGTTCAGCTTGACGATCAACGGGGAGGGGAGTGAACTGACGTGATGCCTCGCGACGAAGCCTATTCTCCGCCGTTCGATGAGCAGGCCGCACTCGAGGAACTCGAGCGGCTTCGCGATGCGATTGAAGAGTCCCGCCGCCGCCGCAATCAAACGTCAGAGGAGTTCGAAGCGTTCGTGAGGTCGTTCCGCACGCCGCCGCCTGAATCCGCGGCGCCGACGGCTCCCGCGCCAACACCACCGATCGCCCGCGCGCCGGTGACGCCTCGTCCCGCCGCGCCTCCATCGTCGATAGCGTGGACCCCGGCTGCGCCCCCGTCTCCAGCTCCGGCGCCACCCACCGTGCTGACACCGCACAACGCGCCGCCAGTCGCAGCTGCGGTTCCGTGGCCGGCTGTCGCGGCGACACCGGATCCTGTCGAGGCGTTCAAACCGGAAACAGGGCACCCATTCACGCAGCCGGTTGACGAGGTGCCACGCGCGACAGAAGCGTCGGCGCCGCCGACGCGGCGACCACGAGCGATGGCGCCCCGCCTCCTTGGCGGCGCGGCCATCCTCATCGCAGTCGTGGTGTTGCTGATTCGCCCGTGGCAAGCTGACCGATCCGACTCGACCCCATCGTCATCAACCGGAGGAGCAGCGACGACAGCATCTGCGCCGGCGACGACCGAGCCCGCCCAGGCGCCCACCGCGCCTGTGTCCCCGCCTGCTGCGACTGTTGAGACTCCACATGCCATGGAGGCGGAGCTGAACGTCGACCGGCGTGTCTGGGTGCGCGTGATCGTCGACGGCGAGCGCGTGATCGAACGCGAACTGGCGGCCGGCACGCGGATTCCTCTGCAAGCCGATCGTGCGATCGTGATCCGCGTCGGCAACGCCGGTGCGCTGCGGCTGACGATCAACGGCACCGACCGGGGGCCGCTGGGTGACGAGGGAGAGATCGTCACGCGCACGTTCACGGCACAGGCGAGATAGACACCCAAGGCGCCGAGCTGCGCGTCTGCGGAGAAGACAGCTGAAGAAGCGGCTGCAACAGGCGATCGCGCCCACTTGGCAGCCTTCTCAATCTCTGCGCCTCGGCGCCTTTGCGTGCGGTCGTCTTCTCCGCACGCTACCTCGCATTTGCGCCGCGCACTTCCCTAAGCCTGCGCTCCAGAAACCTGCGCTCGCTGTCGTTGCCGGCAAGCGCGATTGCGCGTTCGTAGCTCCTGGCCGCATCGGCCATCGCTCCAGTGCGGCGGAGCAGGTCGGCACGCGCGGCGTGCAGCAGGTGATAGTCGTCGAGTTCGCCGCTCGCCGCCACCCGATCGATCAACGCAAGGCCGCGCTCGGCGCCCTCAGTCATTGCGATTGCGACGGCATGGTTCAACGTGACCACGGGTGACGGCTGCACCCGCTCGAGGACTCGATACAACGATGCGATCTGCGCCCAGTCGGTCTCCTCGGCGCGAGGCGCCTGGCAGTGCAGCGCGGCAATCGCTGCCTGCAACGCAAACGGGCCTGGAGTGGCGCCGAGCGCCGCTTCCACGAGCGGAAGCGCTTCGGCGATCTCCGCATGATCCCAGCGACTGCGGTCCTGCTCCTCGAGGACGACGAGCTCGCCAGCGGCATCGACGCGCGCATCGCGACGTGAATCGTGCAGCAGCATCAGCGCGATGAGGCCGTTCACTTCTCGAGGCACGGCCGCCATGAGCGCGCCGACCAGCCGTGCAAGCCGGATCGCTTCCGCGCAGAGCTCACGCCTCACGAGTGGCTCGCCACGCGTTGCGGCATATCCCTCGTTGAACACCAGGTAGATCACCGTCAGGACGGCGTCGAGCCGCTCGGGTAATTCGGTGCTGTCCGGCACCGCATACGGGATGCCGGCATCGCGGATCTTTCGTTTCGCGCGCGCCAGCCGCTGCGCCATCGTCGTCGGCGAGACCAGAAACGCGCGTGCGATCTCGTCGGTGTCCAGGCCGCACAGCGTCCGAAGCGTCAGCGCGATCTGCGCCTCGGGCCGGAGCGCCGGATGGCAACACGTAAAAATCAGCCGCAGGCGATCGTCGGGAATGTCGTCGCCGTGGGCCGAGGGTTCCGATCCGGCCGGCGTAAATACCGCGGCCACGAACGGCGTGGCCGCAATCTCGTTCAACTTCTCCTGGAATCTCGTCTGGCGCCGGATCCGATCGACGGCCTTGTTGCGCGCGGTCTGGACGATCCACGCCCGTGGGAATTCAGGGACGCCGGCCTGGCCCCACTGCTCGACCGCCGCCGCGAATGCCTCCTGGGCGGCGTCTTCGGCGAGCTCGAAATCACCGACCAGGCGGATGAGGGTTGCGACAATCCGGCCCCAGTCCGCTCTGTACACCCGGTCGACCGCCGCGGCGACATCCATGTCGGGCATGTGCGATGGTAAATATTTTTTCGTGTGGCTGTCATTCCGGTGGGATGCTGTTCGACTCACTGGTGGAGGCACGGACATGAAATACATGTTGCTGATTTATGAGGACGAAAAGGGCTGGGCGAAATTCAGCGAGGCGGAGCAGCACGCGATCTACGGCGAATAGATGAAGTTCACAGGCGACATCAAGAGCACCGGTCAGTACCAGACTGGAGCACCGCTGCAACCGACGTCGACCGCGACGAGCGTTCGCGTGCGCGACGGGAAGCGCGTGGTGACGGACGGACCATTCGCCGAGACCCGCGAACAGCTCGGCGGCTTTTATCTCGTCGACGCGAAGGACCTGGACGAGGCAATCGCGCTTGCCTCGAGAATTCCGTCCGCGCGGATGGGCACGATTGAAGTGCGACCCGTGCTGGAGATCCCGGTCCCCACTGCCTGACCGCTACGCGGCTACACGCCTCACGTGATGAATGTCATCCTCCGTGAAGAGATGTCATCACGTGAGGTCCCATTGTCAATGTGAGAGGATGTCGTGCTTTATGGCGAAGAGCATCAGCTCGAGCCGGTTGCGCACCTGGCATTTCTGATAGGTGATCGACAGGATGTTCTTGATCGACTGCTCCGCGAGCCCGAGCTTTTCTGCAATCTCGCGGTTGTTCAGGCCCGCAATGATCCCGCGCACTACTTCGCACTCACGGGGCGTCAAGTGTACGGTAACTCTTCGCATGCCTTGCGACCTCAGTTGATTTCCGTTCGTCATCTGGCCCGGTTCGCCGCCGATCGAGCAAGGTACGCGCCGATAGCACGGCGACTCGGAACTCGCTGAAATTGGCGGGTTTCAGCTGCTGTCTCATGGCGGCGGTGACGCCGAACTATCCTTTCGGCGTGAGGGACTCACCAATCGGATAGAGGGGTAGAATTCCGGGACGAACGAGCGATACCGAGGAGGATGTGATGATGCGGGCGCTTCTGTCGGTCACGGTCGTGACGCTGGTGCTGCAGGCAGCACCGGTCGAGCAGGCGATCGTTCCCACGCGCGTGACCCCTCTGTTCAACGGACGCGACCTGTCCGGGTGGAAGGCAGACGTGCCGGCGAAAGACACGAATCCCTCCGCACCCGATAGCTTCATCGTGCGCAACGGGTTGCTCGTCAGCCTGGGCACGCCGCCAGGGCACCTTGTCAGCGACAAGTCCTATCGCGACTATCGGCTTGAAGTGGAGTACCGATTCTCGGCGAAGCCGGGCAACTGCGGCGTCCTCGTGCACGCCTCGCGGCCGCGCGCGTTGTACAAGATGTTCCCGCAGTCCATCGAGGTGCAGATGATGCACGAGAACGCGGGGGACTTCTGGTGCATCCAGGAAAACATCGAAGTGCCGGACATGGAGAAGAGGCGTCCGCGCAAGGAAGGTGAGAAGTGGGGCGGCAGCGAAGGTGACGCGCGCCGCATTCTCAACCTGACGGATGGCTCCGAAAAGCCGGCGGGCGAGTGGAACACGATGATCATCGAAGCACGCGACCGCTCGATCAAGGTGTGGGTCAACGGCGACTTCGTCAACGAGGGTTTCAGGTGCACCGCGGATCGCGGCAAAATCGCGCTTCAGGCGGAAGGCTCGGAAGTCGAATTCCGCCGCGTCGATATTGGCCCTCTTCCGCCCGCGACGAAGTAGCGCCACCGGGGGGACGTGACGGTTCGGATCGCGTCCCCTTCGGCAAACGACACGCTCGCCGCCGCTCCCGGCGTCCGTTTGATCAGTGCGATCCCGTCTATCGGTCCGAGCACTGATACGGCAGTCGCAAGACTATCGGAGAGTGTGCCTGTTGATGCGATCACGGTCACGCTCCGGCGGCCGGTCAGCGCCGACCCTGTCCGTGGATCGATGATGTGGGAGTAGCGCACGCCGCCAATCTCGACCCACTGTTCGGCATCGCCTGATGTCGAGACGGCGGCGTCCCGCAGCACGAGATCCGGCGGCCCCTCATTCCTCGTCCGCAGGTCCTCGACATCGATCGTCCAGCCCTCGGTGCCCGGCGGTGCGCCAGTGGCGACGATATCGCCGCCGAGCGCCACCAGGGACGTGTGGTAACCGAGGCGTTTCAGAACCGCGGTCGCTTCGTCAGCGGCGTACCCCTTGCCGATCCCTCCCAGGTCGAGTTGCATGTTGCGCTCGCGCAGATCGACGGTGCGGTCGCGCGCGTTCAGGATCATTTTCGTGGCGCCCGTCAGCTTCCGTGCGGCGCTGATCTCCATCGGATCGGGCAACTGGCTCACACGCCTGGCTCGACGCCACAGGTGAATCAGCGGTGCAGCGGTGATATCGAACGCGCCGTTACTGGCGCGCGCGAGTGTCTGCGACGCCTCGAGCACACGAAAGAGATCATCACTCACGTGAACGGGGCCATTGCCCGCGTTGCGGCACAGCGTCATCAACTCGCTGGTGTCGCGATAATCGCTCATCACGGCATCGAGCGCTGCGATGCGCGCAAACGCCCGCGCCGCGTCCTCTCGCGACGACTCTTCGGTGGCCGCGAACAGTACGATGCGCGCTTCGGTGCCCATCTGCCGCGAGGAAAATTGGTAGCGGGTGAGAGTGCCGGCGAGACCTTCATTGCCGGCCGTGTGCAGGGGAGCAGCGGCGGCGCTCGCGATGAGCGCCGCCGCGACGAACCATCGCATCTAGGTCAATCTCGTGCGTCCGGGGATCGCCACGGGCGGAACCTCGATCGGACCGAACGCCAGGTTCTGCGGCACCAACTCCTCCTTCGAGTTCAGCGCCTGCTCCCATGACACCGGCTGGCCGGTGTAGGCCGCCATGCGGCCCATGATCGCGGTCAGCGTGCTCTCCGTCACGGCCTGCAGTTCGTTGAGCGGCTTCCCCGCGCGCAGGCTGGCGATGAGGTCGGTGTGCTCCTGCACGTACGGCGCGTTGTCCTTGCCCTCGAACTTCCACCTGTTCGGACCTGCGATCTCGTACTTGTCGGCCTGGCACAGTCCCTTGTCGCCGACGAGCGCTTCCGAGACGCTGCCTTCGCAGCCCTGGATCTGGCGCGCCTGACTGTGCAGGTGCACGTTGTCTGGATACTCGTAGTCGATCGAGAAGTGATCGAAGATGTGGCCCCACTCCGGGCCGGTACGCACCTGGCGGCCGCCCATGCCATGCGCGAGCACCGGGTGTGTCCCCATCGCCCAGTTGATGACGTCGATGTTGTGCACGTGCTGCTCGACGATGTGATCGCCCGAGAGCCACGTGAAGTACAGCCAGTTACGCATCTGCCACTCGACGTCCGACCACTCCGGCTGGC
Source organism: Acidobacteriota bacterium (assembly GCA_046726015.1). GTDB lineage: Bacteria > Acidobacteriota > Vicinamibacteria > Vicinamibacterales > 2-12-FULL-66-21 > QHWT01. The sequence goes on from JBKOZS010000123.1 coordinate 6,187, forward strand.
GATCTTTTTTCCAGAGGAAGCCCTGGTTCCACGCGCAGCGCGCCGCGACGATGTTGCCGATCGCGCCGTCCTGGATGCGCTTCAGCGTTTCGAGATAGCCCGTCTGGTGGCGGCGCTGGGTGCCGGCGGCGAGGCCGATCCCCTTCGTCTTTACCTGATCGACGAGCGCGAACACGCGGCGGATTCCCGGGCCGTCGACCGCGACCGGCTTCTCGGTGAAGATGTTCTTGCCCGCCGCCACCGCCGCCTCGAGATGCGTCGGTCGGAAGCCCGGCGGCGTGGCGAGGATGATGTAGTTCACGTCGGTCTCGAGTACCTTCTTGTAGGCGTCGAAGCCGGTGAACTGACGATCCTTCGGCACGTCGACCTGCGCCGCGTGGTCCTTGCTGATCTGTGCGAGCGAGGCTTCGAGACGGTCCGGGAACGCGTCGCCCATCGCGACGAGCGTCACGCCCTCGGCTCCCTCGAACGCATTGAGCACCGCGCCCGTGCCGCGGCCGCCGCAGCCGATCAAGCCAATCCGGATCGCATCGGTGCCGGCCGCATGCGCGCCGGGGATCATCGGTGCGAATGAAAGTCCGAGCGTGGCCGCCGTCGTCGTCCTTATGAAATCGCGGCGTGACGGTCCCGCGCTGTTCTGGTCGGCGCTCATTTCTGTTCCTCCCCTCTCGCCCGATTATTCCGGGCTATCTCTCGTGATCCTCGATCGGACGCTCTTCAAATTGTCTTGTTCGTCGACGGCACGGACGACGCGGAACCCGGCGAAGGTGGCGTCTGTGTGCCACCAGATGCTCTTCGGGCTCTGCGGATCGCGCCGGCTCCACTCGGGCGCCGAACCACGGCGGGCCGCGCTGCGCGCAAGCCTCGCATCATCGTCCCACGATCCGCCACGTGAGACGTATGGAAACCGACGGTTGCCCGGCAGCAGCACGGGACCGGCCGTCCCGGGTTTCACGCTCTTGTAGTACGCGGGATCGTACTGATCGAGAATCCACTCGGCGACGTTGCCGTGCATGTCGAAGAGTCCCCACGCGTTTGGTTTCTTCGACGCGACCGGGTGAGGACGCTCCTGTGAGTTCTCACGCGTCCAGGCGTAGTCGGCAAGCTGCCGCGGATCGTCGCCAAATGAATACGCCGTCTTCGTTCCGGCGCGTGCGGCGTACTCCCACTCCGCCTCGGTTGGCAGCCGATAGGCTTTCCCGGTCTTGGCGGACAGCCAGCGGCAGTACTCCATCGCCGCGTGCCACGTCATGTTGATGGCCGGTTGTTTGCCCTTGCCGTAGCCGAAGGACTCGTCACCGTACGGCGGGGTGGGTCTCGTCACCGCATCAGCACCGGCGGCAGGCGCGGACTTCGGCTGCGCGGTCGAGGGCGACTCGAGGTCCATGCCGAAGGCAAACAGATCGTACTCGTCCCAAGTGACCTCTGTCTTTCCAATCCAGAAGGGGCGCAGTTCCACGTCGTGCTGCGGTCCTTCATCTTGAGCTCGTCCTTTTTCACTGTCGGGACTGCCCATCGCAAAATGTCCACCAGGCACGGCCACCATTTCGAAACTGACTTTCGTTCCTGGAATCGTTTCTGTGTATGACGCGGGTGCTGGCTGAACGGCGGTCATCGCCGCCGCGACGGCGCACAGCGGGAAGAGCAAGCCATTGCGCATAATTCCGATCACCTTACTCCAGTTCGGGCGCGGGGTGCACGTGTCGAGGGCCGAGGTCCGAGATCCGAGGTCCGACGTTCGAGGGTGCGTCGAGGTGCGGGTGGGCCGATGCGCGGCGTACACGGCGTACAAGAAAACGGCCGGCGTTTCCGCCGGCCGCCTCGTCTTGCTTTGTGGAGCAGTTCTAGCGACTGCACTCCGTAGTGTCTGCCATGCATGCACCTCCCGGCCGCGACCATATAGTTGGTGCCGTCGGACACACACGGCAGGTACGGATGGCGATCCGCGGAATTCCGCGTGACCGGCGCTCCGTGTTATCCGTGAGATCCATGGCTGGGGTCGCTAGGAGCCTTTTTTAGACGCCGCGCGCTGCGCGACGATCAGCACGATCAGGATACCACGGCATTCCGCGGCGTGACGCTCAGCTACCGGCCGAAAATCGTGTATTTCCGACCACCTGTGACCGAAATGTGCGGCTTTCGGACGCGCTTATAGCTCATCGCTGCGACCCCGGAAGTCCGGGAAACTTCTTTAGTACCAACGTCCTGCCGCGATCTCATCCCTTCAGTCCGCCCTGGTCCCGTCCCTTGCTCAAGCAGGACTGCGGAGCACACCTGCCATTTGGAGGGAATGGTGTCGAAGAAGATTCAGCAGTTCGTTGCGTTGTCTGCCTGGCTCACAGTGGCCGCCTGCGGCGATCACACGACGCCAACAGGTCCGGACGCGAAATTCGATTCAAACGGGGGTGCCTCGACACGAAGCAGCAGCCAGCCCGCCACCTCGCCGGGCGAAGGATCCGCAGGTAGCGTACCAGCCAATCCTGCGTGGCAGTCTTCATCATCATCGTCAGGCGGCACGGTCAAGGAGACCCTCACCGGTCCTGCCATCAACGGTGTCGTGCCCGAGGGTGAGGCGATCGCGGATCAATCCAGGTTCTCGAGCGGCGGCTCGACGATCCTGACCGTGCGGGTGAAGAACGTGAACCTTCGTGATGGGACCGTGCTGGGCGTGACGCTGGACTTCACGCCCATTGGCTCGCTCACCCTCTCCGGCCGCCAGGGTTCGATGACCGCAAACCTCGGACATTTCGCCGTGTCACGCGACCAGGTGCGTGTGAAGAATGGTGACGCCACCATCCTCCAGGGCGGCTTCTTCCGCTGAGGGGTGTCTCACAACACGAGGTCAGGAGTTCCCTCCTGACCTCGTTATCTCCTGTCAGATCTCTCCGCCGTTTCTTTTGCCATGTAGTCAATCAGCACGTCGACTTCGCCGCGCGACAATGCCAGGTTGGGCATTCGCACGTTCTTGTACTTCGCGAAGAGCTCTGCCGCGATCGCATCGCCCTCCGCGAGCATCTTGTCGGGCTCGACAATGAACCGCGCGAGCCACGTGCGATCGCGCCTGGTGGTGACGCCCAGCAAATCCGGCCCGACATGCGCGCCCTGCCCGATCGTGTGGCACGCCGCGCAATGTTGCTTGAAGGTGTACTCGCCGCTGCTGATCGTGAGCGGTGGCGCGTCAGCATAGGACTTAAGCGCGCGTTTCGGCCCCTGCCAGCTATTCAGCCAGTCGCCAATCGTGCGGGCAATGAACTTCGGGTTGTCGACGCTGGAATTGCGCATCCACTGACCCGTCGCCTCGTTGCCGACGAGCAGATGTGGCACGTGGCCATCGGGATTGCCGGGGTCCACTGGCGTCGCCAGGCCAATCTTCTTGCTGATCAAATCGATGTCTTGCTGCGAGCCGGTAAGGAACAACCAGCCGGGTCCGGCGTGAAACTTCTCCGCGTAGTCCTTCAGTACCGCCGGCGTGTCGTGAGCCGGATCGATGGTGATCGAATAGAAGAAGACGTCGCGCCCCAGGCGATCGCCGAGCAGCCTCTGCACCTGCGCCAGTCGCGCGGTCTCGAGCGGGCACGCGTATTTGCAGGTCGTGTAAATCAGGTTGATCGCAACGATCTTTCCCTTAATCAGGTCGTCGTAGAACCGCACGCTCACGCCGTCCTGCGTCGTGAGCGTGACATTGGGAAAGTAGTTGGCGCCCCACCGGCTGTTCTGCGCGGTTGCTGGAAACGGCACGGCCAGCGTCGCAGTAATCGTTGCCGCGAGCACCACTCTCGATTTCACCGTGTGCCTCCGCTGCCATTGACCGTCGTGACGTCGTACGGATCTTCGAACAATACGCCCTGTGGGGTGGGGACCGGCGTGGGCAGCGGGCGAAGGAACGCCTGTCCGCCGCCGTTGATCTCCCAGCGCAGCAGCATCGCGTTGTCTTCGTGCGTCGTGTTGTGGCAGTGCTCCATGAACATGCCACCCCAGTCCCGGAACTGCATCGTGAGGGTGACGCTGCCCCCGGGGTGCAGTCGGTAGACGTCCTTCCGTCCGCGCTCCCATGGCGGGATGTTCGCGGCACTGCCGTCCCGCGCGAGAATTTGTCCCTCTTCGAAGTGGATATGAATCGGATGGTCCCATCCTCCGCCGCCGTTCACGAGGTGCCAGACTTCACGCGAGCCAAATGCCGGCGCCGCGTCGATGCGGTTGTAGTCGGCGTTGAGCACTTGCCCACCGTTTGTTCCGATGCCCCATGGTCCAAAGAATGCCGTGTTCGGATCTGGGACCGGCTGGGAGGCACCCCTGGCAAACTGGAACGTGCGCTCGCGAGCGACGGGAATCGCCGACAGATCGGGGTTGGGAATCAGCGTGTCCGGCACGCGGCTCACGTCTGGCGTCGCTGGATTGCGCACCACGCGGAATTCCAGGAAGCGTCCGACGCACGGATCCAGTGAGCCACCGGCGAGCGCCTGCGCCAGCGTCAGGTCTACTTCAACCTTCCTGCCGTCGTCGTGTTCGGCGAGGTTCACGAAATGAAGTTTGTCGCCGATGCTGTAACTGGAGAAGTCGATGACGATGTCGTAGCGCTCGGCGATCCCGAGTTGGTCGAGTTCCAGCAGCGTGACCGGATGCGGCAGCAGGTTGCCGTCATTGGCGATCTGAATCATCGGCTGCGCACGGCCGCTGGCGTCGGCCAGTGCGATCTTCACGAACCTGGCGACACTTCCGTTCAGGATCCGGAACCGGTACTTCCGGCGTTCCACCTCGAAGAATGGCTTGTAGAGCAGGTTCACCGTCATGATGTCGCCGAGGAAGCCGTCGAAATCGAAAATATCGAAGAACAGCTGACCGTCGCGATCGAACGCCTTGTCGGCAATCATGAGGTTCACGTCGTAATCGAGATTCCCCCAGTCCTTTGCCGTGCCGCTCGGCAGGCGCAGGTTGACGCCGTCGTCGATCGCCTCGTTGCCGCGATCGAGGCCGCTGTAGATGTTGAACATCGCGGCGTTGCCCTTGTAGACGTTCTGCGCCGTGAAACTGAACATGTGATCGTGGAACCAGTGGGTGCTCATGGTCTCGCGCCAGTCGCCGGGCACATTGATTAACCCGCCGCTGCCATTGGGCGTGCTGGCGCGCCGATCCGTTGCCGCCGTGTTCACGCTGAAGTGACCGGCGAGGACGATCGGCCAGTGATAGTCGTAGAACTGGTTCGGGAAGAAAAACGCACCCGTGAAGCCATCATTCTCCGCGCCGTGATGCCCGTTGTGCTCGTGAGTGCTGATCGTGTGGCGCCCGAAGCCGCCGTTCTGCGTCACGTCTGCCGGCAAGCCGTTATGGTGGCGAAACAATATCGGCTCGCCGTAGCGGGCCTGCACCAATTTCGGAGGAATCGTCCCGTTGAACGTCCACACGGCGTTTGGATTCTGCGTCGGCCACCTTGGGTGGAACTGCAGCGGAATTGGTGTATTCGGGTTGAAGCCGCTATTAAGACGCGCGGGTACGCCGGGCGTGTAGGTCCTGTTCGTGGTCGCCTGCGCTTGCGTCATCTCGATAGCAACCCGAGGCGGGAATTGCGTGAAGCGCTGGTGCGCCCAGACGTCGCCCGGCGGGCGTCCTTCGATGGGACCGGTGCCGCCACCGAGCTGCGGATCGACTGGTTGCTGCGTCTGGTTTGCCTGCGCCGTCGGCGCAGGATTCAGGAACGCCACGGGATTCCGTGGGACGACGTCGAAGCGGAGCATCGGCTGCGTAAACGGCTGCACGCCGAACAGTGGACTGGGAGGAGTGCCCGTCGGAATCTGCGCGGACGCGTCCGAGACAAACGGATTGAGTCCGCCAATCGGCGCCAGCGCACCGGCACTGGTAAAGAGGCCCCACTTGATCAGGTCGCGTCGCGAGATGCGGCCCCAGGACAACTCGCGCACGATCTCGACGCGATGGGCTCGCGCGCGCTCGGCGGCTTTCATACGAGCTCTCGATGCGTTCCACGGCAAAATGATTCGACTCATAAATCCCCCGCACTCGTAACCACACAGCCCTGCGCCGGCGCACATGGCTGCTGTTCACGTTGGCCGCCATACAGCTCTGCAACCAATCGTGACAGTCGCGCACAAGGACGTGCGGAACCCTCGCGGTCCGCCAGTGCACGCGCCAAAGCGAACACCCGCCGTTACGCCGAACCGCACGACGACACACGCCATCAGTCCGGCGTCAATTTCACGATGTCGGAAAGTGCGCGCGTGAGCAGTCAGTCGCGTTGGCCGTGGATGGCCCAGCGAGGCTTCTCGCGCGCGCCGTCACGAAGTCGTCATCCGTGTGCGTTGGTGCACTCAGAAGACGCAAGGTCGATCGCAGCATCCGTCATATCCGGGGACCCCAAAGGGGGACGTGACGGACTCGACGTAGTCACCCACGAAGGCGACTTCTGGCAGAACGAAAGGAGCGGGCGATCGAACGGGGTGTGTCAGAGACTCGTGACACGCAGCCGCGCAATCGGCGCCGGTGCTCGCCAGCGTCCGGGAGGCGAGCAACAACGGTGCCGATTAGCGCGAAATAGAAGGGAATATTGCGCGGCGAGCGTGGGATGCCCTTACCGCGGCGGACGGTGCGTCGCGAGATAGTCGATCAGCACGTCGACCTCCTCGCGCGTCAGCGCCAGGTTGGGCATCCGCACGTTCTTGTACTTCGCAAAGAGCTCCGTGGCGATCGGATCCCCCTCGGCGAGCATCTTGTCGGGCTCGACAATGAACCGCGCGAGCCATGCACTATCGCGGCGGGTCGTGATGCCGAGCAAATCCGGTCCGACATGCGAGCCCTGCCCGATCGTGTGGCACGCCGCGCAGTGCTGCTTGAAGGTGTACTCGCCCCGGCTGAGCGTCAGCGGTGGCGCTTCAGCATACGACTTGAGCGCGCGTTTCGGCCCTTTCCAGCTATTCAGCCAGTCGCCAATCGTGCGCGCGATGAACTTCGGGTTGTCCACGCTTGAGTTGCGCATCCACTGGCCCGTGACCTCGTTGCCGACCAGCAAGTGAGGAGTGTGGCCGTCGGCATTCGAAGGATCGGGCGGCGTCGACAGACCGAGTTTCTTGCCGATGAGGTCGATGTCACTCTGCGATCCGGTGAGAAACAGCCAGCCTGGACCCGCGTGAAACTTTTCAGCGTAGTCCTTGAGCACCGCGGGCGTGTCGTGCTCCGGGTCGATTGTGATCGAGTAAAAGAACACGTCGCGCCCCATCCGATCGCCGAGCAGCGTCTGCACTTGTGCAAGCCTGGCGGTTTCGAGCGGACAGGCATACTTGCAGGTCGTGTAAATCAGGTTGATCGCGACGATCTTTCCCTTGATGAGATCGTCATAGAAACGGACGGTCGCACCATCCTGTGTCGTCAGGGTCACGTTGGGGAAATAGTTGGCACCCCACCGGCTGTTCTGCGCACCCACGGGCGCGCCGGTGAGTGGGATCGCGGCACATGCCGCGATCCCCGCCCATATTCTGAGGTGCATTGACAATGACTCCGCTCAACTACCGGGCCGTCGGCAGGTCGTACGGGTCCTCGAAGAACACGCCCTGCGGCGTGGGCACCGGTGTTGGCAGTGGCTTCAGGAATGCCTGCCCTCCGCCATTGATTTCCCACCGCAGCAGCATCGCGTTGTCTTCGTGCATCGTGTTGTGGCAGTGCTCCATGTACATGCCACCCCAGTCGCGGAACTGCATGGTGATCGTCAGGCTGCCCGCGGGCCTCAGCCGGTAGACGTCCTTGCGGCCTCGTTCCGCCAGGGGCACGTTCGCGAACGATCCGTTGCGCGCGAGGATCTGCCCTTCTTCGAAATGGATGTGGATTGGGTGATCCCAACCGCCACCGCCATTGACGAGGTGCCAGACTTCACGCGTGCCGAATTTCGGCGCGGCCGAGACACGGCCGTAGTCAGCGGCCAGCGTTTGGCCGCCATCAGTGTCGATTCCCCACGGACCGATGGCCGCGGTGTTCAGGCTCGTGCCGGGCTGGTCCGCGCCGCGGCCGAACTCGAATGTTCGCTCGCGCGTCACCGGGATGGCGCTGAGATCCGGGTTTGGAATCAGCGTGGCCGGCACACGGCTCACATCCGGCTTTACCGGGTCGCGGACGACCCTGAACTCGAGGAAGCGTCCCACGCACGGATCGAGTGACGTCCCGGAGAGCGCCTCAGCCATCGAGAGCGCCCGAATGGGCTTCTTGCCGTTCAACTGGTTGTTCTCCGGATCCCAGTGATCCAGCAGGTTCACCAGGTGCACCTTGTCGTTGATCTCGAATCTCGAGAAGTCGATGACGATGTCGTAGCGCTCGGCGATGCCCTGCTCGTCGAGCGCCATCAGCGTGACCGGCTCTGGCAAGAGGTTCCCGTCGTTCGCGATCTGAATGATGGGCTGCGATTCGCCGGCAGCATTTGCCAGTGCCACCTTGAAGAACCTCGAAACGCTCGCATTCAAAATGCGGAAGCGGTACTTGCGGCGTTCCACTTCGAAGAACGGATCGTAGGCGAGGTTCACCGTCATGATGTCGCCGATGAATCCATCGAAGTCGAAGATGTCGAAGAACAGCTGACCGTCCTGGTCGAACGCCTTGTCCGCCAGCATCAGGTTGACGTCGTAATCGAGATTGCCCCAGTCCTTCGCGGTGCCGCTCGGCAGCCGCAGGTTGACCCCGTCGTCGATCTCCTCGTTGCCGCGATCGAGACCGCTGTAGATGTTGAACATCGCGGCGTTGCCCTTGTAGACGTTCTGCGCCGTGAAGCTGAACATGTGATCGTGGAACCAGTGCGTGCTCATCGTTTCGCGCCAGTCGCCCGGCACCTTGATCAGCCCGCCGTTTCCATCGGGGCTGCTGGCGCGTCGATCGGTGGCGTTCTTGTTGATGCTGAAGTGGCCCGCCAGCACGATGGGCCAGTGGTAATCGTAGAACTGGTTCGGAAAGAAGAATGCGCCGGTGAACCCGTCGTTCTCCGCTCCGTGATGACCGTTGTGCTCGTGCGTCGAGATGGTGTGCCGGCCGAAACCGTTGTTCTGCGTGACGTCCGGCGGTAGACCGTTGAAGTGCCGGAACAGGATTGGTTCTCCATATCGCCCCTGCACCAGCTTTGGAGGAATCGTGCCGTTGAACGTCCAGACGGAGTTCGGCGCCTGTGTCGGCCACTGCGGGTGAAAACACAGCGGGATCGCACTCGACGGGTTGATCCCGCTATTCAGCGCCGACGGAACTTCGGGCCGATAGGCGAGATTCGTAGTTGCCTGTCCCTGCCGCATCTGTACGGCGACCCTCGGAGGGAACTGAGTGAATCGCTGGTGCGCCCACACGTCTCCGGGAGGACGTCCCTCGATCGGGCCGAAGCCGCCGCCAAGCCTGGGATCGACGGCCTGCTGCGTCTGGTTCGCCCTTGCCGTGGGCGCGGGATTCAGCGTGGAGATCGCGGTCCTCGGAATGACATCAAACCGAGGCATCGGTTGAGTGAAGGGGTTGACGCCGTAACGCGGGCTCGGTGGCGCCCCTGTGGGGCTGGCCTGCGCTTTCGTATTCGCGACAAATGGATTGAGCCCGCCGATGGGCGCCAGCAGGCCGGCGCTTGTGAAGAGACCCCATTTGAAGAGGTCACGACGCGAGATGCGGCCCCACGATAACTCCCGGACGATTTCTGCGCGGTTCCTCCTTGCGTTTTCGGCCTCCCGAATACGTGCTGGTGACGCATTGCGCGGCAGGTACACTCTGCTCATAAGCCCGCCTCCTCGACCTTGTGAGCGCATCGTTGGCTGTGTCGTGCGCTGAAACGACACACGGCGATTGCGAATTACGACGCTGGGGGCGACATCGCAACTGCCCGCACAATATAGGGCGCGCCGCGCGGTTTTTGCGCGGAAATCCTGTGAAAAATCAGCGAATTTTGTGCTGACGGCTTCTATCGCGCGTAGAAGTCGCGCGCGGGGAAGACTTGTTAACGAATGACAGATCGCCGTGACGTGCGCAGAGACACGCCACAGCGAAACTGAATAAGCAGACTGCACCAGGACGAACAGTCGTGATGTGCCATCGTAAGACACACCAACGAGTCGACGATGTTGGATGCGAGAGTTACTTTGGAACACCTGGCAGTCGCGGCTCGATGCGGCCACACTCCAGCATCGACGTGCCGTAATAGGGATTGCGAATGGCCGTCCCTTTCTGCAGCCAATACTTCCGAACCATCGGGCAGTAGGCGACGTTCACGTCGTTGCCGGGCGTGCCGTTCAGCGACTTCGCATGCGCGATGATCGCATCGCTCAGCGTGGCAAACACCGCTCGGGCCGCTTTCACATCAGCAGAGGCGTATAAGGCATCGGCCGCCGATCGGATTTTGTCGGCACTCGCACCCAGCGTCGTCGCTTCAGCCGCAATGCGACGTGCCTCCTGCTGCACGCCGGTGAGTGTGTCGGCGCTCAGCACTTCTTGAATGCGGAGGTACGACTCGATCATCACGCGCGCTGGATCAGCGGACGTTTGCTTCTCGAGATAGACGATCACCGCGTCGACATCCTCGTTCGTCAGCGCCAGGTTTGGCATCCGGACGGTCTTGTAGTTCGCCGCGAGTTCCTTCGCGATTGGATCTTGCGCCGCAAGCATTTTGTCGGGCTCGCGAATGAATCGCGCCAGCCAGGCGCGATCGCGCGTATTGGTAATACCCGCGAGATCGGGTCCGAGACGTTCCCCTCGTCCGACGGTGTGGCAGGCGGCGCAATGATTCCTGAACGTATATTCCCCGCGGTCGAGCGTCAGCGGCGTCGCCTCGGCGTAGGATTTCAGCCCGCGCGTCGGCCCGCGCCAGCTCGCCAGCCAGTCGCCAATGGTGCGGGCGAGAAACTTGGGATTGTCCAGGCTGGAGTTGCGCATCCACTGGCCGGTGACCTCGTTCCCAACCAGCAGATTTGGGGCATGGCCATCGGGATCAGACGGATTCGGCGGAGAGTACAAGCCAATTTTCCTGCTAATCAGATCGATGTCGTGTGGTGAACCTGTCAGGAACAGCCAGCCGGGCCCGGCGCGAAATTTTTCCGCGTACTCCTTGAGCACGGCAGGCGTGTCGTTCGCGGGATCGATGGTGATCGAATAGAAGAAGACGTCGCGACCCATGCGATCGCCAAGCACTCTCTGCACCTGCGCCAGCCTCGCGGTCTCGAGCGGGCACGCATACTTGCAGGTGGTGTAAATCAGATTGATCGCAACGATCTTGCCTTTGATGAGATCGTCGTAGAACCGGACAGTCGTGCCGTCCTGGGTCGTCAA
>JBKOZS010000124.1:0-35177 GCA_046726015.1 Acidobacteriota bacterium
CCGGGTAACCATCCGGGTGCGACAACCGCCACCGGTACGCGGTCTCGACGATGACGTCGATGGCTTCGAACCTGGGCCGCCAGCCGAGCTCCTGCTTGATCTTGTCGCTCGAGGCGTAGAGGACGCCCGGGTCGCCGGGCCGCCGCGCCCCGATCGTCAACGGAACGGTGCGGCCAGTCACCCGCTGAACCGCATCCACCACCTCGCGCACGGATGTCGGCCGGCCGTTGCCGAGGTTGAAGGACGTTGACGCGCCACCCGCCCGCAACGCCTCGAGGGCGGCGATGTGGGCCGACGCGAGGTCCGTCACGTGGATGTAGTCACGGAGGCAGGTGCCGTCCGGCGTCTCGTAGTCGTCGCCAAAGATCGCGAACGAGTCCCGGCCGAGCGCGGCATCGATTGCGCGCGGGATGACATGAATCTCGGGATCGTGATCCTCGCCAAGGGCGCCATCGATATCGGCTCCGGCGGCGTTGAAATAGCGCAAGGCCGTCCACTTGATACCGTACGCGCGCTCGAAGTGCGGCAGCGCCCGCTCGACGGCAAGCTTTGTCTCGCCGTATGCATTGATCGGCCGTTGCGGGTGCTGCTCCGTAATTGGCGTCTCGACTGGATTCCCGAATGTCGCGGCGGTTGACGAGAAGATGAAATGCCGCGCGTCTGCCGCGACCATCGCCTGCAGCACCGCAAGCGCGCCGCTGACGTTGTTGCGGTAATACCCGATTGGATCGCGGACCGACTCGCCCACAGAGAGCCAGGCCGCGAAGTGCATCACCGCATCAGCCTTGCGGTCGCGAAGCACCATCGACAGCCGCTCGACGTCGTGAATATCACCTACTTCGAGCGGCGCGCCCGTTCGCTCTGCCGCGGCGCGGTGACCCGCGGCCAGGTTGTCGTAGATCACGACGTCGGTGCCCGCAGCGCGCAGAGCCTTCACGGCATGACTTCCGATGTAGCCCGCGCCGCCGGTCACCACGACCGCACTCATTTGCGCCCTATCGAGTAGTAGGTGAAGCCGACGCTGCGGATCTGTTCCGGGTTGTAGATGTTGCGCCCGTCGAAGATCACCGGCGTCCGCATCATCTTGCGGATGCGCGTGAAGTCCGGCTCGCGGAACTCGTTCCACTCCGTCACGATGACGAGCGCGTCCGCCCCCTTCAGCGCGTCGTAGCTCTTCTCGGCAAACTGCACCTTCGAACCGAAGATGGACTTGGCGACTTTCATGGCCTCGGGGTCATAGGCCTGTACGGTCGCACCTGCCTCGATCATTCCCTGGAGCAGCGGCACCGCCGGTGCTTCACGCATGTCGTCGGTCTTCGGCTTGAACGAGAGCCCCCAGACGGCAATCCGCTTGCCCTGGAGCGACCCGAAGTGCTTCTGCATCTTCGCGAGCAGCCGAACTTTCTGCTTCTCGTTGACCGATTCAACCGCCTTGAGGATCTGAAAGTCGTAGCTCTTCGTCGCGGCGAACTTGAGCATCGCCTTGACGTCTTTCGGAAAGCAGCTCCCGCCGTAACCGACGCCAGGGAACAGGAACGACGCGCCAATGCGGCGATCGGACGCCACGGCGCGGCGCACCTGGTCGACGTCGGCGCCGACGACCTCGCAGACGTTCGCGACCTCGTTCATGAACGAAATGCGCGTCGCGAGCATCGCGTTCGCCGCGTATTTGCACAGCTCGGCGCTCGCGCAGTCCATCATCATGATCGGCGCGCCCGTCCGGGTGAACGGCGCGTAGAGTTCCTTCATGATCTCGGCGGCCCGCGGATCCTCGGCGCCAATGACGACGCGATCCGGCTTCATGAAGTCGTCGATGGCCGCGCCCTGCTTCAAAAACTCAGGATTACTGACCACGCTGAACGCATGCGAGGTCTCCTTGCGAATGACTTCGCGAACCTTCTCGGTGGTGCCGACCGGGACAGTACTCTTGTCGACGATGACGCGATAGCCGTTCATCGCCCGTCCGATCTCGCGGGCGACGTCGAGCACGTGGCGCAGATCGGCCGAGCCGTCCTCGCCGGTCGGCGTGCCGACCGCGATGAACACGATCTGGGAACTTCTCACGCCGCGCGCCAGATTGGTCGTGAAGGTCAGCCGCTTCTCGCTGCGATTGCGGCGCACCATCTCCTCGAGCCCCGGCTCGTAGATGGGAATGCGGCCGCGCTGCAGCAACCGCACCTTGGCAGCGTCCTTGTCAATGCAGACGACGTCGTTTCCGTTTTCGGCAAGACAGGCGCCGGCGACAAGGCCGACATAGCCGCTGCCAATCACTGCAATTTTCATCCGATGGCTACCCCCGAACCGTTGAGCAAACCCCTAAAACTAACACGTTCCGGAAAATCGTGTCAATTAATTGAGGTATAAGGAGTTGCGGCCCCAATAGGTTGTGTTACGATGACCGCGCTTGCGCATCCTGCTGGACTATCGGCCGGCGCTTCGGCAGCGGTCCGGCGTCGGCGAGTACGTGCACGAACTCTCGGCCGCCCTGGCAAGGCAGATCGCTCCGCCCCACACGCTGACGTTATTCTCGAGCTCCTGGAAAGATCGGGTGGACCGGCGGATCGTGCCGCCCGTACAGATTGTCGATGCACGCGTGCCCGTCCGGCTCCTCAATTACGCCTGGCATCGTCTCGAATGGCCCCCGCTTGAATGGCTCGCCGGAAGAGTCGATATCGCGCACGCGATGCACCCGTTGCTGATTCCCAGCCGCCGCGCGGCGCGGGTCGTCACGATTCATGACCTCGATTTCCTCGATCACCCGGAGCGGACCGCCGCGGAAATTCGCCGTGACTACGCGGAACTCGCTGCCACCCACGCCCGGCGCGCGGACCACGTCATTACCGTCTCGTCGTTCACGGCGGACGAGATCGTCCGCCGTCTTTATGTCGGGCGCGAGCGAATCACGATCGTGAGTCCCGGTGCGCCGGCGTGGGCGCCGCGGCCCGAGCCGCAACCGGACGGACCGATCCTGTTCGTCGGCACGCTCGAACCGCGAAAGAATGTCGGCGTGTTGCTGCGCGCGTATGCGCAATTGATCGAGGACGTGCCCTCTGCGCCACCACTCGTGCTGGGCGGGATGGCCACGCCTGCGGCGGAAGCCTGGCTGCGCGAGATCGCCCGGCCGCCGCTTAAAGGACGTGTTCAACACCTTGGATACGTGGAACCGGACCGACGTCGCGATTTGTACGCCAGCGCGTCGATGCTCGTCTTGCCGTCCCATCTCGAAGGGTTCGGCCTGCCGGTTCTCGAAGCCATGACCGTTGGCGTGCCGGTCATCGTGAGCCGTCGCGGCGCGCTGCCCGAAGTTGGCGGCGACGCCGCCGTCACGGTCGACCCTGACGATGTGAACGGCTTCGCCGCTGCGATGCGGAAGTACATCAACGATCCGCACGCGGCCGCGGCCGCTGGCGACCGCGGCAAGCAGCGCGCGCGGGCCTATTCATGGGACGCCAGCGCCCGGGTCCTCCTCGATGTGTATCGACAGGCCATCGACCGACGCAGGACCGGCACGGCATGAGCAACCGCGCTCCGCTCAGGATAGGCATTGACGCGCGTGAACTGCTTGGCGAAGCGACCGGCGTCGGCCGTTACCTCGGCGAGCTGCTTCGCCGGTGGGCGGTCCGTGACGATGCCGCCGAGCGGGTGTTGATGCTTTACACACCTGAGCCGCTTCCTTTCGTGAAAACGCTGCCGTCGGGTGTGCGGCTGCACGAAGTGGTCGCTGGCACCGGACGCGGCACCTGGTGGGAACAGACGCATCTCAGACGCGCCATTCGGCGGGATCCGCCCGACGTGTTTTTTGCGGGTGCCTACACCGCGCCGCTTGCGCTCGGGCTGCCGCTCGCGGTCACGATCCACGACGTCTCGTTCGCAGCGCACCCTGAGTGGTTCACGCCGCGTGAGGGGGCCCGCCGCCGGCTGTTGACACGCCAGGCGGCACACGCCGCCTCGGTCATCTTCACCGACTCGCAGTTCTCGAGGCACGAAATCGTGGAGCGGCTCGGCGCACCACCGGAACGCTTGCGGGTGATCCCGCCGGGCGTCACGAGACGTGCCGTTTCCACGCGCGCGGTCCGTGAGCCGGTCGTCTTATTCGTCGGATCAGTGTTCAACAGGCGCCGGCTGCCGGCTGCGCTGACCGCGTTTTCCGAAGCGACGGCCGCGCGCCCTGACGCGCGCTTCGTGATTGCTGGTGCGAATCGCACCTATCCTTTTATCGACTTTGCTGCGCTGACGGAGGCGGCCGGCATCAGCTCGCGGGTCGAGTTCCTCAATTACGTGCCGGACAGCGATCTCGATTCGCTCTACGCGCGTGCCTCGGTGTTCGTATTCCTGTCCGAGTACGAGGGTTTCGGTCTCACCCCGCTCGAAGCGCTCTCGGCGGGCGTTCCAATCGTCGTCCTCGAGACGCGGATCGCGCGCGAGGTGTATGGCGACGCGGCCTGGTATGTCGATCCCGACGATACTGTCCGCGGTGCGCGCCGGGCTATCGAAGTGCTGCTGAGCGATCGGCGTGAAGCGGATCGACTGCTGGCGCACGCGCCGGCGGTGCTGGCGCGGTACTCCTGGGACACGGCGGCCGAAGAGACGCTCGGCGGCATTCACGCGATCGCCCGACGATGACGCCGCGGCTTTCAATCATCATCGTCAGCTTCAATGCGCACGCGCATCTCGTGAATTGCCTCGAGTCGCTGCGCGCGGCGGCGCCGGCAACGCCGCATGACATCGTGGTCGTTGACAATGCGTCGACCGACGGCAGCGCTGACGCCGCGCGCGCATTCTCCGGGGTTCGCGTGATCGAGCTGGGGCGCAACGCGGGCTTCGCGGCCGCGAACAACGCCGGCATTCGCGCCTCATCCGGCGATCTCGTCTTGCTTCTGAATAACGACACGGTTGTGCCGGCAGGAGCGATCGACCGCCTCGTCGCACGGCTGATACGGGACGCCGCCGTCGGCATTGCGGGCCCCCGTCTCGTTGATGGGGACGGCCGAGCGGAGATCTCGTTCGGCCGGATGATTTCGCCACTTCACGAGGCGCGCCAGAAGATCATTGGCAAGCTTTACGACGCGGGCGTTCGCTCGGTCGTCGGCCGGGTCGAACGCGAGACTCGCCGCGAACAACTGGTCGACTGGGTCAGCGGTGCGTGCCTGCTGGTCCGCCGCACTGCCGCGGAGGACGCCGGCCTGCTGGACGAGCGCTTCTTCCTTTATACGGAGGATGTCGACTTCTGCCATGCCGTCCGCAGGCTCGGGTATCGAGTGCTGTTCACCCCGTCAGCGGAGGTCGTTCATCTTCGAGGCCGCTCGCGCGCCAGCGCGCCGCAGGCCGCGGACGCGGCGTATCGCCGCAGCCAGATTGCGTTCTACGAAAAGCACCATCCTGGTTGGGCGCCGCTGCTGAAGCTGTATTTGCGGCTGAAGGGGCATTATCCAGCGTAAAGCTCACGGAGAGTCCGGTGAAACGTGCCAACGAATGTGAAATAAGATTCCTAACGTGCGAATCGCGATTGATGCGCGCAAGCTTCGGGACTACGGCATTGGCACCTACGTGCGCAACCTGTTGCGGCAGCTTGCCAGGCAGGACCAGTCGACGGAGTACCTGCTGATCTGCAACGGGCTCGATTGCAGCGTCGCGAGCCAGCTGGGGCCGAACTTTCGCGCCGTGCCGGACACGGCGCCGGGGTACTCGGTGCGCGAGCAGTTCACGGTGCCGCTCGATCTACGGCGGGAAGGAGCGGAACTCTTTCACGCACCGCACTACGTGCTGCCACCGCTGACGCCGTGCCGGGCGGTCGTGACGATCCACGACTGCATTCATTTGCGCTTCCCACAATACCTGCCAAGCCGCCTGGGATACGCCTATGCGCGTGCGTCGCTGTGGACGGCTACACATCGCGCCGCGCGCGTGATCACCGTCTCGGAAGCCTCCAAGCGCGACATCCTGCGCTACTTCCGCGTGCCGGAGTCGCGGATTGACGTCATCTACAACGCGATTGACGACCGCTTCTGGCAGGAACCGACCGCTGACGAGATGGAGCGCGTTCGCCAGCGGTATCAGCTGATGGGGCCTTTCGTCCTCTACGCCGGCAACATCAAGCCGCACAAGAATCTCGAGCGCCTCATCGAATCGTTTCACCTGCTGCGGCACGAGCAACCCGATATGAAGGAAGTGCAGCTCCTCATCATCGGCGACGAGATCTCGAAGTACGCGACGCTCCGGCGCGCGGTTCATCGTCACAAGCTGCACAAGCACGTGCGGTTTTTTGGCTTCGTGCCGGACCAGACGCTCGCCGCGCTTTACCGCCTCGCGGCCGTGTTCGTGTTTCCATCGCTCTACGAAGGCTTCGGGCTCCCTCCGCTGGAGGCCATGGCAAGCGGCACGCCGGTCATTACCTCGAATGTCTCATCGCTGCCAGAAGTGGTTGGTGACGCTGCCTTGATGATCGACCCCTACGAGCCGGAGGCGATCGCAGACGCCATGCGCCGCGTGCTCACCGACCCGGCGCTGCGCGCCGATCTCCGCGCCAGGGGCCTGAAGCGTGCCCGCGAGTTCTCGTGGGAGCGGTCGATTGCACGCGTGCGCGAAATCTATTCCGAAGTGATGGCGGGGTGAATGTCGGTCGCTCACAGCCAGTTGCCAGTAACCAGCACGAACGTCGCACATCGCGCATCGCCCATCGCGCCTCGCGTCGCGCTCGTGCATGACTGGCTCACCGGCATGCGTGGAGGCGAGAAGGTGCTCGAGGCCATCGCCGAGCTCTATCCGGGCGCACCGATTTATACGCTGCTCCACGTCAAGGGATCGGTCTCACCCGCGCTCGAGCGGCGCCGAATCGTCCGCTCTTTCATCCAGCGGCTCCCCGGGGCCGCACGTCATTACCGGAACTACCTGCCCCTCTTTCCACTCGCGATCGAGCAGTTCGATTTCGATGGCTACGACCTCGTCATCAGCACGAGCCACTGCGCGGCGAAATCGGTCGTCGTGCCTGGCCACACGCCTCACCTCTGCTATTGCCACTCGCCCATGCGCTATGCGTGGGACCAATTCGAGGCGTATTTTGGCCCGGATCAGGTTGGACCGGCGCGGTCGCGGCTGCTGCGTCCGGTCATGGCGAGGCTGGCGCGATGGGATGCGGCCACCGCCTCGCGGGTGGACCGCTTTGTCGCGAACTCTCAATATGTTGCGGGGAGGATCGGCCGATACTATAATCGCAGGGCGGCCGTCGTGTATCCCCCTGTCGATACACAGTTTTACCACCCGGATCCCGCTCGGCGCCCAGAACCGTTTTTCCTGGTTGTTTCGGCACTGGTGCCCTACAAACGGCTTGATGTGGCGATCCGCGCCTGCGAGGCGGTCGGGACGCCGCTGACGGTCGTCGGCCGGGGCCCGGAAGAAGCGCGCCTTCGGTCCCTGGGCGGCAGTCGAGTGGAGTTCCTTGGCTGGCGGACCGATGAGGAGATTAGAACGCTGTATCAGGACTGCGTGGCGGTCCTGATGCCGGGGGTCGAAGACTTCGGAATGGTGCCGGTCGAAGCGCAGGCGTGCGGTCGGCCGGTCGTCGCGTACGCTGAAGGTGGAGCGCTCGAGAGCGTGATCGATGGAACAACAGGCGTGCTCGTGAACGACCCGTCCGTGGACGCTTTCGCCGCCGCTCTTCGCGACGTCTCCTCACGCGAATTCGACGCAGCCGTCATCCGCGGGCACGCGGAAAGCTTCTCGCGGCCGCGCTTCCAGAGGCAATTCCAGGAGCAAGTCGCCGATCTGGCTGCCGCAAGGCCCCTTCGATCGCAGGAGGCTTTGGCAGGAACCCCCACCGCCGCCACGTTGCCACGCCGCGAGGCCCAGCAATGATGAGGCGGTACAATCGTCTTCTCGTAGCCTTCTTCGTCATCAGCGACGCGCTGCTCGGCATGGCGGCGTTCCTCGTCGCCTACCTATTGAGATTCGAGAGCGGCATCCCTGTGTTCAAGGGATACCCGCCATTCGCGAATTACCTCCGCCTGGCGCCGTTCATCGGACTCCTGATCCCGCTCGCCTTCCAGGTGCAGGGGCTCTATCGACTTCGCCGCGGACGATCGCGTGTTGACGATTTCTTTGGCGTCTTCGTCGGCAGCATTCTCGCGGTCGTCCTTGGCATCGGCGGCACGCTGTACTTCCAGACCTACTACGTTTCCGAGGCGGCGAAGGACCTCGGTCAATACGAGGTCTCGCAGTTCGTCTGGCTGCTCTTCGTCGTCGTGAACGTGGCGTTTGCGTACGCCTCGCGCGAACTCGTGCGCGAAGCGCTCGAACGCCGGTGGCGCGCCGGCATTGGTCTGAAGCGCGTGCTCATTGCCGGGGCCGGCGACCTGGGACGGGTCGTGGCGGACAAGGTGCTCGAGCACCGCGAGCTCGGGTTCAAGGTGGTCGGCTTCATTGACGATCGTGCAACTGGCGACCACATCGGCTACCGAGGCATTCCCCTCCTGGGCATGCTCGCCGAGGCCGACGACATCATCCGGCGCGAGCGCATCGACCACGTGTATGTGGCGCTGCCGCTCGAAGAGCACGTCAAGATGCTGGGCCTGGTGGAGGCCACCAACCGCGAGGGTGTCGACGTCCACGTCGTCCCGGACCTGCTGCAGTTCATCGCGCTGCGCGCGCGCCTCGAAAACCTCGATGGCGTGCCGATCATCAGCCTCAACGACGTTCCGCTTCGCGGCTTCAACAGCCTGCTGAAGCGCGCCATCGATATCGCGATTTCCGGCGCCGCGCTCGCCGGCATGGCGGTCCCCTTCGCGCTGATCGCGTTGATCGTCAAGCGCACGTCGCACGGGCCCGTGTTCTACACGCAGGAGCGGATGGGTCTCGACGGAAAGGCCTTCGACGTTTACAAGTTCCGATCGATGTACCAGGGAGCGGAGGACGAAACGGGCCCGGTCTGGGCGCGAGATGACGACCCGAGGTGTACGCCGATTGGCAAGTGGCTGCGCCGGTTCGATGTCGACGAACTGCCGCAGCTCTGGAACGTATTCCGAGGCGACATGTCCATCGTCGGTCCGCGACCTGAACGCCCCTACTTCGTCCAGCAGTTCAAGCACCGGATCCCCACGTATATGCTGCGACACAAGGTCAAGGCGGGCATCACGGGCTGGGCGCAGGTCAACGGCTGGCGCGGCAACACGTCGCTCGAGAAGCGCATCGAGTACGACTTGTATTACATCGAGAACTGGTCGGTGACCCTCGACCTCAAGATCATGTGGCTCACGCTCATCCGGGGCCTTCACAGGCACGCGTACTAGTCCCGCGTCCCCAGTTCTTGGTCGGTAGTCCCGAGTCCGAGTCGTAGCGCCATCAGCCATGCCCAGAGCAGTCATCACCGGCGCTGCCGGGTTCATAGGGTCACACCTCTCAGAACAGCTCCTCGACCGCGGCTACTCCGTCATCGGCGTCGACAACCTGCTGACGGGAAACACGGACAACATCTCGCACCTCCAGGGGCGCGACTTCACGTTCATCAAGCACGACGTCACGAATTACATCTACATCGACGGACCGGTCGACGTCGTGCTGCACTGGGCCAGCCCGGCCAGCCCGATCGACTACCTCGAGCTGCCCATCCCTACGCTGAAAGTCGGCGCACTCGGCACACACAAGGCGCTCGGCCTTGCGAAGGCGAAGGGGTCCAAGTTCGTTCTCGCGTCGACGTCGGAGGTGTACGGCGATCCGCTGGAGCATCCGCAGAAGGAGAGCTACTGGGGCAACGTCAATCCCGTCGGCCCGCGCGGCGTCTATGACGAGGCCAAGCGGTTCGCCGAGGCGATGACGATGGCGTATCACCGGTATCACGGGCTGGACACGAAGATCGTGCGCATCTTCAATACCTACGGCCCGCGCATGCGGCTGCACGACGGGCGCGCCGTGCCCGCGTTCATGAGCCAGGCGCTCAGGGGCGAGGACGTGACGATCTTCGGCAGCGGGAAGCAGACGCGCAGCTTCTGCTACGTCAGCGATCTCGTCGACGGCATCGTGCGATTGATGGAATCGAAGGAGAACGACCCGGTCAACATCGGCAACCCGCACGAGATGACCATCGAGGACATCGCGCGGACGATCATCCGCATGACCAGGTCCAAGAGCCAGGTCGTCTACCGTCCGCTGCCGGAAGACGACCCGAAAGTGCGGCAGCCCGACATCACGCGCGCCCGCACGCTCCTCGGGTGGGAACCGAAGGTCAGCCTCGAAGAGGGGCTGACCAAGACCCTGGAGTACTTCCGCGGCAAGGTGTAAACACGCTTGGGACCGCGGAAGGTGTCAGTGTCAACCAAGCACGCTACGCCAGCCGCATCTTTTCTTCCGGCGCGGCTGTCTTTCTCAGCTGCTTAATCCCGCGTTCGATCCGTTCGGCGATCTCTCGCTCCACCTGCAGCGACCGCAGCGTGGTCTGCGCTTCCTGCACCTTCTCATTGAGGCGCGTGAAGTTGTCCATCACGTGATCGATGACCGCCTTCTGCTCGCCGAGCGTCTCGAGATTGAGGCGCACGTCCTCGAGCATGTTGGTGATCACGTTGGTCTTGAGCTGCACCTCGTCAACGAACTTCTTGCGGCTCTCGATGTCGGCGAGCCGCGTCTCGGTCTCGTTGATGCAGGCGAGCACCTCTTCGACACGCTCGCGGAGCGCCGCCACGTCGTTGCGGTGCGCCTCGACGTACTGCAGGTCCGCCTTGCTGCGCGCGCTGATCTCGTGGACGCCGGCCACTTCCTTCCGGACCGCCTCGACGATGGCTTCGCGCTGTGTGAGTGCCTGGATCTTGGTGTCGATCTCCTCGGTCATCTGCGCCAGCTCGCCGAACTTCGTCTCGAATACGGCAATCCGCTTCTCGGAGAACGCGACCTGCGCGCGGCGCTGATCGAGTTGCTTCGACGCCGCCTCGAGCCGCTTCAACTGGTCGTCTGATGCCTCGAGCTGCGCCGAGACATCGCGCTGCCGCGCCTGCACGCGCGCCAGCTCCTGGAGCAGTTCGTCCTTGATCGCACTCGACCGGTTCACCTCTTCGGCGAGCCCCTGTACCTGCTTCAGGCGCTCTCCGGCGTCGTGCGCCATGTTGCGGCTCGCCGCCAGCATCTCGTTCAGGCGTTTCTCCTGGTCCGCAAGCTCCGCTTCTTCCTTCTGTGCTGCCACGAAGCGTGCGTGGGCCTTCTCGATCTGGCTCTTCAACTGCGACAGCTGCGCCGTCAGCGGCAGCAGCTTGTTCTGGACCGTGCTGACGGTCTCGAGCTTCTGCTGGGCGTCGCCGACCTGGATGCCGACGCCATCGATCTGGTTGCGGAGCGCTTCGATCTCCGCGCGCCGCGAAATCTGCTCGTCCAGCTTCTTGTCGACTTCCGCGGTCAGCGAGTTCAGGGCGTTGAGGCGTGACTCGACGCGCTCCACGAATTGCTGCTGGCTCGCAATCCGCGTCATCTGGCGATCGAGGTCGTCGGCGATCGAGACGAGATTCGCCGCCTTCTGCGTGCCCTCGTCCACGATCGCGAGCTTGCTGGTGATCGCATCCATGCGCGCATCGAGCTCCGGCAGGCCGGCGCTGAACGTCGTCGTCCGTTCGAGGAACGCCTCGATGGCCGTCCTGTCCGACGCGAGCCGCTCGCGCAGCTGCGCCGCGTGCGCGTGCGACTTGTAGAACTCCTGGATCTCCTTGCGCAGGACGTCGAGTTCCTGGCGGCTCTGCTTCAGGTTGTCGTACTGCCATGCCGTACGTTTCGAGAGCTCGTCGACCTCGCCAAGCGATTCCTGCAGCGACTCCAGCGCCGTCTGCTTCCGCTGCAGATCGTCGGCCTGCGCGTTCATGCCCTGCATCTGCTTTGACAGCTGATCGACACGCTGCGACATCGACGCCGCAAGGCGATCGCGCGCGGCAAGCGCCTCCATCCCCTTCTCCGCCTCGCTGACGGAGGTCTGCAGCGCCTTGACACGCTGGTCGAACGCCTCGAATTCCTTCCGCTCGATCGCGAGCTTGTCGGTGTAGGCGCGGACGAAATCCGTCAGCGACGCGCGATCTTTTTCGAGCTTCACCAGGTCCGCGGCAAACGAGTCGCGCGCCTTCGTGCCGTTCTCGAGCTGCCCGCTGACGTCACGCGCCAGCTTGTCCACGCGGTCGATCAATTCCTCGGTGCGGGCGGCCTGGCGCGATCCCTCGTTCAGCTTGTTGATCTGGACTTCCATGCTCCAGACCATCTCGTTCAACCGATTCGCCTCGACCACCGCGTGCTCGACCGTGTGCTTCTGGTTTTCAAGCGCCTTGATCTTCTGCGCGACATGCTCGGCCAGCGCATTCAGCGTCGTCATGCGCTCCTCGGTCGTCTTGCTCATTTCCTGGAGCTGTGCGAGCGGCCCGAGCTTCTTCTCAACTTCCTTGACGATCTCGACGGTCGCGTTCGCCTCGTCGAACGACTCGCGGGAGAGTTCCCGGAGCTTCGAGTACTCCTGAGACAGCTGACCGGACAGCGTGCGCAGCTGATCGAAGTCCCCCTTCAGGCTGTCGGTGCGCTCGGCGGATTCCTTGACTTCGCCCTGCGCATGCCGCAGGTGCTCGCGAAGCTCCTCGAGCGTGGCCTGCTCCTTCTTTAAAGCGTCGAGGCTCGCGCGTGTCTGCAGCGCCTGCGACGAGAGGCTCTGAAGTGCCTGCTTGTGTTTCTGAAGTTCCCCATCCGGAGCAGTCAGCCGCACCGTCTCCTGCTCCGCATGCGCCACGGCGTCGGCCAGCGTGCGAATGCGCGTGTCGATGGCCTCCAGCTCCTTGACGCGCGCGTCGGCCGTGTTCAGGCGCTCACTCACCTCGTCGAGCCGCGTGTGGGCCTTGCCGGCTTTTTCTTCAACTTCCTGCAGGGACTTGCTCGCCGTCGCGAGCTTCGCGCTGTGAAGCTGGATCTGCGTGAGCATCGTGCTCAGCGCCGCTCGTTCTTCCTTGGATGCCGCAATGAGGGCTTGCAGCTCGTCCGACTGCTGACCGGCAGACTTCGAGCCGCTCTTCTTGAACGCGTCGAGCATGGACTTTCTCCTGGTCTGTTCGGGCTGGGGAGCGATAAGAATAGCGGTTTCAGAGAGTTATCGCAACAACTCAACAGAAACTTAGAGAATCGATGCGCGCGGCGGGATGCGCGAGGTGCGTCGATGTGCGGACTGGGATGTGCGAACCTCGCGCGCATCGCACATCACACATCGCGCTTCGCGTCAGTGGCCGATTCGCACCATTTGCAGCGCGTAATGGCCCGCTGAAATAAACGTGATGGCCAGCGATGCGTAAATGAGCGCCTGAACGAGCTGCGAGGGCTGGTTCAAGTAGTTGAAATACAGGGCCGCCACGCCGGTGACGATGTAGGTCGCGGTGGCGACTTTGCCAAACATCGAGGGGCGGAAGGTGCGGCGTCCGACGGCCAGGTTGAACACGGCCACCGTTGCCACGATGCAGACATCGCGGCTGATGACGAGCACGGTGAACCACAGTGGCAGCCGGTTGGGCGCGCCGATATCGGGCAGCGTCAACATCACGAACATCGTCACCAGCAGCAACTTGTCGGCCATGGGATCGAGCCACGCGCCGAGCGTGGTTTTCTGGCCCGTCAGCCGCGCGATGAGGCCATCGAACAGGTCGGTCAGCGCCGCGGCAAAAAAGGTGACGAGCGCCCACCCGCGGTAGCCGTAGATCAGCAGGATCACGAATGCCGGAATGAGCAGCATCCGTGTGATCGTGAGCTGGTTGGCTGCCGTCGGCAGGTTCATCTCGAGGTGCCCTTGGCGAGCGATTCGAGACGGGAAACGGTCGCGAGCGCCTCGGCGCCCGTCACCGGACGATTCAGCTGGAAGGCGCCGCCTTCGTCCGGGCTCATGACCCCGGCCGAGACCGCGCGCGCGGCGGCCGGATAACTCAGGTGCGATGGCGACACGTCGGGAAATCTCGGCCGCGAGTCGCGCCACTTTGCCGCGAGCCGGGGCTTCTCCGCCGCAATCAACGTGAGCACGCGGCTCGCCGCCTGTGCGAGATCTCCGCGCCGCACGGCGGTCGACGGCTGAAACGTGTGATTGGGAAATTCATCCATCACGCCCGCGCGCGTGACGGCAAGGATCCAGGGCGCCGCCCAGTTGCCGCGCGTGTCGGTCAGCACGACACCGCTCGAGGAACGTGCACGACGGAGCACATCCTCGAGGCGCACCGCCAGCAGCGCCGCAAGCTGGGCACGCGTGATCGTCGGCGCGCTCTCGATGGTGCGGTATTCCTCGGGCATCGACTCGAACGCGGCACGCTCGCGCATGGCGTCGGCCTTCGCGGCAAGCGTATCGCCCGGCTCGATCGCGTTGGCCGCCGCATAGGCATCGGCCGCCTTCGTCCAATCGCGGTCCGCTTCGTGAATCTCGGCGACGAGTGTGAGCGAGCGCGCGTCGGTCGGATCGAGTGACACGGCCTGCTCGGCGTGGGCGAGCGCGGAGGCCAGATCGCCCGCGCGCCGATCGACGCCGGCGAGCTCGCGATACAGAAACGCACTCTGCGGCGACGCCGCAATGGCCGCCAGGTACGCGCGCCGGGCATCATCGAACTGCCCTGCGTCCGCGGCTTTGCGCGCGGATGCGATCTGCTGCTGCGCGTTGCGGAACCGCAGGACGTCGACGCGGCTGCGCAGCGCGGTCATGGTCGGATCCGCATCCAGGGCTGCTTCGAACGCTTCGAGCGCAGCGTCGGTGTGTCCCGCGGATAACAGCGCATCACCCTTGCCGACGAGCGCCGGAGCGTAGGTGGTATTCCGGGCGAGTGCGCGATCGAAATGCGTCACCGCGGCCTGGGCATCCTTCCGCGCGAGCGCCGCGTAACCGAGGCCGGCTTCGGCGGGATAGAACTCCGGCATCGCTTTCACGATGGTCGAAAACGCGCGGTCGGCATTCCGCGTGTCGCCCGCCTGCAGGAACTGCCATCCGTCCTGGTGCTGTTGCAGAATCGCGGGAGCGGCAAGGCCCTGCGGCGCTGACGGGAAGACGAACTCGGGAAAGCGCGGCGCACCAACCGTCGGCGGCGCGATGTTCTTGGGCGCGCAGGCGGTGACGAACGCGGCGAGCAGGAGCGCGCCGAACCCTGTGAGTTTACGCACCGACACGCGTGCCTTCCCTGCGGAAGCGCGCGAGGAGACGCCGCGGGATCTCGGCTTCGATGGTCACGTGGCCGTCGGTTGCCGCATGCCTGAGGATGCGGCCGAGACGATAGAGCTGCGAGATCTGCTCGCGATTGGTGTCGTCCTGCGCGTCGAACTCGAACGTGACCGTCGCGGTGTCGAGGGCGAGGCGCGATTCCATCGCCGCGATCACCTCCTCGCGACCATCACCGGTGAGCGCGGACACGCACAGCGCTCCCGGATAGACGGCCGAAAGACGCTCGCGCTCCCCGGCATCGAGACGATCGCATTTGTTGAAGACGTCGACCATCGGCACACGGTCGGCGCCGACTTCCGCGAGCACGCTGCGCACCGCTTCACTGTGGCGTTCGCGTTCGGGACTCGACGCGTCGATGACGTGCAACAGAAGATCCGCCCCGGCCACTTCTTCGAGCGTCGCGCGGAACGCGGCGACAAGCGTATGCGGCAGGCGATCGATGAATCCGACCGTGTCCGACACGATGAGCTCGCGGCGATCCGGCAGCTTCACCCTGCGCAGCAACGGATCGAGCGTGACGAACAGCGCGTTCGAAGCGACGGCCCGGTCGCCCGTCAGTGCATTGAACAGCGTCGTCTTGCCCGCGTTCGTATAGCCCACGAGCGCGACTGTGGGCACGGCGGACTTTTGCCGGCGCTCGCGCAGGTGCGAGCGCCGGCGCCGGACCGCGTCGATATCTTTTGACAGCACGCTGATGCGATGCCGGATGCGGCGTCGATCGGTTTCGAGCTTGGTCTCGCCTGGGCCGCGGGTGCCGATTCCGCCGCCCAGTCGCGAGAGCGCAGCGCCCGCGCCGACGAGGCGCGGCATCACGTATTTGAGCTGCGCGAGCTCCACCTGCAGCTTGCCTTCCCGCGTGCGCGCGCGCGCCGCGAAGATGTCGAGAATCAGCTGCGTGCGATCGATCACCTTGCGATCGAGCGCGGCTTCCAGGTTGCGCAATTGCGCAGGGCTGAGTTCGTTGTCGAAAATAACGACATCGGCGCGTGTTTCGTTACACGCCTCGACGAGCGACTGCAGTTTGCCGCTTCCGAGGAACGTCGCGGGATCCGGCTTCGCCCGTTCCTGCAGCAGGCGCAGGACGACGTCCGCCCCCGCGGCGGTCGCAAGCCCGGCCAGTTCGTCAAGCGAATGTTCGGGGTCGAAAGGTCTCTGGGAGTCGTTGAAGAGGCCAACGAGCGCTGCCCTTTCCCGCATCACTGCAGCGATTTTATCACGCGCTCCCACGCGACTGCTCCTTCACGCAGCAGCACCGGATGCTCACGTTCAACGCCGATCATCGTCGAGGGCGCACCACCGGTTACGCGTCCCGCATCGATCACGGCGTCCACGTCCGGAAGCATCGCCAGCACCTCGTGCGCTGTCACCGCCGCGCTCGTGCCGGAGCGATTTGCGCTCGTTGCCGTGATGCAGAACCCGAGCGCGCGCGCCAGTCCGCACGCGACCCGCTGGTCCGGCACGCGCACCCCGACCGTCGTTCCACCCGCGAGCGTCTCGCGCGCCAGGCCGGGACGCGCCGTCACGACAATGGTCACAGGCCCGGGCCACCAATGCGCCGCGAGTCGGGCCGCGGCCGCACCGAATTCGCCAACGGCCTCCGCTTGCGCCACGTCAGCAGCAATCAGCGTCAGCGCTGACGACCCGGCGCGTCCTTTCAACGCGAACAGCCGCCGCACCGAGTCACTGTTCCGCGGATCGACCGCAAGCCCATACAGAGTGTCTGTTGGGTATGCGACGACCTTTCCATCGCGCAGAAGTTGCGCGGCCTCGCGAAGCGCACTTGCGTCCGTGCCGAGTACCGTTGGCATCTCGAATTCGATTATCAGCGATTGCCGCGTGTCGCGCCGACGATCTCCACGCGGAGCTGAATCCTTGTCGAGGGCGCGGAGGCCGCAGAGAAGGCCGCTTGTGGGTCACGTTTGCGGTGGCCGGCCTACGGCCGGCACTGCAGGGCACGCGAATCAGGAATACAGGCGCTGTCAATCGGAGACTGGCCTGTATTCCCGGATTCGCGTGCTCTCAGCCGCGCGAAGCGCGGCACCGCAAACGTGGCGCTGAGTGGCCGCTTCCTCAATTGTCCGCGCGGCAGAGCGCCATCGCGTTTTCCGTGCCTTCCGTTTTTTCCGTAGGCTCTGCGCCTTGCCGCCTCTGCGTGAATTCGTACCTCGACAAGTGTTTGTCGCGAAATGGTGCTACAGGGTTTCGGTCAGCAAGGGTTCCTCGGCGAGTTTCGGCTCGCGACGAGGCGGCGTTGGCGGCTTCGGGCCTTCGTCACCGCCGACGTGTCGCACGACGATCGCCAGCGCGGCGAGTGCCACGACATCGAGCGCGAAGACGGCGCGAATCGAAGTCGCGCCGAGCAGACCGCTGACGATGGGGCTGAGCGCGAGGCCAATCAGCGACGAGGTGGTCAGCAGTCCGAAGCCCGCTCCGCGCGCGCTGGCGGGGATCACGCTGCCCGCAGCCGTGTATGCGGCCGTCATGCCCGCGCCGATCGCCACGCCGACGAGCGGCGCACCGACGAACAACCAGCGCGCGTCGCGCGCGATGACGATGATCGCAGCCCCGACCGCGGCGGTAGTGCACGCGACCATGATGACGGCCGTCGCTGATCGGCGGCGCATCAGTGCGGCGCAATAATGATGACCGACCGCTCCCGCCCCCGCGGCAATCGAGAACAGTATCCCGGAGATCAGCGGAATGCGCGCCGGCGTGATACCGAGTTCCGCGACGTATAACGGCAGGACTGGCCCGAAGCTGCGGTCCACGAACTGCAAGCCGAAGATCACCGTCATCATCAGCAAGAAGTTTTCGAACGCCAGGACGCTGCGGAACGTGACCGCAGACTTCGTATCGGCGTTTCCAGGCTCGGGCGTGTGACGTTCCGGCTCGTGATACAGCACAAACACCAGCACGACCGCAACGACATAGCACAGCGCGGCGCACTGGAACGCATGGCGAAGACCCACGAATGCCGCGACCACGCCGCCGAACACCGGTCCAACGGCCGGCCCGAGCCGCTGCGCCGTCTGCACGATGCCGATCGCCTGCGCCATGCGGCCCTTCGGCGCCGAATCAGCCGCCATCGTCAACGCGAGCGCGCCGTAGCCGGCAAACAGTCCCTGGATAGCGCGCAGCGCGAAGACATGCCACGCGTGTGTCACGAACCCCATCGCCCCCATGACGAGCACGAAGCTGATGAGGGAACGCTCGACCATGATCTTGCGGCCGAAGCGATCCGCGAGGCGTCCCCAGAAGGGAGCGAGGAATGCGGTCAGCGCGGGCGTCACGCCAAGACAGAGACCCGACCACATGGCGATCTCGCCAACATCCGTGACGCCGAGTTGATGGAGATAGAGCGGGAGAAACGGCATCACGAGCGTGAAGCCCATGAAGCCGATGAACGACGCCGCCGTGACCGCGAACAGGTTCCTGCGATAGCTCACCACGGAATTACACGGAAGGACACCGAAGACGACTGTCGTTCAGAACCGGACCCTGACCATTCGGGATTGTTCAACATGGATCGTGTCGATGAACCGGATACGTGGGGGATCGCTTTGCATGACGAGTGAACTGGTGCGTGTGCCGTCACCAAAGAACCGGACGCCGCGCATCAGCGTGCCGTCAGTGACACCGGTGGCCGCAAAGACGATCCCCTTGCCTGACGCAAGCTCCTTCGACGTGTAGATCCTCCCGGGATCGGTGCCCATCGCCCGGCAACGTTCCTCGTCCTCCGCCTTCTTCACGACGAGGCGTCCGAAGATCTCGCCGTTGAGACAGCGCATTGCCGCGGCGGTGAGCACGCCTTCGGGCGCTCCGCCGGTGCCCATGACGGCGTGCACGCCGCTGCCCACCACCGCCGCGGCAATGCCGGCGGAGAGATCCCCGTCGGAGATCAGGCGGATGCGCGCGCCGGTGCTACGAATGTCCTCGATCAGTTGCGCATGACGCGGACGATCCAGCACCACCACGACCAGGTCGGCGACGTCGCGCTCCAGGCAACGCGCGATCGCCCGCAGGTTCTCGGCAACGCTGGCGTCGAGGCTGACCGCTTGCTTCGCATTCGGACCGACGACCAGCTTCTCCATGTAGAGATCCGGTGCGTGCAGCAGTCCGCCCTTGCTCGATGCGGCGAGCACCGCGATCGCGTTGGGCGCACCGGTGGAACAGAGATTCGTCCCCTCCAGAGGATCCACGGCAATGTCGACGGCGGGGAACTCGATGCCAAACGGCAGCTTCTGATGCGCCCCGATGCCGACTTTCTCGCCGATGTAGAGCATCGGGGCTTCGTCGCGCTCCCCTTCGCCGATCACGATCGTCCCGTCGATCGGCACGGAGTCGAGGTTGACCCTCATCGCCTCCACCGCGGCGCGATCGGATTTGACGCCGTCCCCCTGGCCCATCGTGTGCGCGCACGCGATCGCCGCCTGCTCGACGACGCGCAAGAAATCGAGAGATAGATCGGAATTCATCCTATCCACCTGTGGGCCCGGCCTTGGTGTCGGGCGCGTGGTTCACGATCGATGTGGAGGCAACTCGCAGCGTGTCGGCTTGTCCTGCCGGTACCCCAGGACGTAATCGGCCTGCATCAGCTTGTGGATCTCGCGCGTGCCCTCGTAGATCACCGCCCCCTTGCAGTTCCGGTAGAAGCGCCCCGCCGGGTACTCGTCCGAATAGCCGTTCGCGCCGTGCACCTGCACGCAATCCCCCGCGGCGCGCTCGGACGCCACGGTGGAAAACCATTTCGCCAGGCCGGTCTCACGCGTGTTGCGCCGGCCGGCGTTTTTCAGGAACCCGGCGCGCATCCACAACAGTCGCGACGCCTGGTAGTCGGATTCCATCTGCGCGATCATTTCCTTCACGAGCTGATGCTGCGCGATCTCGACGCCGAAGGTCTTGCGCTCCTTCGCGTACCTGGCGCTCGCGTCACGGCACGCGCGAATCAGCCCGGTCGCGCCCGCCGCCACCGTGTAACGCCCCTGGTCGAGCGCGAACATCGCAATCTTGAAGCCCTCCCCCGGGCGGCCGACGAGATTTGCTTCGGGAACCTCGACCTCGTCCATCTTGAAGTAACCGGTATTGCCCGCGAGGATCCCCCACTTCTCCTTCAGCGTGCCGCTCGAGAAACCCTTGAAGGCCCGCTCGATGATGAACGCGCTGATGCCGGACGGATCTTTCTGCTTCTTCTTCTCACTGTCGGTCCACGCGAACACGAGGAAGTGGTCCGCCACGTCCGCAAGCGAGATCCACATCTTCTCGCCGGTGACGACATACCGGTCCCCCTTCTTGGTCGCCGTCGTCTGGATCCCGCGCACGTCGCTGCCGGCCGCAGGCTCGGTCAGTCCATAGGTCGCGATCTTCTTGCCCTGCGCCTGCGGCACGAGATACCGCTGCTTCTGGTCCTCCGTACCCCAGGCAAGCAGCGTGAGGCAGTTGAGGCCGGCGTGCACCGACATGATCACGCGGAGCGACGTGTCGAGATACTCGAGCTCCTCGCTGATGAGACCAAGGCTGATGTAGTCCATCCCCGCCCCGCCGTACTCCTGCGGCACCGAGCAGCCGAGCAGCCCCATATCCGCCATGTGTTTGAGGTAGTTGCGATCGAACCGGTGTTCGCGATCGAGGTCGTGGATCCGCGGCGCCACGTCGCGCGCGCCCCACTCGCGGACGGTCTGTTCCAGGATCCGGTGCTCCTCGGTGAGATCGAAATCAAGCATGAAGCAGTCCTCTGAAAGGATGAAACAGCCTATTGTTTCATGAGAGGACGCTTTTGAAAATCGAAGGAATCGAAGGAGCTACCAATACTTAGTCGAAGGAGCGCATATCACTTCTTTGCGCGAACCAGCGAAATTTTCGGGTGACTTCGATCTCCGCCTTCGACCTTCGACCTTCGACTGAAAAGTAGCTCGGTGCTCCTTCGAACCTTCGCTCCCCTTCGAATCTTCGATTGCGAGGGTCTCAGCGGCGGGTGACTTTAATCGTCGCGCCGCGAGCCAGCGCGAGACGGTCGGCGGCGCTGGACGAAGGGGCGGCGATTTCCAGATGGTCCGTGCTGCCGAAGAGTGCTCCCACCCCGTCAGGAGGAAGTTCCGCGTACGTCGCGACCAGCCGTTCGATGCGGTGTCCCGCGGCATCGATCTCAATCGCACTCGCCTGCGCGATGCGCTCGACGATCTTGCGATCGATGTTCGTCACGAGGTTTCCGAAACGATCGACGCGCAGGACGATGCCCGTGATGGCGTCGGCGGTGACGTCGGGCACGGGAATGTCGATGCGATGGATATCGCTGACGGGACGTCCGAGCGCGGAGAGCTGAATGCCCTTCGCGAGCCACGCCGCCGCGGGCGCGAAGCGATCGCGTCCCTCGAAGGTGCGGCTGACCGTGGGGCGCGCGTAGCGGCGCTCGGTGAGCTCGACGATCTTCTTCGCGGCAGTCTCGCGGAGCACCGCGGTGAGGACGCCGTTGTCCGGCGCCACGAACCGGTAGTCGGCGGTCTCGACGGCGATGCCGCGGCGTGCTGACCCGACTCCGGGATCGACCACCACGACAAAGATGGTGCCGGCGGGAAAGTATTTGAACGTCGCCGCCAGCTCCATGGCGCCGGCGAGCACGTCGTGCGGCGGAACCTCGTGGGTGATGTCGAGCAAGGTGGCATCGGGGCAGATACCGATCGCCACCGCCTTCATCGTGCCGGCGTAATGGTCGCGCGTGCCGAAATCCGTCAGGAACGCGATGACCGGGCGCACGTCACGCCCGTTTGCGCAGGAGCATTTCTCGGGTGTTGCTCTTCAGGAGGAAGGAATCGGCAACGGACAGCCCCTCGAACATCTTGATGATGTCGCGGTTCTGCAGCACGAACTTCTGCCCGCCGGCGCCCGCGTGCGGGCGCTGCTTGAGCGAGGTTTCTTCGACGATTTCGTATTTCGTGAACGGCGACTGGGGAGGAACGCCTACCATCGAGCTGCAGAAGAATCCCATCACCGCCCCACCAGGTTTCAACACCCGCACGACCTCGCGCGCGAGCGCCTGCGCCGCGGGACGCTCGAGGAAATCGAAAATGTCCCAGCAGAGCACGCCGTCGACGGAGCCGTCGGGCTGCGCGAACCGCTTCGACAGTGTCTCGGGCAGGGCCTCGCGTGTCCCGGCGCGCGTGTGGCGATCGAGATCCTTGGCGAGATCCTCGATGAACAGCTTGCACCCAAGGTTCTCGCCGAAGAACGCGACGTTCGGCCCAATCACGGGGCCGAAGTCGATCAGGACGGGCGCGTCGGTGCTCGCGAGCGCCCCGATGAATTTCGGCAGGGCCTTCGACAGCACGATCGTTTCCTGCCCCTTGGCAGACGAAGCCTCTGCTGTCGCGCCGGCCCCCTGATCGGACCGCTTCCCGCCGAACTTCAGAAGGTTGGAGATGGACACTCTGGAGTGTCGATAGGCTAATCCGCAGTCCACAGTATACGGCGTGCAGCACGCCGTGTGCAGCGAGTACCGTTGGCAGTCTGCAGCGTGCTGTCTGCGGTGTGCAGGACGCGGTCAGCAGCATGGCTCCAGGCCCTGCTGCCGACCCCAACGGCGACCGCTTAGCGTATTCCGCTGACTGACGAACGCCTGCTGCGCACAGGCACCGCCGACTGCCGATTCCCTGTATTCAGCGTTACCGAGAGCCTGCCCCAGCGGGGGTCGGCGTATGGGTCTGCTGCTGCGCCTGCTGCGTCGACGCAGCCGGCTTCGACTCGGTCTTCGATTCCGACGCTTTCGCCCCGGTGCGCTGCATGTCGATGCTGCCGCGGAAATGGGCCCCTTCGGCGATGGCGACCCGGGGGGCCGCGATGTCGCCATCCACCGACCCGTTGTCGCGGATGTCGACCTTTTCAGTGGCGGTCACGTTGCCAGTGATTTCCCCCAGGATGATGACCCCCTTCGCGAACACCTGCGCCTTGATGCGGGCGTTTGGGCCAATCGTGAGGATGTTCTGGCGGAGCTCGATCTTCCCTTCAACCTGGCCCTCGATGGTGAGGTCTTCGCTGCCGCTGAGTTCACCCTTGATCACAACGGATTTGCCGATGTTCACGGTTGTCTTCTCCAATCCACGATGAGGTTCATTCACGGTGCGCACCGGTTCTACCGCCGGCGGCGTAGCGGACGGACCTGCGCCGCTCTGTCCCGTCGCGGGGCCGCTCCCGGCAGGGGGTGTCGGCTTTACCGCGTCATCCCGTTTCCACATGGCTTACCTCTCCACCTATCCGAAGTTGACCTCGCAGGGTGTCTCATTATCGTTCGCTGGGCAGCGGTCCAGCCAGTATTGCACCCCCGCTCGACCGTGTCTAGTCCTTTTATTGCTGCGGGTTACGGTGGAATGGTACAATTGGCGACTGCCGATTGCAGATTGGCGATTTAATCCATTGCCGATTGCCGGATTGATGATTCGGATTGGCGATTGCCGATTTCGATTGACGATTGAGGACTGCGGATTTCATTGAGGATTGAGGAATTGGATTGGCGATTGATTGATGGCGTGGATGACCGACTGCTGATTGGCTCAGTCTTCGAATCCGCAATCGACAATTCCAATCGCCAATCCCCAATCGGCAATTCCAATCGCCAATCATCAATCCAAATCGCCAATCGACAACCGGCACTCCCGTGAATCGGCAATCTGCAGTCGCCAGTCTTCAATCGACATGGCTCGCTACTACTTCGATCACAACGCGACGACGCCGCCGGATCCCGCCGTTATCGAGGCGGTTCAGCGTGCGCTGACCGACGAGTTCGGCAATCCGTCGAGCGTGCATCACTTCGGGCAGCGCGCGAAGGCGGTGCTCGACGAGGCGCGATCGGCGGTCGCCGATCTGATCGGCGCGGACCCTGCCGAGATCGTGCTCACCAGCGGTGGAACCGAGGCGGACAACCTCGCGCTGCGCGGTGCGGCGGAACCGCTCGAAGCGGGCACGCGTCGCCGGTTGATTACCAGCACCATCGAACACGAGGCGGTGCTCAATACCGTGAAGGCGCTGTCGCGGCGCGGATGGTCGGTCACGCTTCTGCCGGTCGATTCGACCGGTCTCGTCTCGCCGGCCGCGCTCGAATCCGCGATTGACGATCAGACGGCGCTGGTCTCGGTGATGCACGCGAACAACGAGATCGGCACGATTCAGCCGATCGAGGCGCTGGCATCGATCGCACACGCCCGCGGCGCGTTGTTCCACACCGACGCGGTCCAGACGGTGGGCAAGATTGCGGTGAACGTGCGCGCGCTTGGCGTGGATCTGCTCTCTCTCTCGGCGCACAAGTTCAACGGGCCGAAGGGCACCGGCGCGCTCTGGGTCAAGCGCGGCACGCGCATGATCTCCACCATGACGGGCGGCAAGCACGAGCGCAACCGGCGTGGAGGCACCGAGAACGTGCCGGGCCATGCAGGCCTCGGTGTGGCCGCGCGCCTCGCGCAGAAGAAGGCGGCCACCGAAGGCGTGCGCGTGGGGGCGCTCCGCGATCGTCTCGAGCGCGGCATCCTTGATCGCGTGCCGGGCACGCTCCTCAACGGCGCGCCGACGCCGCGCGTGCCGAACACGACCAACATCAGCTTCGACGGGATCGAAGCGGAGTCGCTGCTGATCGCGCTCGACCTCGAGGGCTTTGCGGTCTCGACCGGCTCCGCGTGCTCGTCCGGCACGCTCGAACCCTCGCACGTGCTGCGCGCGATGGGACTGCCATCGCACCGGACGCAGAACTCGATCCGCTTCAGCCTGGGCGCGGGCAACACCGAAGGGCAGGTTGACGCGCTCGTCGCGAAGCTGCCGCAGGTCGTCGAAAAATTGCGCACGCTGGTGCGCCGGTAAAGATCACAGGAGGCCAGGAGTTCAGGAGACCAAGAGATTCTTTCTCCTGTTAGCACGCTCATGCGAATCGTCGTCGCGATGTCGGGCGGCGTCGACTCGTCGGTAGCCGCCGCGCTGCTTGCGCGCGAGGGGCACGACGTGATCGGCCTTTCCATGCAGCTGTATGACCAGCAGCAGGGAGAGATCCGCTTCGGCAGCTGCTGCACGCTCGACGACCTCTACGATGCGCGCCGCGTCGCCCGCTCGATTGGCATCCCCCACTACATCGTCAACTTCGAGCGCCGCTTCGAGGACCACGTCATCTCCGATTTCGTGCGCGAGTACGCCGCCGGGCGGACGCCGATCCCGTGCGTGCATTGCAATGGCGATCTGAAGTTTGCGTCGTTGGTGGAGCGCGGCGAGGGGTTTGGCGCGGAGGCGGTGGCCACCGGCCATTACGCGCAGGTGGATTGGGATCCAGAGACGGAGCGCTATCGGCTCAAGCGCGGCATCGATGCGGCGAAGGACCAGTCCTACTTCCTGTTCACGCTCACGCAGCCGCAGCTCGCGCGCGCACGGTTTCCGGTTGGCGCACTGGACAAGCCGGCGGTGCGGCAGGAAGCGCGCCGGCTCGGACTGAGCGTGGCCGAGAAGCACGACAGCCAGGAGATCTGTTTCGTCGCGGCCGGCGAGCACGCGGACTTCGTGCAGAAGCGCGCGGGGCTTCCCGCCGGCCTCGTCCGCGACCAGGACGGACGCGTCCTCGCGCGACACGACGGCGTGCACCGGTTCACCATCGGTCAGCGCAAGGGACTCGGCGTCTCCTCCACCATCCCGCTCTACGTCGTCGGGATCGACGCAGACTCGGCCACCGTGACCGTCGGTCCGCGGGAGGCGCTCGAGCGCACCACGCTGACCGCGTCGCGCGTGAACTGGATCAGCGGCGACATGCCCTCAGCCGCCGTTCGCGCGCAGGCGCGCATCCGCTACCGTCATCGCGAGGCTGCCGCGACGATCACGCCGGAGCCCGACGCGCGCATCAGCCTCGCGTTCGACGAGCCGCAGAGCGCCATCACGCCCGGACAGGCCGTGGTCTTCTACGATGGGGAGTACGTGCTTGGTGGCGGGTGGATCGATTGAACGGGTGCTAAGTGCAAAGGGCCCGGTGCCAGCACCGGGCACCTAGCACCGGGCACTTTGCCCCTAGCACCGATAGGCCGTTATCCCGTCGCGCGCGATTCGAGCGTGGCTTCCCCGAGGTGCTGCGGGAGCCCGTCGAGGTATTTCTCCGAATCGATGGCCGCCATGCAGCCGGATCCCGCCGCGGTGATGGCCTGGCGGTAAACGTGGTCCTGCACGTCGCCGCACGCGAAGACGCCCGGAATGCTCGTCCGCGACCCCGCGTGAGTCACGATGTAGCCGTTCGCGTCGGTTTCCACCTGCCCCTGGAAGAGCGCGGTGTTCGGCGTGTGCCCGATCGCGACGAACACGCCCTCGACGGCAATGTCCTTGCGGTTGCCGGTGACGTGGTTGCGCAGCACCATCGACGTCACGATGCCGTCGCGCGTATCCCTGATTTCCTCGACCTCGGCATTCCACTCGAACGAGATCTTCGGGTTCGCGAACGCCTTGTCCTGCATGATCTTCGATGCGCGCAGCGTGTCGCGCCGGTGAACGACCGTCACGTGCGAGGCGAACCGGGTCAGGAAGATGGCCTCTTCCATCGCGGAGTCGCCGCCGCCGATGACGGCGATCGGCTTGCCGCGGAAGAAATACCCGTCGCAGGTCGCGCATGTCGACACGCCGTGGCCAATCAACGCGCGCTCGGATGGCAGGCCAAGCAGGCGCGCCGAGGCGCCGGTGGCAATGATGATCGACCGTGCGGTGTAGGTCCCGTCCGCGGTCGTGACCGTGTGCGGCCGCACCATGAGATCGACGGCGGTCACGTTGCCGTGAATGATCTCCGCGCCAAACCGCTCGGCCTGCGCGCGCATTTCCGCCATGAGCTCCGGCCCCATGATGCCGTCCCGGTGGCCGGGCCAGTTCTCGACCAGTGTCGTGAGCATCAATTGACCGCCCGCCTCGAGCCCTTCGATGACGAGCGGTTTCAGGTTGGCGCGCGCCGTGTAGAGCGCCGCGGTCAGGCCCGCGGGGCCCGACCCGATGATGATCACGTTTCTCTCAGGCATGGGGAGAGTTGCCAGTGGCCAGTGGCCAGTTTCCAGTAAACCTCGTGCGAAGAACTTGAAACGACCCCGGCAGCCAGTTGCCAGATGTCACTGGGAACTGGAACCGGAACTGGTCTCGGCCACGAGCTTGTCGATCACCTTCTTCACCGAATCCTTGTCGGTCAGACCGACCACCTGCTCCACGACCTGCCCCCCCTTGAATAGCAGGAGCGTCGGGATGCCGCGCACGCTGAAGCGATTCGGCGTGTAGGGGTTCTCGTCGACGTTCATCTTCGCCACGACCATCTTGCCGTCGTAGTCGGTCGCGAGCTGGTCGACCGTCGGCGCCAGCCGGCGGCACGGGCCGCACCAGTCCGCCCAGAAATCAACGAGTACGACTTTTCCGCCGTTGATCGTCTGTTCGAAGTTCCCGTCCGTCAGCGTTTGTACCTTTTCGGATGCCATGTCTGTCCTCTCGGTTCTCCATGCCTCTGTACACTTTGACATACTCCCGGGCTGAAACGTCCCAGGAATGGTCCTGCTTCATGGCGTTGCGCTGAAGGGTCTTCCACCGCCTGGCGTCGCGGAACGCCTCCACGGCGCGGCGCACGGCATCGACAAGCGCCTCGACCGTGAATTCCCGGAAGCGGAATCCGTTTCCCCCCTTCGGCGTCTCATCGGCATCCTGGACCGTATCCTCCGGCCCACCCGTGGCGCGAACCACCGGGAGGGTGCCGTAGCGCATCGCATACATCTGATTCAGCCCGCATGGTTCGTACCGCGACGGCATCAGGAACAGATCGGATCCGGCGTGGATGAGGTGGGACAGCTCCTCATCAAAGCCGATGCGTGTCGCGACGCGATCGCGATGCGCCCGGGCAAGCCCGGTCCAGAGTTCTTCGTAATACCGGTCGCCGTCACCCAGCAGCACCCAGTTCGCGTCGAGCTCCATCAGCGAGGGAGAGGCCACCTGCAGCAGATCGAACCCCTTCTGGTACGTGAGTCGCGACAGCAACCCGATCGTCGGACGCGCGAGCGCGGCCTTGTCGGCCGGCAGGCCCACTGCGCTCAACAACGCGCGCTTCGCTTCGATCTTTCCCTTGGGCGAAGTGGCACTGAACGGCTCGGGAAGGAATCGATCGGATGCGGGATTCCACGAGTCCGCATCGATACCGTTGAGAATTCCCGAGAAATCGGCGCCACGGCTCGCCAGGATGCCTTCGAAGCCAAACGCGAACGCAAACCCGGGCGTCAGCAGCTCCCGCGCATACGTCGGGCTGACGGTCGTCACCTTGTCGGCGAAGAGCACCCCCGCCTTCAGCAGGCTCGCGCGCCCGTAGAACTCGAGGCCGCTCGCGCTGTACAACTCCGGCGCGATGTCGATCCAGCGCAGCACGTCAGGAGGAAACAAGCCCTGGAACGCGACGTTGTGAATCGTGAAGACCGACGGCACGCCACCGAGGACCGGATCGTCGGCAAGGACCGTGCGGAGGTAGAGCGGCACGAGCCCCGTCTGCCAGTCGTGCCCGTGCACGACAGACGGACGCTGACCGGTGAGACGTGCGTACTCGAGCGCCCCGCGGGACAGCACCGCAAAACGAAACGCGTTGTCGGAGTACTCACCACCCGCGTCGCCATACAGGCCGTCGCGGTCGAAGAGATCCGGCGCGTCGATGAACACCGTCGTCACGGTACCTGCCGGCGCGGCCTTCGCCTTACGCGCAGATGCCTTCGTGGTGGTCGTGGTCGTGCGACTTGAGCCTTTTGTCGTGGGACGCGATTTCAACGCAGGAGTCGCGACTTTCGATTCGGCACTCCTGACTCGGGACCCGGGATTCGGGACCTGGGACTCGGGAGTCGTGATGTAAAACGTCACCGGGTATTGATTCGGTCCGAACGGCACGGCGGCCGATTGTGACGAAGCGCCGGTAACGCCGATACCGCGATAACGCGGCATGACCAAAGTGACGCGATGTCCCAGGCGCGCGAGCGCGTGTGGCAGCGCTCCTGCAACATCTGCGAGACCGCCGGTCGTCTTGTAAGGACGCGCTTCCGGCGTGACCATGAGGATATGAAGAGCCTTCGGCTCTGGAGAGGGCTTTTTTGTAGCTGGCACAACCATTCAGTGTACCACGAGTCGGGCGAATCTCTCGAGCGGAAATTCGTTACTGGCTCGAACGTTTCGCGCGAGTCTCCCGCGCTTCGAGCGCCCGGCCACGCTGCGCTTCAGCCGCCGCATCCGCGCCGCGGCCCATGCGATTGTAGAGATCCGCGAGCACGTAGTGCCCGAGTGGCGCATACGGCGAGTTCGCGGCCACTTCTAATCCTTTGCGCGCGAGCGTGACCGCTTCGTCGAATCGCCGGCCCTGATCGAGGTAAAGCTTCGCGAGATAGAAATACCCTTCTCCAAATTCAGGATTTCCCTCGATCGCTTTACGGAATGCCGCTTCCTGTTCGGCGGGACGCCGCGTCGCTTCGTAGAGTTTCCCGAGATTGAAGGCCGCCTTGTAATTGTTCGGGTGAAGCACCAGCTCGCGCTGGTATTCCTGTTCGGCGCCGTTCATGTCGCCGCGCTTCTCTGCCAGCAACGCCAGGTTGTAATGCGCCAGGCGCACGTCGGGTTTTTCCGCGAGCGCCTGACGGATCTCCGCCGCGGCACGCGGGAGATCGCCTTCGTTCAACGCCACGACGCCAAGCGCGATCCGCGCCGCCGCCATCTTTGGCTCGACCGCGAGCGCCTGACGTAATTCCTCCGACGCGCCGCGATTGTCGCCGCGGTCGATCAGGATCTGGGCGATCGCGTAATGCACCTGGGCGTTCTTCGGGTCGAGTTCGAGAAAGCGGCGGAACCCGACCAGCGCATCGTCGTCGCGACCGAGTTTGCGGTACGCATGCGCCAGGTTGATGACCGCTTCTTCGTCGTCCGCCTTCAGCGCCAGTGCGCGCTTGAAGTACCCGACGGCATCGGTATGGCGGCCTCGCCGTGCCGACATGTTGCCGAGCGTGAACCAGGCGTCGATGACCTTCGGATCCTCCTTCAGCACTTCGTCCAGCATGGCCATCGCGGCGGGGAGATCCTTCTCGTCGCGCCCGACTTCTCGCGCCTTCGTGATCTTGTTAAAGAGGTGGACCTTGTCCTTCGGATCGGCAAGCCCCGCACGCGACGCATCGTCGGTCACGCTCGCCACGAACGAGCCCACGTAGCCAAGCGCCGCCAGCCGCGCCTTCGCATCGGGGTCGATCTCGATCGCTTCGCCTTTCGATTGCCCCGAGCTCTTGAAGTGCGCTTCCAGCTCGCCAAGACGGCCAAGCATCCTGTCGCCAAGCGCCTTGCGATCGGCGAAAAGGTTTTTCTGTTCCGTCGGATCGTCCTGCAGGTCGTACAGCTCCGGCCGCGGCGCGGCAATGAGCTTGTATCGGCCCTGCCGCAACGAACGCAGATCACTCCAGCCGAAGTGGTGCAGCGGGTAAACAGCCTCGGCGTACGCCTCGAGCCCCATGTCGCCGCGCGCGCCCGTCATCAACGGCGCGATACTCTCGCCGTCGATCGTCACACCGGCCGGTTTCGGCACACCGAGCAGATTGAGGGTGGTCGGCATCACGTCGACGGACCGGACCGGATCCGTCACGCGTTGGTGCTGCATCGCCGAAAACGGCGCACGCACGATCATCGGAACGTGAACGACGCTCTCATAAATGAAGAAGCCGTGCCCCTGCTCGCCGTGGTCGTTGAGACTCTCGCCGTGATCGCCAATGACGACCATGACGGTGCGGTCGAAGAGATCGTGGTCGCGGAGGAACTGTACGATCCGTCCGACCTGCGCATCCGCAAACGAAATCTCTCCCTGGTAGGGGTCTCCGGCAAACTGGCTTCGAAACGGCTCGGGCGCGGCGTACGGTGCGTGCGCGTCGTAGAGGTGCACCCACGCAAAGAACGGCGACCCGCGATGTTGATCGATCCACGGCAGCGCGCGGTCGACGACCTCGTTGCCCGGGCGCTGAATCGATCCCATCGAGAAAACCTTGTACTTGGACAGATCGAAATCGTCGAAGTAGGTGTCGAACCCCTGCGCAATCCCCCACTTGGAATCAAGCACGTACGCGGCGATGAAGCCGCCGGTCGCGTAGCCGCGCGCCTTCAGGACCTCGGCCAGTGTCAGCTCGCTGTCGTTGAGGAAGTACCCGCCGTTATCGCGAACGCCGTGTTGCGGCGGAAAACGGCCAGTGAACAGCGATGAGTGCGCAGGGAGCGTAATCGGCGCGGTCGTACTCGCGTGATCGAAGAGCACGCCATCCGCGGCCAGTGCATCGAGGTTCGGCGTACCAGCATTCGCCCGGCCGTAGGCGCCGATGCGATCCGCGCGCGTGGTGTCGAGCGTGACGACGACAAGATTCAGGGCGTCACGATTGACGCCGCGAGGGAGCGTCCCCAGAGCCAACCCCTGCGATACGACGTGCCGCGGCCAGAGGAAGTAGGCACCGATGGCCGCGCCTGTGACGAACAGCGCAGTAATGATGACCAACAGCGCTCGCCGAGGGACGAGCGGACGAGCAGGTGCAGCTGAAGGCTTCGCCACGATTCAACGCGTTGGATTGGATGGTCTGAACTTCGGGATCCGGGTGATGAATCGCGGTCCGAGCTTGACCGTTAATCATTTTAGCATTAGAACTTACGCCGATCCGCGGCTTCAGCATTCACCGGCACTGTGCTTGCTCAGTCCCCGCGATTACGCCGAAGGGAGGATGGCTACGTGAGACAGATCTTCACCCGTGGTGCGGCCTGGGCGCTCAGCGTGACGCTGGGGCTCGGCGCTGCGGTCGCGCCGTGTCGTGCGGCCGAGAAGGCCGGCACGAAGAAGGACGCGACAACGAAGCTCACTCGCCTGTCGCCAGCGAGTCAACAACTGCTCGCCCGTGCGAGCGCCCCGGCGGCCTCCGCGCAGGATCAGCCGGGCGCCTCGAACGATTCGTTTTTTCGTACGAAGCGCGGCGCGATCACACTCATCCTGATGGGCGCCGGCACGGGATTCACGATCTGGTCGATCAATCACGATCGCAAACCTGTGAAGTCTCCGGTCAGGTAAGGGAGGAATGTCAGACATGCAGAGATTCTTCAGGACGGCCGCGGTGCTGCTGTTTGCGGCGCTCATCGCGGTGCCGGCCCTGTCCCAGACCTTGACCGGATCCATCACGGGCACGATCAAGGACGAACAGGGCGCGGTCCTGCCCGGCGTGAACGTCACGCTGACGGGCAGACAGGGCACGCATACGCAAGTCACCGACGCCAGCGGGAGCTACCGCTTTCCGGCGCTCGAAGTCGGGACTTATGAGGTGTCGGCTGATCTTGCGGGCTTCCAGAAAGCCACCCAGCAGAACCTCCAGATCTCTCCAGGGCGCGAGCTGACGATCGACCTGGCGCTCAAGATCAGCAGCCTCGCGGAAAGCGTTACCGTCACGGGCGAGTCGCCCGTCGTCGACGTCAAGAGCAGCGCGACCGAAACCACGATCTCGCAGTCGCTGCTCTTCAGCGCGCCGATCACGCGAACGGCCATCAACGTGATCAACTACGCGCCGGGCGTCAACAGCAGCTCCGCCTACGGCGGTGGCGCCGGCTCGGGCAACGCGCTGCTCATCGACGGCGTCGACACGCGCGACCCGTCAGGCGGCACGGCGTGGACCTTCTACAACTACAACGTCGTCGAGGAATACCAGTTCCAGGGGCTCGGCGCACCGGCGGAGTACGGTGGCTTCACGGGCGCGGTGGTCAACACGATCACGAAGTCGGGCGGCAACCGCTTCTCCGGCCTGTTCGACTACTTCGCAACAAGCTCGGGTCTTGGCAGCAACAACGTCCCGGAGGACGTGGCGGCAAAGAACCCCAGCCTGGCGGATCCCGCGGTCACGAAGTCGTACCACGACATCACGACGCAGTTCGGCGGACCGCTGTCGCAGAACAAGTTGTTCTTCTTCGCGAGCGCGCAGCGGTTCCTGCTGGAGACCGATCCGACTGGTGGCGTCACGAGGCGTCACGAGGTCAGCCCGCGCCTCAACTTCAAGCTGACGTGGCAGCCGAACGCGAGCAACAACATCACCGGCCACGTGCAGTACGACGCCTACAACATCATCGGCCGCGCCGGCGTGTCGCCGCTCATCGCCACCGACGAACTGACGAACCGCGAGGATGCGCCCGAATGGGTGTGGATGACGCAGTACCGGCACCTGTTCAACTCGAACACGTTCGCGGAAGTTAAGTACACCGGGTGGTGGGGCTTCTACGACCTGAATCCGGAAACGACGGTCTCGAAGCACGTTGATGAAAACGGGCTGGTCACTGGATCGCAGGGATGGTTCTATTACGCCGATCGCACTCGCGACCAGATCAACGGAAGCATCACCCACTACGCCGACAAGTTCGGGCGTCACGAGCTGAAGTTCGGTGCCGAGATCGAGCACAGCTCGACGCGCGACCGGTACGGGTACAACAACAACCTGTACTTCTACGACTACGGCGGCGCGCCCTACTATGCGTACAGCTATGGCTACGA
This sequence comes from Acidobacteriota bacterium, assembly GCA_046726015.1. Taxonomy (GTDB): domain Bacteria; phylum Acidobacteriota; class Vicinamibacteria; order Vicinamibacterales; family 2-12-FULL-66-21; genus QHWT01. The sequence goes on from JBKOZS010000124.1 coordinate 33,705, forward strand.
CATCTCGGCAGTCAACACCCGCCAGTCGTTGTTCGCGCAGGATGCGTGGCACCTGACGAACCGGCTGACGGTGAACGCCGGGTTCCGTGGCGACATGTACCAGGGCAAGGGGGACAACGGCGGCGGCAAGGTGTACAGCAGCAGCAACTGGGCGCCGCGCCTTGGCTTCGCGTTCGACGTGGCGGGCGACAATCGCACCGTGGTCAAGGGCTCCTACGGGCTCTACTACGAGGGCTCTCAGACACAGCTGTTCACGCGCGGCCTCCCCGGCGTCACCGATTACGTGACGTATCTGGTGATCGACGGCGACGTCAACAACCTGGAAGAAATCGATCGCACGCCGGCGGTGATTTACCAGATTGCGGACGACATCAAGCACCCGCGGGTTGACGAGGTCACACTCGGCTTCGAGCGCGCACTGACCGGCACGATACGCCTTTCGCTCACCGGCATCTGGCGCGATAACAAGAACTTCGTCAATTCCGTGCCACCCTCCGCCCGGTGGGACCCGGTGACGACGGTCGACGACACCGGGAAGAACATCACGTTGTACCGGTGGACCAACCGCGCGTCGACCAACACGGATTACCTGATTCGGAACGTGGACGGGTTCCAGTATCTGAATTCGAGCGGACAGGTCATCGGAACGGCCAGTCCATTCCGCCGATACCGTGCGTTCATGACCGTACTGAACAAGCGCTTCTCCAATCGCTGGCAGGCGCAAGTGTCGTACGTGTTTGCCAAGGCAACCGGCAACGTCGACAACTCGAGCGCAGCACAGGTCGCGACGCGCCAGTTCGAAACACCGAACCTGGCCCTCGTCAACTCCGAAGGCGACTCGAGCTTCACGCCGGATCACGAGTTCAAGCTGCTCGGGAGCTACCAGATTCCGGTGATCGAAGCATCGGTGAACGCGTTCTATCGCGCGACCAGCGGATTGCCTTATCCGCGCATCCAGCAGTTCCCGAACGCGCTGCTGAACACCACCGGCCTGTCCAGCACATACCGGCGGATCAACATCGAGCCGCGGGGCGCACACCATCTTCCGAGTCTCACGCAGCTCGACCTGCGGCTGGAAAAGAACTTCGCGCTGCCCGGGAGCAATCGCGTCGGCATTTATGCCGACATCGAGAACATCAGCAATCGCGGCGGTATCACGAACGTCATCACGCGGCCGCAGTCGGTCACGTTGCCGGACGGCTCAGCGTTCCAGCTGCCATTCGATACACCCGGTGCGCTGCAGAATCCGCGGCAGATCCGCATCGGCGCCCGCTGGAGCTTCTAGACAAGACGGAAGTCGGAAGACGGAAGGGGGCGGCCTGCTACGCAGGCCGCCTTTTTCTTTGTGTGCGCCAGGCATGGCGCGCAGCGCCATGACGGCGCTGCCAACCGATAGCGAAAGCGATTCGGGAAGTGACTTGGAGGTGTGAGTCCTCTGGGGACCCTGATGACGGGAACCCCGAGCCGAACGGC
>JBKOZS010000125.1:0-7537 GCA_046726015.1 Acidobacteriota bacterium
TACCACAATGTCGTCGGCAGCGTCAGATGTGTATAAGAGACAGGTTCATGGTGGCGTTCGTGGCGGTGCAGGTTCCGTGGGTCGTTCGAAACTATCGCGCGTTCGGCGAGCCCCTCGTCACCACCACGCTGGGTGGGTTCAACATCTATCGTCACAACGGGATGATCGAGGAAGGCAAGTACCATACCGGCTATTCGCATCCCGAGATGCAACGGAAGATTCGGAAACTGACGGACGCCACGGGCCGCCCCGTCACATCGTTCTCGGAGACGGAGCTGGACCAGCTGCTGAAAGCGGAAGGGACACGAATCATACGCACCTACCCGTGGCGCTATTTGAAATTGTCCACGATGCGGCTGGTATGGATTTGGTACAACGAGAATTCCGGCCGCGGACTGTACGCGGTGATGAACTTCCTCGTTTATCTGCTCGCATTTGCCGGTCTGTTCTACGCGTTGCGGTCACGAGAGCCGGTTTACTTCCTGTTGCTCGCGCACATCGCGTACTTCGTCGCCGTCCATGCCGCGATCAACGTGCAGTATCGCTTCATCTGCCCGATCATGCCTTACATGATCCTGCTGGCGGGATTGCCTGTTTACGCATGGCGACAGCGTCTGGCCTTACGGGCGGCGCCGAGTCTTGGGAGACCAGCCGGGGAGGGTATCAGAACGTAAGGTGTGGATGCGGGAGAAGCGCACGCGCAGGTCTCACCTGCACGTGCGTGAATAGTGCCCGTGCGTCAGCGACGCGCGAAGATCGTATTGCTGGGCGCGGTATCAAAAAAGCGGTGATGCTCGACCGCGAGCGTTGCGAAAAACAACAGGATTACTGCAGCACCGAGCGCCGCGCCGACTGTGCGGATCATTTGCGAACTACCTCCGTAAGGTTTGGAAGCTTCGCTAATGAGCAACGGCCGTGCCGTGCGGCGAACCAACGGGAATTTCTGGAATTTTCGAGAGAAATGCCGGCAAACCAGCGGCGTGGCCGGCCGTGGAATCACGGTTTCAGCGGCCGCTTTACGTTCGTGGCGGCGCGCACGGTGCGCGGAGCGCGCACACCGCGCGCTCAGTCAGTCGACCGAAACCTTGCGCAGCAGCGGGAGATCCGTGAGGATCTTGCCTGCGCCCAGTACGACGGAGGTCAGCGGGTTTTCGGCGACGAGCACGGGCAAACCGGTTTCGTCGCGAAGGCGCTTGTCGAGGTTTCGCAGCAACGCACCGCCGCCTGTCAGCACCACGCCGCGATCGTAGATGTCGGCCGACAGTTCGGGCGGAATGCGTTCGAGCGCGTCGCGCACGGCCTGGACGATCATGCGCAGCGGCTCGGACAGCGCCTCGCGAACCTCCGTGTCGCAGATCGTCACGGTGCGCGGCACTCCTTCGACGAGGTGGCGTCCCTTCACTTCCATCATGAGGGGCTTATCGAGCGGCGCGGCCGATCCCAGCTCGAACTTGATCGCCTGGGCGGTGCGCTCACCGATCAGCAGACTGCAGCTCTTCCGCATGTACTGCATGATCGCATCGTCCATCGCATCACCCGCGACGCGTAGCGAGCGACCGTAGACGGTTCCGGCCATCGAGATGACGGCGATGTCGGTCGTGCCGCCGCCGATGTCGATGATCATGTTGCCCGCCGGGTCGGTCACCGGAAGGCCGGAGCCAATCGCTGCGGCCATCGGCTCGTCGACCAGGTGCACTTCGCTCGCCTTCACGCGGAAGCCGCTGTCCTTGACGGCGCGACGCTCGACCTGCGTGATCTCCGGGGGCACGCCGATGACCAGCCGCGGCCGCACGAGCGGACGCTTGCCGTGCGCCTTCTTGATGAAGTGCGTGAGCATCTTCTCCGCCGCGTCGAAATCGGCAATGACCCCGTCCTTCATCGGCCGAATCGCCTTGATGTTCGGGGGGGTGCGGCCCAGCATCTCGTGCGCCTCGAGACCCACCGCCTCGATCTGGCCATTGGCGGTGTTGAACGCGACGATCGAGGGCTCGTTCAGGACGATACCTCGGCCGCGAGCGAAGACGCAGGTGTTGGCGGTGCCAAGGTCAATCGCGACGTCGCTGGCGAAAGCCGAAAACAGATTCATTGAGCGCCCTTGAACGAAGGCGGCAGAGCGGGACATACGCCCACCCCGCCGCCATGGTGACGTGGAGGATGTAGTGAGCCTCTAGGCAACAGTTGTTCCCGGTTGTGGTCGTGACGCGATCGCACAATTCCGGGCAGCTACGTGCAGTATTGTCGGCAAGAACGCGCTCACTTTACAGTGAGCCATTACGACTTTCAACCAGAATAACGGTTTTGTGATCGGGGTTCTACCCTAGCTAACCGGCGTTGCTAGACGCGAAAGAGCACGCCGGATGCAGCGCGGCCGGTCGCGCGCGAGACCGCGCCGACGTACTGCTGCAACTGGGCGCGGTACCGCGTCTCGCCGGCTGCGAGCTCGTGGTCCGTCTTGAAATCAACGACGACGGTCGCGTCTTCCTCATCGAATGCGAGGTCGAGCACACCCTCGATCAAGGTGCCCTCGCGCACCCAGGCAACTGGTGTCTCGCGCTTAACAGAGGAAGATGCGCGGGCCCTGCTGATGAGCTCGTGTCGGAGCACGCCATTTACCACCTGGGTCGCGGCCCGCACCTCATCCGCGGACGCGTTGATGACGCGACCTTCTGTTGCGGCAGTGCGCGCGACGACATCTTCACTTGCGTCAAGCGGCACGGTCGCAAGCACGGCGTGGACGAGCGTGCCGAAACGCGGACCCCGTGGCCGGAGCTCGGCACCCGGAAGCTGGACGATTGCAACCGGGCCGGCGTCCGCAAGGGCGGCGTCGATCCCGAGCTCCGCGGCTTCGGCCGCCCAGGCCGTCGCGGTTTTCACGCGCAGCGTTTCCCGCGACCCTTCCGCGAGCACGCGGGCGCGCTCGTCACGCCAGCGTTCGTAGTCCGCCAGGCGCTCCTCGACGGCAAACATGTCACCGTCCTTCACGATTAGATCGTCACGCCGCAGGCCGAACGTCGAGACGGCGCCGAGGTTGAGCGTGTGAGGGTCCCACCACGTCACGTGATACGTGCCGAGGGTCGAGCTCCGAGGTCCGAGGTCCGATCGAGGGCCGTGGTGCGAGGCGCGCTTGCCCGCCGTAGCCGCTTCCGCGGCGGAGGGAGGTGCGAGGCGCGATGGTTCCAGGTTCTCTGCGTCGAATGCGAACGTCCCTGGCGCGACGGTGCCAGGCGTGGCGGGATCGCCCTCCGGCCGCTTCAGCACCGTGTCTTTCGATTTGAATTGCGGATATCCCGCCATCTTTGAGGGACTACGGCGCTGAGATTCAGGTGGATAGATTGCCTTCGTGAGCGGCTCCAGCCATCCGCCATCATACGGACCATCACCAATGGCGGGCACGACAAGTAGGTCCCGCGCACGGGTGGCCGCGACGTACGCGAGGCGCTCCGCTTCTGCCTTGTCGCGCGCCGCCTCCTCCGCGTCATGTAAAAGGAGATCGACTGGCGACCAGCCACCGAGTTTGAGCGCACACACGTTCGAGTCCGGGTCGAGCCAGCGCCCCGCCTCCGCGCGCGCGAGCTTGCACGTGAGATCCGCGAGGATGACGACCGGGAACTCGAGGCCCTTCGCCTTGTGGACGGTCATCATGCGAACGCCGTCACTGCCCTCTTCGAGGATAGGCGCTTCGGCGGCCTGCGCGGTTTCGGCCGCGAGACGAAGCTCTTCGACGAATCCGCGAAACGACAGCCCGCCGCCCAATTCGTACTGACGCGCGAGTTCGGCGACGTGCAGCACATTCGCGAGCGCCTGCTCCCCCGCACTGCGGAGCACGAGGCCGACATGCGCGCGCGTCGCATCCATCAGCTGCTGCAGTGTCTCGGCAACGGGGATGTAATTGCGCCGGCGATGGAACCGCTGGAGTAGCTGCAGCGCATCGGCGATCGGTCGAAGATGGCCGAGGTCCGAGGTTCGAGGGCCGAGGTCCGCGGTCCGAAATGGCTCGGGGATCCGGAATGGATGGAAGGCGCCAAATTGCTGCTTCCATTCGAGCAGTTCCTCATCGCCGATCGCGAAGAACGCTCCCCTCAGTGTCGCAAACACCGAGAGCTCGTCGTCCGGCCACTCGATCGCCGCAAGCGCTGCACGAATCGTCTCCACCTCTTCGCGATCGTGGAAGCTCTTGCCGCCCACGAGCACGTGACGGACGCCACGCGCCTCGAGCGCGCGCGCATAGGGCTCCGTTACGTCCACGCCGAAGCTGACAAACCGGCGGAAGAGGATGCAGATGTCGCGACTCCTGACGTTCCATCCGCTCTCGTTCACGACCCATTCGATGAAGGCGCCGATAGCATCCGGCAGCGATTTCTCGATGGCCATCGCCGACACGTTCCGTGTGCCATACGGCTCCGGTACAGGCAAGGCGATCACCGCGGGACGTCCTTTCAGGCCGGGGCGATGCGGTGACAGCGCAACGTAGTCGGCCTGCAGTGTGACCGGATCACCGGTCATGACGGGCGCGAATGCCGCGTTCACGCAGGCCTGGATCTCCGGCACGCTTCGGAAACTCGTCGTGAGCTTGAGCAGCCGCGCACCGCACTGCTCCAGCCGCTTGCACACATCCCGGTAGATGCCCACGTCGGCCCGGCGGAAGCGATAGATCGATTGCTTGGGGTCGCCGACGATGAAGAGGCGGCCCGGGACCGGAACCACCGCGCGCCACTCGGTCGCGGCGGGATCCTGCGCGGCGAGCAGCAGGAGGATTTCCGCCTGCAACGGATCGGTGTCCTGGAACTCGTCGACGAAGATATGCGTGAAGCGGTCCTGGAATCCCCGGCGCACACTGGCGTTTCCCTTCACCAGGTCACGAGCCTTGAGCAGCAGGTCGAGGAAATCGAGTGCGCCGGCGCGTGCCTTCAGCTGTTCGTATCGTTCAATCGCGCCCCACAGTTCCTGCTGGAGCGCGGCCGCGAGATCGGCGTCCGCGTTCAGCCGGAACTGGTCGAGGCTGGCGTGCAGCGCGTCGAGCGCCTCGATGACCCGGGCGCGCGTCACACCTTGCTTATAGCCGGGGCCCCGGCCATGACGAGCCTTCGAGAACGCTCGATCGCGAGACAAGTCGACGAGCCGCGCCTCCCGGCCGTCGTAGTCCGCCGACTCCTGTTGAAGCGCGATCTCCGCGCTCAGGTGACGAGCGGGAGCGGTATCCAGAAACAGCGTGTCTTTCGCATATGACGGCTTGTCGGTCAGATCCGCGAAGGCGTGAAGTTGCTCGACGAGCCGGTCGATGTCCCCTTCGCGATCGAACACGCGCCGCGTCCACGCGCCGGTGAAGTCGCGCCATCCCGCAAGCTCCCATGCGGCGCGGCGCAGACGATCGATTGGGGTGTCCTCGCGCGTCGTCGACGCGAATCCCTGCCATACCGAGCGCCGCAACGCGCGGCGAACACCCTCGCGTGGGTTCTGCAGTTCGCTCTGCAGCCAGCCTCCGAACGCCTCGTCGAACAACCGTTCTGCCTGCGGCTCGGTGAGCACCGCAAACAGCGGATCGACGCGTGCCTCCACCGGACGCTCGCGCAATAATTCGGCGCAGAAGCCATGGATGGTGCTGACCTGCGCTTCTTCGAGACCGGCCAGCGCCGCGTTGAGCGTCTCTGACGATCCCGCGGCCTGTCTCTCCGCATCGAGCTTCTCTCGCAGGCGCAGCTTCAGTTCCCCGGCCGCCTTCTCCGTAAACGTGACGGCGACGATGTTCTGCACCTCTGTCTTGCCTTCAGCAAGGATGCGGACGATGCGCTTGACGAGCTCGGTGGTCTTGCCGGTGCCGGCGGCAGCTTCGACGACGAGCGTGTCGTCGAGGGCATTCGCAATCGCGTCACGCGCTTCTTGATCTCGCTTAGGACTCATGGCGTATGGGCTCATGCCGGCTCAGGGCTCTCGGCTTGCGGCTCATGCCTGCCGCTGCTGGCACGTCGCGCATCGACGCACCTCGCGCATCGACGTACCTCGCGCATCGCGTCACGGTCGTTCCCGAAGCGCTTCGAGGTCGCCGAGTTTCTCCGACGGTTTGTTCGCGACGCGTCGCGGTTCATCCGGACCACAGACCGGACGGAAGTCACACCAGGTGCACGCGCGGTCGGCAGGAGCGGCAGGCAGGAACCCCAGCTCGATTGCGCGATCGACGATCTCGAGCGCCTCGAGACCGATGCGGCGGGTGGCGTCATTGATCGGGATCTCGTGATCGACGAAGCCGCCGGCAGACGTGCAGTAGAACAGCCGGCCCGACTCGACTTTCGCGTTCAGCGCCTGTTCCATGGCAACGCTGTAAAGCACCGGCTGCAGGATGCCGCCGCCGCCAATCACCGTCTTCCACGTGGTCCGATTCTTTCCGGTCTTGTGATCCGTGACGCGCAACGTCTGTGTTCCGTGCTTGCGCTCAATCAGATCGATAGAGCCGCGCAGCATGAAGCGGCCGTCCACGAGCACCGGGTCGGGCAGGCTCGCCGGATCGCGCCCTTCGTCCGACAGTCCGAACGCGAACTCGAAGTGCAGCGGCTCCCAGCCGGAGAACTGTGGCAGGCGGCGAGCCCACACGCGCAGATCGCGAGCGATGTCGTTGATCTCGTCCTGCCAGACCCGCTCGATCGCTGGTGCGAGGTCCTCGTGATACTTGTCGGCGACCGAGGCGATCACGGCGTCCAGCGTCGCGAGCGCGTGCGGCACGTCCTTCTCGGTGACCGGCAGCCGCTTGTCCTTCTTCAGGGCGCGAAAGAAGGTCGCCTGTGCTTCGTGGAAGATCGACCCGCGGGTCAGCGGATCGAGCTTCTGCAAGGGCTCCGGCTCCTCGGTCGGCTCGAGCCGATAAATCGCGGACAACAGGAACTGATACGGACAGGCGGAAAACTTCTGGAGTGCCGACAAGGAGTACGGCCGCGCGGCAAGCCGTTGCTTCTCCAGCATCGGCCTGGTCATTCCCGTCACGCGCGTGATGCCGTCGAACTGCGTCCACAGTGACCGGCCGCGACCCCATCGCGCGGTCACCGATCGCTTGAGTGATTCGTTCAGCCGCAACAGGTAGTGGGCATGACCGCGCACGGCCGTGCGCGGCTCGATGTGCAACAACTCCTTCAACACCGAGAGATCGTGTTCGAGATCATCGATCGCCGCTGACGGCGTTTCGGGCGCGGGCCATGCGAGGCCGGCGCCGCCGGTCCGGGCGGCGTCTTCCTGCACGGCTTCGTGCCTCGGTACCTGGCCGGTAATCGCGCGCATGACGTCGAGTGCGTAGAAACTCGGCACGCGCGGACGCGATTCCGCGACCTCGATCCGCGGATACGACAGCCACAGCTTCTCAGTCGCAGCACCAACCGCGAGGCGCAGCAGCAGACGTTCCGTGCGCGCGCGGTCCTCCTGCACAGTCAATCCGGCGTCGAGCGGCCGACGCATTTCCTTGTCGAGCAGCATCGGATCTTCGTGCGGACGCTGCGGGAACATGCGCTCGGCCAGGCCAGCGACGAACACGACACGGAACGCGCGGCCTCGCGCC
>JBKOZS010000126.1:0-6264 GCA_046726015.1 Acidobacteriota bacterium
CTCCTCGACCATGTCGATGGCCGCCTGCACGGCGTGCTCGGCGTGATCCGGGTCGTCGAGCGGCGCCCCGAATAGCGCCATCACCATGTCTCCCACGAACTTGTCGACCGTCCCTTGGTGCTTGAAGACGATCTCGACCATCTTGGAAAAGTACTCGTTCAACTGTGCAACAAGTTCCTCGGGGTCGCCGCGCTCGGTGACCGACGTAAACCCGCGGATGTCGGAAAACAGCACCGTCATGTCGCGGCGCTTGCCACCGAGTTTCGCGAGCTCAGGGTTCGCTACCAGCTGCGCGTAGACATCTCTTGAGACGTAACGGCCAAACAACCGTTTCATCTTCCTCTTTTCGACGCCTTCGACGAAGTACTGGTAGGCGGTTCCCGCGAACAGCGCCAGGCCGCCGGCGATTTGCGGCTGCACCATGTTCAGCCACAGGCCGTTCTTGAAGGCGGCCACCGCAAACCAGGTCCAGGAGCCGATAATCACGCCCGCCGCCGTCGCGGCAGCAGCGAAGGGGAGAAACGCCGACAGCAGCCCGATCGCCATTGCGGTGATGAACACCGTCGCGATCCTCGACGCGTTCGAGGCCGGAGTAATGAACAGCGACGACAGGAGGCTGTCCGCCATGCTGGCGTGCAGCTGAATACCCGGCATCGTCCCCTTGTCGCCAAAGGGCGTTTGGAAGATGTCGAGCAGGCCGGAGGCGGTCAATCCGACGAAGACGATCTTGTCCTTGAAAACCGCCGGATCGAGATCGGGTTTGACGCCGTTCAGCAGTTGATCTTCCGAGTGCAGCAGGTAGCGCGCTTCGTACGAGCGATACGGCCGCGCGCCATTCTCGAGAAGGGCCGGTGCACGGTAGTTGACCAGCATCGTGAGCTGCTCGTGCGCTGGACCGCCTGCGCCAGCCGGGACGCGCACTGGCACTAACGGGATGCTGCGATCGCGGACCCGGATGGCATCGCCTTCAAGGACGACTTCCTCTGGCTTGATGCCGCGCGCGACAAGCGCCGCCGCGACACCGAGCGACGGAAGGTAGTTGTCCCCCTTCCGAATGAACGGCGCCATGCGCCGCGCGGGACCGTCGGCGTCGAGCGCGAGGAAGTTGTGCCCAAGCCCGAATGCGGCGTCCGTCAGCGCCTGAAACGGAGGCAGCACGAGCGGCCGCTCCTCGATCGCGTGTCCCAAACTGTATGGTGCGCCCTTCCAGCGCGCCACGGCGGCGTTGTCGGTGCCGGTCACGCCGGGATTGACGGCGTCGGCGAGCATGATCACGTTGCCGGCCGCACGCACCGAATCGACCATGGCGTTGTCGGACTCTTCTGCGGTCCACGTGCTGTCGCCCAGCCTGAAGCTGCCCTGCGAGGGCTCGGGCAGGAGCACGTCGTAGGCAATCACCTTCGCTGGCCCGCGCTTCAGGAAATCGATCAACTCGGACTGGAGGACGCGCGGCCACGGCCAGCGGCCGACCGCGGCCGCATAATCGCGGATGCTCGCGTCGTTGATCTCCACGAGCACGATGTCCTGGCTGACCGATTCGGGCTTGGCCGCCCACTGAATGCGGCGGTCGTACGAGCTGAATTCCGCCCGATCGAGCAGATCGGCGGCACCCAGCGCCAGGGCGATCACCGCTGAGCCGAGCCCGAGCGCGAGACCCGCGAACAGTTTTCGGACCATCAGACGAAGAGCCTCGTCGTGCGAGGCTGACATTGTGAAATTGAAAAAAAGAGGGTGGTACCGCTACGGGGATTCGAACCCCGGTCCCGTGGCTGAGAACCACGTGTCCTGACCCCTAGACGATAGCGGCTCGAACCACTAATTGTACCGGGCCCCTGTGGACGGGTCAAGGCCCACAGCCGGTGCTCGGCGCAAGGTGCTCGGTGCAAGGTGCTCGGTGCCAGGTGCCAGGTGCGCGCAATTCGCCGCGTGTGCCACGGTCCGGCTGGTATCATCGTCAAATATGAAATACCTGCTCGGTCTGGTCTTGATCGCTGCTCTTGTTGCGGGCGGCGTGTTCGTTTACGCGGGACGGCTGCCCGGACCAGCGATTGAAATTGCGAAGCCCACGAAATACGTCGGACAGTCCACGCCGCTCGAGGTCGCCGTCACGGCGCCCGAGGCCAAGATCGGCGCCATCTCGATTGCGTTCGAGCAGAACGGCAAGCAGACGCCGCTGTTCTCGCTCGCCTCTCCCGGTTCGGCCGAGGTGAAGCAGGAATCCCCGGAGAAGGTCCGCATCGCGCGCACGATCGATCGGCAGGCGGTCCCCGATCTGAAATCCGGCCCCGCGCGCATCGTGGTCACCGCCACGCGCCCCGTGCTTCGCGGCTGGCGGAAGACACAGACGACGGTGACGCGCGACGTGCAGGTCCGTCTCGAAAAACCGACCATCGCGGTGCTCTCGACGAAGCATTACGTGAATCTCGGCGGATCCGAGATGGTCATCTATCGCGCCATGCCGGCCGACGTCGAATCGGGCATCCAGGTCGGCGACCTGACGTATCCCGGGTATCCGGCCAGCGGCGCCAGGATCGAGGGCGTGCACATCAGCGATCCGGCCGTGAAGATCGCGTTCTTCGCGTTGCGCTTCGACCAGGACGTGAACACGCCGATGTTTGCGTATGCGCGGGATGAAGCAGGCAACAGCGCGCGCGCGGACTTCGACAAGCTCACGTTTCCGAAGCCATTCAAGCGCAGCCGCATCGAGCTCAACGACACCTTCTTGAATAGAGTGGTCCCCGCGATCCTCGAAACCACGAACGAGGTCAAGCCTGACGGCGACACGATGCAGAAGTTCCTCGCGATCAACGGCGAACTGCGGCGGAAGAACGCCGAAAAGATTGCCAGCCTCGCGAAGCAATCCTCTCCAGAAATGATCTGGGCCGGCGTCGTTTTTCATCCCTTCACGAACAGCGCCGTTGAAGCCGCGTTCGCCGACCAGCGCACATACCTGTATCAGGGCAAGGAAGTCGACCGGCAGGTCCATCTCGGCTTCGACTTGGCGAAGGTCGTGAACTCGCCGATCGTGGCAGCCAACAAGGGCAAGGTGGTTTACGCCGAGCCGCTCGGCATTTACGGGAACTGCGTGATACTCGATCACGGGATGGGCGTGCAGTCGCTTTATGCGCACCTCTCGTCTATTGGTGTGCAGGTCGGGCAGGAAGTCGCCAAGGAACAGGAACTCGGCCGGAGCGGCATGACCGGCCTCGCCGGCGGCGATCACCTGCACTTCACGATGCTCGTGAACGGCCAGATGGTGAACCCGGTCGAGTGGTGGGACTCCCACTGGATCCAGGACCGGATCTTGAGAAAGCTGCGAGAGGCGAGCAGCAGCTGAGCGCCCCGCGCACCCTTCGCACCCCGCGGCCGATATGTGATATTCACAAAAGGTTATGTTCCGCGTTTTTCAAGCGATCGTGCCGGCCCTCGTCGCGCTCGCGATCGTCGCGTGCGGTGCCGATCAGAGCAAGTCTTCCCAGCCAGCGTCCCCGGCCGCCGCTCCTGATGCCAAGAAGGTGGACGAGGCCACGGCTGGAAACATCACGGGTAAGGTCGTCGTGGAGGGCGCGGTGCCGCAGAATGCGGCCATCCAGATGTCGTCCGACCCCGCGTGCGAGGCCGAGAACAAGAGCGGTGCGACGCAGGAGACCTACGTCGTCGCAGACGGAGGCCTGAAGAACGCGTTCGTCTACATCAAGGACGGCCTCGGCAATAAGCACCTGTTCGATACGCCAACGGATCCCGTGAAGCTCGAACAGAAAGGCTGTCATTACGTGCCGCACGTGCTCGGCATTCGCGTGGCGCAGCCGCTCCAGGTCGTGAACGGCGACACCACGATGCACAACGTCCACGGGATGCCGACGACGAACCGCGAGTTCAACTTCAGCCAGCCGGTGCCCATGACGAGCACCGTCACCTTCACGACGAAGGAAGTGATGATCCCGTTCAAGTGCGACGTGCATTCGTGGATGCACGCATTTATAGGCGTGCTCGATCACCCCTACTTCGCCGTGAGTGGCAATGGCGGCAAGTTCGATCTGCGCACCGTTCCCCCGGGCACGTACACCGTCGAAGCGTGGCACGAGAAGCTCGGGACGCAGACACAGTCCGTGACACTCGGCGACAAGGAAAACAAAGAGATTACATTCACCTTCAAGGCTGCAGCGCCGACACAATAAGCACATCAGCCTGCCGCGCCGTCGCCCGCGCAAAATTCAGCCCGGGGCGGAGGCGGGCGCATCGCACATCGACTATGTCGCACCATCGCTACGCGCAACTCGTGACCTTCTTCACTGTCCTGCTGATCGCGGCAGGCGGCATGGTCACGAGTACGGCGTCCGGTCTCTCCGTGCCGGACTGGCCGACGACGTACGGGTGGAACATGTTCACGTTCCCGCTGAGCAAGTGGGTGGGTGGGATTCGCTACGAGCACAGTCACCGGCTCATTGCCAGTACCGTTGGGTTCCTCACGATCATTCTCGCGATCTGGACGTGGCGGGTCGAACCCCGGCGCTGGGTACGAACGGTCGGATTCCTGTGCCTTGGCGCGGTGATTCTGCAGGGACTGCTGGGCGGCCTCACGGTGCTGCTGCTGCTGCCGGCGCCGGTGTCGATTGCCCATGCCGGCCTGGCGCAGATCTTCTTCTGCCTGACGCTCACGCTCACGGTAGCGACGTCACCGGGCTGGCGCAGGGCGTACTCACGACTCGCGACTCGGGACTCGGAACTCGGGACTCAGGACTCGGGACTCGCGACTCGGGACTCGGGACTTCGCAGGGTCGCCGCAATTACCACGGCGACCGTCTATACGCAGATCCTTCTGGGCGCGACCATGAGACATAACGAGGCGGGGATGGCGATTCCGACGTTCCCGCTTGCGTTCGGCTACCTCGTGCCGCCCGTGTGGACGCCGCAGATCGCCATCCACTACGCGCATCGGGTGGGCGCAATCGTGGTCACTCTCGCGATTCTCACGACGGTGGGTCACGTCGTGTATCACCACCGCGATCGGCGCGAGCTCGTCCGGCCGGCCGTCCTCCTGTTCGCGTTCCTGTGCTCTCAGGTTACACTCGGCGCGTTCGTCGTGCTGTCGGCGTTGAATCCGGTGATCAACACGGCCCACGTGGTCAACGGTGCCCTCGTCCTGGGGACGTCGCTGGTTCTCACGCTGCGCAGTTATCGAGTAACATTTGCGGCGCCCCGGAGGGCCAATTCCCCCATGCCGCAATTGAACGAGGTGCGTCCGTGAGGTCCGAGGCCGTTGCGCTCGCGCAGTCGCGCACTCGCGTCGCCGATTTCGTCGCGCTGGCGAAGCCGCGCCTGAACTTCCTCGTTGTCGCGTCAACTGCTGCCGGTTATGCGATGGCGGGAGGCGAGGGTCTTGGACCGCTTCGTGTCATGGGCATGCTGCTCGGTACGGGATTGGTCGCGGGTGGAGCATCCGCCTTCAACCAGGTGATCGAGCGCGACACCGACGCGATGATGCGCCGGACCCGCATGCGCCCGCTCGCCGATCAGCGCCTGATGGCCGCCGAGGGGCTCTTCTTCGCGTTCGCGATTTCGCTGACGGGCCTGTTGATGCTCGCGGCGTCGGCGAACCTGCTGGCCGCGGTGGTCGCACTCGCGACGCTGCTCTCGTACGTGGTCGTCTACACGCCGCTGAAGCGTCTGTCCTCGTTTGCAACGGTGATTGGCGCGATCCCCGGCGCTCTTCCGCCAGTGATTGGCTGGGCGGCGGCGCGCGGCACGCTGACGAGCGAAGCCTGGGTACTGTTCGGGATCATGTTCCTGTGGCAGCTTCCTCACTTCCTGGCCATCGCGTGGATCTTCCGCGACGACTACGCGCGTGCGCGGTTCCCGATGCTGCCCGTGATCGAGCCGGATGGGTTGAGCACGGGCCGGCAGTCGGTCGTGTATGCCGCCGCGCTCGTGCCGCTCAGCCTCGCCCCGACGCTCGTGGGTCTGGCGGGGCGGTCCTATTTCCTGGGCGCGCTCGTCCTCGGCCTCGCGTTTCTCTTCCTGGCCTACCGGTTCGCCCGCACGCGTTCCGTCAGAGACGCCCGAACGCTGTTCTTCGGATCGATCATCTACCTGCCACTTCTCTGGATCGTGATGATCGCCAACAAGGTCTAGGCCGTTATGCGGCGCCTGACGATCATCCTCACCCCGGGGCCGCATAACGGCGGCGCGCACAGCGCGCCCGCGACGAGCGGAGCGGGGCTTGCGGCCCCCGCGAGCGAGGAGCCGGGGTCCGGGGCGAAACCC
>JBKOZS010000127.1:0-19416 GCA_046726015.1 Acidobacteriota bacterium
GGACTCGACGGCTTCGGCGTCCTTCATGCCCTCGGTCCCGAGAAAGTACCGCCGACCGTGTTCGTGACGGCGTTCGACGAGTACGCCCTTCGCGCATTCGAAGTCGAGGCGGTAGACTACGTGTTGAAGCCGTTCGATGAGACGCGTTTTCTCGCGGCCTTCGATCGCGCGCGCAGGCGCATCGACGAGAGCCGGACGGCGAAATGGGCGCGACGACTCCTCGCGGCCACGCCTGGCAGTGCGGGACACGCGCCGGCGGCTCAACTGCCGAGAATCGCCGTGCCGGTCGGCAACCGCGTGACGTTCGTGAACTTCGATGACATCGACTGGCTCCAGGCCGCCGATCAATACGTCATCCTGCACGTCGGCGCGAAAGAGTATTTGCTGCGTGAGTCGCTGCAACGGCTCGCCGCGCGTCTCCCTCGTCAGCAGTTCGCCCAGATCCACCGGTCGCACGCGGTCAACGTTGCCAAGGTCCGCGAGATCGCGCGGCTGCCGAAAGGCGATGCGCAGGTCACGCTGGCTGACGGCCGACAGTTGCGAATGAGCCGGCGATATCGCAAGGGACTGCGCGTTGCGCTCAACGCGGCGACCTGACGCTACTGCCGCGTGGTCGTCCCTCTCACTCATCGACAGGCTCCGCTCACAACAACGGCGAAGCGCCGCTGTCGCGCGGATCGTACCGTCGCGGCAGGAGGCACACCAATGAGCACTCGCCTTCGCGCGGCGCTCGTCACCACGCTACTGCTGGCCTTCCCGGTCACGGAGGCGGCAAGCCAGCGCGCGGTCGTCATCGAAGCGCGCAACCTCGCGTATGACGCCAACTACCGGAACGACCAGGCCGGCCTCCGGGCTGCGATCGCCGCGCTCGAGACGCTGGCGCCGAACCGGGATGAGGGAACCTACGCACACTACTACCTGTCATGGGCGTATTGGGCGCTCGCGGCATCGCAGGTGCTGGCGAAGGATGTGCCTGCGGCCCTCGAGTCCGCAGGTCATGCTGTCGAGCACGCGCGTGCGGCACTGGCGGCCAGCGACAACGATCCCGAGTTTTACACGGCGCTGGCGAACGCGCTGATTGTGGTTGCCGTGCTGGACCCGTCACAGTTCCACGCGGTCGCGAAAGAACTGCGCATCGTCCGGCGCAAGGCGCTGGCACTCGGCCCCTACAATCCGCGGACCGTGCTGATGGACGCGGGCATGCTCTTCCACAATCCGCCAGAGGTAGGGGGCGGCAAGGAGAAAGGGCTGCTACGGTGGAAAGAGGCGTTGGTGCTGTTCGAATCGGAGGCGAACCTGAAGAGCGCTGATCCGATCGCACCGCAATGGGGCCAGGCGCTTGCGTATGGGTGGATGGCCGAGTTGTACCTCCAAATGGATCCTCCGCAGGTCGAGAATGCGCGGCGCGCGGCGCAGACCGCCCTGCAGATGCGGCCGGACTTCTGGTATGTGCGCGACCAGGTCATGCCGCGGCTCCGTTCCGTGGAATGATGGACAGAGCTTCTAACGTTTGTGAAGCTGGAAAACGGATCGCCCGTGACGAACCGGCTTTCAATTGTTTGGTTCGTGGGTTGCTCGGCCGCCGCGCTGACGACGTTGTCGCTCCCATCGTCCGCTCAACGTGCGGCCGCGCCTCGAAATACAACGCTGACGGCGGTGCCCGGCGTTCGTGTTGGCCATCACACGCTCGCAGGACGGCCGACAGGCTGCACGGCCATCCTCTTCGAGCCTGCCGTGATTGCGGGGGTTGATGTTCGGGGTGGCGCTCCAGCCACGCTGCGCACAGCCGACCTGGATCCCTCGACATCGAGGAAGATCGATGCGCTGTCTCTTGCTGGCGGCAGCGCGTTTGGCCTTAGCGCCGCATCGGGAATTGTGCGATACCTCGACGAACGCATTGCCACGCCAACCCCGCGCGGCGCGCCCGCGATTCCGGTCGTGCCGTCAGCCGTGTTGATTGACCTGGCCGTGGGCGACAACCCGAAGATTCGTCCGGACGCCGAATGCGGATACGAAGCGGCACGTGCCGCAACGGGCCGACCCGTGACCCAGGGCAGCGTCGGTGCCGGTACCGGAGCGACCGTGGGCAAGAGCGCCGGCTATGGCCGTGCGATGAAAGGTGGCGTCGGCAGCGCTGCCCGCATCTTTCCTGACGGTGTGATTGTTGCGGCGCTTGTTGCCGTGAACGCGTATGGCGACGTCATCGATCCCGCGACTGGTAAGGTGCTTGCCGGTGTTCGGACACCTGACGGCCAGGCTCTTGCTGATGCCCGCCTCCTGCTCCGCAACGGCATCCCCACTCGCCTTTCCACCGAAGGCAACAGCACGCTTGGTGTCGTGGCCACAAATGCCGCACTGACGGCGGTCCAGGCGACGCTGATCGCCCGCATGGCGCACGACGGATTTGGCCGATCGATTTCACCGATACACACGCCGTTCGACGGTGACACGATCTTCGCGATCTCGACGGCGCGTCATCGTCGCGATATCGACGCGGGACGCCTGGGCAGCATCGCGGCGGACGTCGTGGCGGACGCGATTGTGAACGCAGTCAGGAATGCGACAAGCGTTCCCGGCTATCCGGCGATGCGCGATATGCGGTGGCCGTCAGCTCAGATCGACCGCCATCATGTTCTTCCGATCGCGGATGTAGAGCCGCGTCCCGACCAGCACCGGCGGGGTCCACGACAGGTTCGTCAGGAGCGGCGCCTGCGCCGAGATCTTGAAACCTTCGGTCGACGGGTGCGCGATCATCAGGTTCCCGTCCTGATCGAGCGTGATCAACTTGTGGTCCGCCCACACGAAGGTGGCCTTCTGGATGCTGCGCTGCTGCCAGTGGATCTTCCCGGTGCGAGCGTCCACGGCGCTGAGAATCGCCTGGCTGCCCTTGCCGCCGCTCGAGAAGTAAATGGTGTCGCCTATCCGCATCGCGTTGCCGTGATGCAGTCGGAGTCGCGGCGAACTCCACAATTCGGTGGCTGTCGTCTGCTGACCGTTTCGCTTCAACTCAACCACTTTCGACCCGGCGTCGTATTCCGAGGATACGAAGAGCAAGTTGCCGGGGCCCCAGACCGGCGTCGCAACCGCGATGGAATAATTCGCTTTGAATGGCACCTGCCACTGCGGGTCGCCGTTGTGCGGATTCACCGCCAGCACCGCGCCGTCCAGTACCGCCACGAGTTGTTCGAGTCCGTCGACGTTGATGAGGAGTGGGGACGAGTAGACATTGCCGAAATCGTTCCTCGACCAGGCAACCTTGCCGGTGGCCTGCTGAAACGCCATCAATGCCTTGTTCCGCCCGCCGACCGGAACGATCACGAAGTCGCGAAACGCGATCGGGCTTGACGCGTAGCCGTACATCAAGCGCGAACCCTGGTGACCGCTCCAGAGTTCCTGCGTCCACAGCAGCTTGCCGGTCTTCTTGTCGAGACACTGGAGCCGGCCGGCCACGCCGGCGGTGAAGACCTTGTCGCCAACGACGAGCGGGGTCGCGTATGGGCCGTTCCCCATTTCAGGCGCATCGCTGTGGAACGTCATGGGATTCGACTGTTCCCAGAGCGTTTTGCCAGTTTCGGTGTTGGCCGCAAGCACGACCTCTTCGCGCGGCTTGCCATACATGGTGTAGAGCACAGGGCCTTCGACTGACGGCGACGAGTAGCCCTCGCCCAGGGGCCGCTTCCAGACGACGCGAGGGCCTGAGGCCGGCCAGGTGTCGCGCAAGCCGCTGGCTTCGGTTTGGAAATTCCGATGTGGACCGCCCCATTGCGTCCACGGGATGCCTCGCGGGCCGCTCTGGACTTCCGCCAGTGCTGTCCGGGCGACTACCGGCGCGCTCAGCGCGATCGTCAGGAAGGTTCGTCGATCCATGTCGAAGCCCCTTTCGACCAAGTCAACCGGCGAACGGCTACAAACGTTGTGCCGATCGATGTAAGGCCAAACAAGCGTTTAGACACCGATCGGGCGGCGGATGGACTGTCCGGTATCGGAAATACCTGTGCGCGGACGAACAAACGCACGCCCGCCTTCGCCGCTGAGATTAACCCGCGGCTTCGGCGAGGCAGGGTATGTTGAAGTGGACGACATGATCCCGCGAAGCGATGTCATAGGAAGCCTGCTGCGTCCTTCGTCGCTGCTCGACGCGCGCGCCGCGCTCGAACGCGGCGACCTTGCGCCGGCCGCCTACAAGCAGATCGAGGATCGCGCGGTCGACGAGGCCGTGAGGCTGCAGGAACGCGCCGGCCTTGCGGTGTTGACTGACGGCGAGATGCGTCGTTATGCGTTCTACGGGCACCTCGTCGAGTCACTCGAGGGCTTCGACAAGTTCGCCGGCTGGTCGATCGCGTTTCGCGACGACGAGGGACACGAGACCACGCTGCGCCGGCCTGTTGTCGTCGAGAAGCTGAAATGGCGCCGGCAGATGAGCGTCGAGGAGTTTACGTATCTGCGCGGGCGTACAACGGTGCCGGTCAAAGTGACATTGATCAGCGCGCAACAGGCGGCCGCATACTACGATCCCGAGAAGTCCCGCGGCGCCTATCCAACACGCGACGCATATCTTGCAGACCTGGTGGACTTCACACGACGAGAGATTGCCGAGCTGCGCCGCCTTGGATGCACCTACGTGCAGATCGATGCGCCCCAGTACGCGGCCCTCCTGGACGACAAGATTCGCGAGGGTTACCGTCAGCGCGGCAGCGACCCCGACCGCATGATCGACGCGTCAGTGGAACTGGACAACGCGATCATTGCGAATCACCCAGGCGTGACGTTCGGGATCCACATCTGTCGCGGCAATTACCAGAGCATGTTCTACGCGTCAGGCGGCTACGACCGCATTGCCGCGCAGGTCTTCGGGCGGTCCGCGTTCCATCGCTTCCTGCTGGAGTACGACGACGAGCGGTCGGGCACGTTCGAACCGCTTCGGCACCTCCCCGACGACCGCATTGTCGTCCTGGGCCTGGTGAGTTCGAAGCGGCCGGCAATGGAACCGATCGAGTACTTGCGGGCACGCATCAACGAGGCGTCGTGTGTCGTGCCGCTCGAGCGGCTCGCGATCAGCCCGCAGTGCGGGTTTGCGTCGACACACGAAGGAAATCGGATCTCGCCGGACGATCAACGGCGGAAATTGGAGCTGGTTGCCAGGACGGCGGGCGAAGTATGGGGACAGTCGGGGAAAGTCCCGAGTCCTTAGTCGAACGGTGTGCCAGCATAACTCTCTGCCAGGCTCGCCATCGCGGCACGCGAGCTGACAAGGTATTCGAGCTCCGCAAGCTGCCGGCGATGATCGAATGGATTGTCGCTGTCGGAGCGGTGCAGCATCGACGTCATCCACCACGAAAACCGTTGTGCGCGCCAGGTGCGCTGCAGCCCTTGCTCCGAGTACGCGTCGAGCCCCGCCTCCGTGCCCCGTTCGTAGAATGCCTCCAGTGCCGCCGCCAGGCGCCTGACATCAGCCATCGCGAGATTGAGGCCCTTCGCGCCGGTCGGGGGGACGATGTGCGCGGCATCTCCCGCCAGGAACAGCCGGTGATAACGCATCGGGTCGGCAACGAAGCTTCGCATGGGTGTCACGCCCCGCTGCGTGATGGGTCCCTCGTTCGGATGCCAGCCATCGTCGGTGCCCAGGCGCTGCCGCAACTCAGACCAGATCCGCTCGTCCGTCCAGGCGTCGACGTCTTCATCCGGGGCGCACTGCAGATACAAGCGGGTCACCCGCGGAGAGCGCATGCTGAACAGTGCGAAGCCGCGCTCGTGGAGACTGTAGACCAGTTCGTCGGACGACGGCGGCGCGTTGGCCAGGACGCCGAGCCAGCCGAACGGGTAGGTCCGTTCGTAGATGCGCAGATGCGTCGAGGGGATCGACGGACGGCAAATCCCGTGAAACCCATCGCAGCCGGCAATGAAATCGCACGCCAGCTCGCGCGGCGTGCCATCCCGTTCGCGAAAGGTGACGCGCGGCTGCACTGAGTCGAGCGCGTTCACTTTGACATCGGATGCCTCGAACAGCAGCGGCCTGCCAGTCGCGATCCGCGCATCGATCAGGTCGCGGACCACTTCGTTCTGGCCGTAAATGGTGATGCTGCGGCCGCCGGTCAGCTCCTCGAAATCGATCCGATGCCGCCGTCCGTTGAATGCGATGTAGACGCCGCCGTGACGCATCCCTTCGCGCGCCAGCCGCGCGCCAACGCCGGCATCCGTCAGCAGATCGACGCTGCCCTGCTCGAGGACACCGGCGCGCACGCGTTCGATCACGTGCTCCTGCGAGCGGTTTTCCACGATGACCGAATCGATCCCGCTCGCATGCAACAGGTGCCCGAGCATCAGTCCCGCGGGTCCCGCACCCACAATCCCGACCTGCGTGCGCGTGATCATCGTGCAGATACGATTATCATGGGAGCGCGATGAGCGAGTTCCTCCGCCTCGGCGACGCGATCTCCCGCCTGGTGCACCGGGGCGACATTGTCGCGCTCGAGGGTTTTACGCACCTGATTCCGTTTGCTGCCGGGCACGAGATCATTCGTCAAGACATTCGCGACCTGACGCTGATCAGAATGACGCCGGACTTGCTGTACGACCAGATGATCGGCAGCGGGTGCGCGCGCAAGTTGATCTTTTCGTGGGGAGGAAACCCCGGCGTTGGGTCGCTGCACCGCCTGCGCGATGCGATCGAGAAGGGATGGCCGCATCCGCTCGACATCGAAGAGCATACGCACGCCGGCCTCGCCCACGCGTATGCCGCCGGCGCGGCCGGCATGCCCTGCGCGATTCTGCGAGGCTACCGCGGAACCGATCTGCCGAGCGTCAATGCCAACATCAAGTCGGTGGTCTGCCCGTTTACGGGAGAGCAGCTGGCAGCAGTGGCCGCGATCCGGCCCGATGTGACGATCGTGCATGCGCAGCAGGCGGACCGTGACGGCAACGTCCTCGTCGAGGGAATCGTTGGCGTGCAGAAGGAGGCAGTCCTCGCCGCAAGGCGATCGATCGTGACGGTCGAGGAACAGGTCGAGCACTTCGAGGCAACCGGACGCAATACCGTGATTCTGCCCTCGTGGACGATCGATGCCATCGTCACGGTTCCGGGGGGCGCGCATCCATCGTATGCCCACGGCTACTACGCCCGCGACAATGCCTTCTATTCCGCGTGGGACGAGATCTCGCGCGACCGTGAGACGTTCCAGGCGTGGATGCGTGAGCATGTGCTCGGCGAACGGCCCGACGCGTTTCGCGAGCGCGCGTATGCGGCCACGCCGGGTAGCGGACAATGACGAGCCAGCGATGACCGCAGACTACTCGGCGGAAGAGATGATGACCGTCGCGGCAGCGCGTGCGCTGACGAATGACGACGTATGTTTCGTCGGGATCGGGTTGCCGTCCGCGGCCTGCAACCTCGCACGCATGACGCATGCGCCACGAATCCGGCTCATCTACGAATCCGGCACCATCGAGACGAAGCCGCAGGTCCTTCCGCTCTCCATCGGTGACGGCGAGCTGTGTGACACGGCGCTGACGACGGTGTCGGTGCCGGAGATCTTTGCCTACTGGTTGCAAGGCGGACGGATCGGGATCGGCTTCCTCAGTGGAGCGCAGATCGATCGCTTCGGGAATCTCAACAGCACCGTGATCGGTCCATATGCCCGCCCGACAGTGCGGCTGCCGGGGAGCGGCGGCGCCAGCGAGATCGCCACATGCTGCGGCCGCGTCTACGTCATCATGCGCCAAACGCGCCGGGCGTTCGTCGACAAGCTGGATTTCATGACGTCGCTCGGCCATGGGCTGACAGGGCGGGAACGGCGCGCGCTGGGAATCGCGACCGAGGGACCGGCGCTGATCGTGTCGGATCTCTGTATGATGAAGCCGGATCCAGAGACGAAGGAGTTCGTGGTCGTCAGCCTTCACCCGGGCGTGACTCCCGACCGCGTCCGCGAACAGACTGGCTGGCCCGTGCGGTTCGCTGCCGCGGTCGGCGAGACGCCGTCGCCCGATCGCCGCGAACTGGAAACGCTTCGTGACCTGAACGCCCGCACGGCCCTTGCGCACGCGAACCGCGCGCGTGGCAGCGGCAGGGTCGAGGATCGAGTGTGAGCATTACACGAAATGACGTCGCGGGCAGTCAACCGTCACTGCTCTATCCACCGTATCGCTCAACCGTGAAGCGGGCCCCGTTGCAGCCGCTGCTGCGCGTGCCGCCGAATTTCAGGGACCTGGTTGCACCCGTCTTCGGGTACTTGCCGATTGGCGAGGCCGACAACGATCTGACCCGGCAGCACGCGGGTGAGCCCCTCGGCGAGCGCATCATCGTGGCCGGGCGTGTCGTTGACGAGGACGGCCGGGCAGTGCCGAATGCGCTCGTCGAGATCTGGCAAT
This sequence comes from Acidobacteriota bacterium, assembly GCA_046726015.1. Taxonomy (GTDB): domain Bacteria; phylum Acidobacteriota; class Vicinamibacteria; order Vicinamibacterales; family 2-12-FULL-66-21; genus QHWT01. Next base: position 8,365 of record JBKOZS010000127.1, read on the forward strand.
GCAACGCCGCCGGACGCTACGCTCACGCAATTGACGACCATCCAGCGCCGCTCGATCCCAACTTCACCGGGGCGGGGCGCACGATGACCGATGCCGAGGGACGACACCGGTTCGTCACGATCAAGCCGGGCGCGTATCCATGGCGCAATCATCCAAATGCGTGGCGCCCCGCGCACATCCACCTGTCCGTGTTCGGATCGTCGTTCCTGTCGCGCCTCGTCACGCAGATGTATTTCCCGAACGATCCGCTCTTTGCGTACGACCCAATCCTGCAGTCGATCCCGGACGAACGGGCGCGGCAACGGCTGGTCTCCAGCTTCGACCTGTCGCTGACGGCGCCGGAGTGGGCCCTCGGATACCGCTTCGATATTGTCCTGCGCGGCCGCGAGGCCACGCCGTTCGAGCAACGCACATGACCGACGTGCCCACCAGTCTCGTCGCAACGCCGTCGCAAACGGTTGGTCCGTTCTTCCAGGTCGGACTCGCCGAGACCGATGCGCTTGGATCGCTGGTGAAGCCGGACACGCGTGGCGAACGCATTCGCTTGCAGCTACGTGTCCTGGATGGTGACGCTGCGCCAGTCCCGGACTGCCTGATCGAGATCTATCAGGCAGACGCTGATGGTGTGTACGGCCGGGTGCCCTTCAGCGGATTCGGACGGCTCGCGACACGGAAGGACGGCACGTGCGTATTCGAAACGATACGGCCGGGCAACGTGGCTGACGGGCGCGGCGGCACCCAGGCATCTCACGTGAACGTCTGTCTCTTCGCGCGCGGACTGCTTCGGCAGGTCTACACACGAATCTATTTCGCGGGCGATCCTGACCTGGATCGAGATCCGGTGTTCGCACTCGTGCCCGCGGATCGAAAGCCGTCCCTGCTCGCCTCCCCGATGGACGGCGCTGCAGGCCCGCCCGCCTGGGAGTTTGTCATTCGTCTCCAGGGCGAGCAGGAAACCCCTTTCTTCGACCTGTGAGAACCGGAGGCATGTCGACCCGCCTGATTGATTGTCTTGCGGCAACCGAGGCACTCGCGGACGTTTTCTCTGACGCATCCGTGCTCCAGGCGATGCTCGACTTCGAGGCGGCGCTGGCGCGAGTGGAAGCGCAGGCCGGCATCATTCCGGCGGCCGCAGCCGAGGCGATTACCAAAGCCGCGCGCGCCGAGCATTTCGATGGCGAGGCCATTGCCCGCGCCGCGCTGCAATCCGGCACACCGTTGATTCCGCTCGTCGATCGCTTGACCGCGCGCGTTCGCGACATCGATGCGCCCAGTGCCGCGTTCGTCCATTGGGGTGCAACGAGCCAGGACGTGACGGATTCCGCGATGGTGCTGCTGCTCAAGCGCGCCTCCCTGATCCTTGCCGCCGATCACGAGCGTCTCGCACGCGCGCTTGGCCGCCTGTCCGACGATCACGCATCGACGGTGATGCTCGGCCGCACGTTGCTGCAGCCGGCAACACCGATCACGTTCGGCCTGAAGACGGCGGGCTGGCTGGCCGCCGTCCACAGATCGTGGTCGCACCTGCTGCGCGCGTTCGAAGATGCGTCGGTCATTCAGTTTGGCGGCGCCGCCGGCACCCTGGCCGCGCTTGGGCAGCGAGGTCCAGAGATCGGCCGGGCACTCGCTCGCGAACTGGGGCTTGGCGCAGTGGCCCCGTGGCATTCCCATCGGGATCGACTCGCAGGTGTGGTCGTCGCGTGCGGCATCTACACGGCCACGCTGGCGAAGGTTGCGCGCGACGTTGCCCTGCTGATGCAGGCAGAGATCGCCGAGGTTTCGGAACGTGGCGGCGGGTCCTCGACGATGCCGCACAAGCGCAACCCGTCAGGGTGCGCTGTCACACTCGCCGCGGGCGTGCGCGTGCCGGGCATCGTTGCCGCGTTCCTTGCAGGAATGATCCAGGAACACGAGCGTTCGGTCGGCGGGTTGCACGCCGAGTGGCCCGGCATTGCCGATGCCATGCAGTCGACTGGCGCCGCTCTCGGGTCGCTCGCCGACGTGATCCAGACGCTCGAGGTCTCACCGGAGCGGATGCGCGCGAACGTCGATGCAACGAGAGGGACGATTCTCGCCGAGCGCGTCGCCATGCTGCTGCGCCCGTCGCTTGGCCGCGAAGCTGCAAACCGTCTCGTCGAAGAAGCCGTCAAGCGCAGCCGCTCGGAAGGGACGACATTCGCGGAGGTGGTGAAGCAGGTCCCCGACATCGCAAAAGTGCTTGCGCCAGCGCAGCTGGAGCAACTGATGCGTCCCGAGGAGTACCTCGGCGCGGCGGAAATGATTCGCAAGGACCTGCTGGCCACGAGCCGCACCTCGGACTGACCGCTATGCCGTTCGCGCAACTCCAGGATCACCGCTGCTTCTATCGGCTGGATGGGATCGATGGCCGTCCCGTAGTCGTGCTGTCGCATTCTCTCGGCCTCGATCACGGGATGTGGGATGCATTGACCGCGGACCTGAGTCCTCACGTCCAGGTCCTGCGCTACGACACCCGCGGTCATGGCGCTTCAGATGCCACGCCGGGCGACTACCGCGTCGAGCAACTCGCACGGGATGCCGTGGCTCTCGCGGACGCGCTTGACATCCGCTCGTTCGCCTTCTGTGGATTGTCGTTGGGCGGCATGATCGGCCAGTGGCTGGGCGTGCACGCGCCGGAACGAGTCACACACCTTGTGCTTGCCAATACGACACCGCGGCTCTCGGAGCCACAAACGTTGGAGGAGCGGCGGCGAACCGTGCTCGAGCGAGGCATGCCGGCGGTGGTCAATCGCGTGTTGACGCGCTTCTTTTTGGATCGGACGCTGACCGCGGGCGGCCCCGCCGTGGCGTACGCGCGACGGACGCTACTGTCCACGAATCCCACGGGTTACGCGGGTTGTTGCGCGGCGATCCGCGACATGGATCAAACCTCGGCGCTCGGCGGAATTACGGCGTCCACGCTCGTCATCTGCGGCGACGGCGATGTCGCAATGCCATGGCCAGGCAACAGCGAGATCCTGGTGAAGTCGATTCCAGCCGCGCAAGCGCTGCGGCTGCCGGCGGCTCACATCTCGAATCTCGAGCGGCCGCGCACGTTCAACGCAGCCGTCCTGGACTTCCTCCTGCCGAAGGCCAACAACGCTGCCGATGCAGGCATGGAGATCAGACGCGCCGTGCTCGGCGACGCGCACGTCGACCGCGCGACCGCCACCGCAACCGACCTGACCCGTGACTTTCAGGATCTCATCACGCGTTACGCGTGGGGCACGATCTGGACGCGGCCGGCACTCGATCTACGAACCCGCCGCCTGCTGGTGCTGGCGACGACCGCTGCGATGGGACGCTGGGAGGAGTTCCGGCTGCACGTGCGCACGGGTCTCGCGGCAGAACTGGAGCTCGCCGACCTGAAGGAAGTGCTGATGCAGGTCGCGATCTATGCCGGAGTGCCCGCGGCCAACACGGCCTTTCATATCGCCGCGGAGGAACAGGATCAAATGTAGGGGCGGGCGCCACGCCGTCAGGACTCCTTCTGTTTCAGGTGCAGCATGAATCCCCAGCGTTGAGAGCCGAGGTCCAATCGCAGGCCCGACTCCATCCCCTCTTCGCGCAGCCGATCTCCGATCAATGGCAACGACTCGCGTGGATCGGCATATTCAGCTCCCTGGAGGGCCTGCCTTGCGAAGGACAGGCGAGCGAAGCCGTCGCCAGACACGTCGCAGGTCTCGTCGCAGCCGGTAATCCGGCCGATCACCGCTGCCGTCAGTGTGCGTTCAACGACGATCGCGGCAAACACGACAGCCGAGTCCTCGAAGTATCCGCGCAGGAGCTGCCATGCCTCGTCGGTCGAAATGTTCATTGGTCTACAGGTGCACGCGCAGGTGGAAGGATTTGGGACGTGTGAGCGCGTCGTAGCCGAGCCGTGACAGCGAGCATCCGCGGCCGGAATCCTTGACTCCGGTCCACGCCAGCGCGGGATCGAGGTAGTCGCAGCGATTCAAGAACCACGTGCCAGTGTCGACGCGGTCGCCGATGCGAATGGCCGCATCGACGTCGGTGGTCCAGATCGACGCGGTCAGCGCGTAGCGGCTGTCGTTCATCAGCGCCACGGCTTCCTCGTCATCCTTCACCGGCATCACGCCCACAACCGGACCAAACGTCTCTTCCGTCATCACGCGCATCCCGTGATCGACATCGACCAGCACTTGCGGCGCCAGGTACGGTGTGCCTTTCTTGTTGGCCGGAAACTCGCGTGCGTCGATCAGGCTCCGCGCTCCTCGCTCGACTGCTTCCGCAATCTGCGAGCGGACGAATTCAGCGGCGCCCGTGCGCACCATCGGTCCCAGGGTCGTCTCCTTTGCCAGCGGATTGCCCAGTCGATACGTTCGTGTCAGCGCGACGAAGCCGTCAATGAACCGGTCGTAGATGTCGCGATGCACGTAGATCCGCTCAACCGCGCAGCAGGACTGGCCGGCATTGAAATACGAACCGTCGACAAGGTTTTCGATTGTCGCGTCCAGCGCTGCATCGGGGCGCACGTAGGCGGGGTCCTTGCCGCCAAGCTCCAGGTTGGTCCCGATGAACTGTCGCGCCGCGGCGCGCTGCACGGCACAGCCTCCCTCGACGGATCCGGTGAAGGACACGAAATTGATTCGTCCATCGCCGATCATTCGCTCGACGTCCTCGTGGTTCGCCTGCAGATGCTGAAACAGGCCGTCGGGCAGTCCCGCCTCGCCGAACGCGTCCGCATACCGCAGTGCGACCAGGGGCGTCTGCTGCGACACCTTGAGGATCACGCTGTTGCCGGCCATCAGCGCAGGAATCACGGCATTGACCGACGCGAGGTACGGGTAGTTCCACGGCGCGAGCACCAGCACGACGCCCATCGGTTCGCGACGGATGAAGCGCTGGAACCCGTCCTTCGGCTCGAGCGCAATGTCCTCGAGCGCCCCGGCGGCGATATCGATCATGTACGCCGCGCGCTCCTTGAAGCCGCGACGGATCTCGAAGGGGCTTTGCGTGACCGGCCGACCCATCTGCCACGTCAGCTCGGTCGCGATCTGGTCGGCGGCGTCGACTATCCGTTCGGACGCGCGACGACAGATTGCGGCCCTTTCGTCAATTGGAACCGCCCTCCAGGTTCGCTGTGCCCTCGTCGCTTCTTCGAGCGTGGCATCGATATCGGCTGGCGACGCCAGCTCGAACTCGGCGTAAATGGATCCGTCGACGGGGCTGATCGTTTGCTGACGCTCGCGTTCCATGCGCTGCCCTACTCGGCGGTGACGTAGGCGGCGGTGATGCCGCCATCGACGAGGAACTCGGTGCCGGTCACGAACGACGATTCGTCGGACGCGAGGAACAGCGCCGCGCGCGCGATCTCCTGCGCGAGGCCAAACCGTCCCATCGGGATGTGCACCAGCCGCCGCTGCTTCTTGGCATCGGTGTCGAGGAATTTCATCAGCAGCTCCGTGCGCAGTGGACCGGGACAGAGTGCATTCACACGGATGTTCTCCCGCGCATGAACGACGGCGAGTTCGCGTGTGAGGGCGAGGACCGCTCCCTTGCTGGCGGTGTAGGCGATCTGAGGTGTTGCCGCTCCCATCACGGCCACGAACGACGCAGTGTTGATGATCGAACCGCCCTTTGACCGGCGCAGCGCGGGGATCCCGTACTTGCAGCCCAGGAACACCCCCTTCGCATTGACATTCATCGTCAGGTCCCAGACGCGCTCTTCCGTCGACACTGCATCATCGTCCTGGCTGTGCATGATGCCCGCATTGTTGAAGAGCACGGTGAGCTTTCCAAACTTCTCCTCCGCGGTGGCGACCATGCGAGCAGCGTCCGCGGCGCTCGACACGTCGGCATGGACGTAGGTCGCCTGCCCGCCGGCGCCGGCAATCGCATCGACGGTCTCGCGGCCGCCCTTCTCCTCGATGTCGACGGCAACGATCGCCGCGCCTTCAGCGGCGAACAACACCGCCGCTTCCCTGCCTATCCCACTTCCAGCGCCGGTGATCAGCGCGACCGTGTTTTTCAGACGCATCCCTTACTCCGCCGCCCGGACCTCGGGCCCCGAATCTCGGACCTCGCCCCTCGGACCTCTCACCTCGGACCTCGAACCTCGAACCTCGGACCTCGGCATTCGCGCATCGCACCTCGCGCATCGTGCCTCGATTTCATATCCGCTCGAAATATCGTCGCCGCTCCCAGTCCGTGACGGCCCGGTTGAAAGCGGCTTGCTCCGTTCTGAAGAAATGCGCGTAGTGCTCGACCACGTCGGCGCCAAATGCGCTCGCGGCGAACTCACTCGACGCGAAGCGATCCGTCGCGTCCTGCAGCGCGGTGGGCACGCCAGGCAGATCTCGCGCTGCGTACATGTCGCCGGTGAAACACGGCGGCGGCTCGATACGGTTCCTGATCCCGTCGAGACCGGAAGCCAGCGCCCCCGCGAACGCCAGGTATGGGTTGCAGTCGGCACCGGGAATGCGGCACTCGATGCGCAGGCTGGAACCTTCGCCAACCACGCGGAACGCTGCCGTGCGGTTGTCGTAGCTCCACGCGATGCGCGTCGGCGCCCACGACGCATCGACAAACCGCTTGTACGAGTTGACGGTTGGCGCATAGAACACCATCACGTCCGGTACGTGCGCGATCCATCCGCCAAGAAACCAGCGGAACGTGTCGGAGCACTTCACGCGATTGAGATCCGCGCTGCCTGGAAACGCATTCTTGCCGTCGCGCCAGAGACTGAGATGCGTGTGGCAGCTGGAACCGGCGCGGTCCGCGGCAAACTTTGCCATGAACGTGACCGACTGTCCCATCTGCTCGGCAACCTCCTTGAGGCATTGCTTGAAAATGACGTGGCGATCGGCCATCTGCAGCGCTTCGCCGTAGCGGACGTTGATTTCGTGCTGGCCGAGCCCCCACTCTCCCTTCGACGTTTCCACGGGCACGCCGGAAGCTTTGAGATGATGGCGGACCGCTGCCGTGTATGGCTCCGTTCGCGTCCCTTGCAGGATGTGATAGTCCTCGAAATACCAGCCCGCGGGTTGGACGCCGCGGTAGTCCACTTCGGCGGCCTGCCGGTAACTATGCTGAAACAGGTAGTACTCCAGCTCCGAAGCGGCGTAGGGCGTGAAATCCAAATCGCGCGACGCAGCAATCTGGCGGCGGAGAATCGAGCGCGGCGCCACGGCGACGTCATCGCCCGCTGGTCCTTTGACATCGCAGAGAACGAGCGCGGTTTTCTCCAGCCAGCTCGCCACACCGAGTGTGCCGAGATCGGGCACGAGGTGGAAATCGCCGTAACCCTTTTGCCAGTTCGCAAAACGGTAGCCCGGCGTCGGATCCATTTCCATGTCGGTCGTCAGCAGGTAGTCGCACGCGTGCGTTCCATGCGTGGCCGCCTCATCGAGGAACATCTCCGCGTCGCACCGCTTACCGAGGAGGCGGCCGTAGTGATCGGTGAAGCCGACGATGACCGTCTCGATCTGTTCCTTGCCGACCAGCCCGCGCAGCTCGTCGATCGTCAGCCGTCCACGGTGCGCCGCTTTCAGTTCGCTCACCCGTTATCACCTCTCGTCTGCGAGCTCGAGTCAGCAACGAGCTACCTGGCGGCACGCCCGACCTCTACGTCGGGCCTCGGGCCCTGCCAGGCCGGCCCGCGGAACCGGCGACGTTCGGACAGGACATACCACACGCCAAGCAGCAGCGTCAGTCCGGCGATGGTCTTCCCCGCGCGCATGTTATCCGGGATGCTGAGAATCACGGTGATGAAGATCACCCACACGATGGCGATGAGATTGATCGCCGGTCCAAATCGTCCGAGATGCCAGGGCCCCCTTGGCGCGGCCGACGCCGTTCCGCGGCGGCGCCAGGCGAGGTAGACCGGGATGATGTACGAGAAATACAACCCGATCACGCTGATCGAGGTTACGACCGCATAGGTGCCGCTGCTGAGCGTCGCCAGGAATGCAACGAGGACGCACAACCAGATCGCGGCCGCGGGTGTCGAATATCGGCGGCTCACGCGCTTCCACAGCGAGGAGCCCGGCATACCCTCGTCCCGCGCAAATGCGTATATGGTTCGCGAGCTCCACGTCACGGCCGACAGGCCGCAGAACCACATCGCCATTGCGGCCAGGCCCGTCACCACGGCACCGGACCGAGCACCCAGCGCGTCATTGAGAATCGCAATCACCGTTGGCATGACGTGACCGTCCGCGTCGCGCGCCGCCAGCACCGATTGCAGGTCGCGTATCGCCAGCGTCAATGCAATCAACAGCACGTAGCCGACGACCGCGGAGACGGCCACCGCCGTCACGATCCCCCATGGCACGCGACGCCGCGGGTCCACCGTCTCCTCCGAGACACTCGCGGATGCGTCGTACCCCGTGAACGTCCACTGCGCTTGCAGCAGCCCCACGATGAACGCCCACCAGTACGGCCAGCCTTCCGTGTTCGAGGTGATGCGTTCGAAAAAGAACCCGGCCGGCTGCTTTGGGGCAAGCGCCATCAACACCCCGACAATGACGATGACTCCAATGACGTGCACCGTCACGCTCAAGTCGTTGAGCCTGGCCACGAGCGTGATGCCAATGTGGTTGATCAACGCATGAGAGACCAGGATGCAGGCGTAAACCGCCAGAATGTTCGTGGCGGTCATCGACAGGCCGAGAAGCGGCGTCACGAAGATCGCGGCACCGTAATCGATGCCCGCGATTGCGGCCAGCTGCCCCGCGATGTTGAACCACGCGGTGAACCAGCCCCACCCGTTTCCGCCGAGGAGCGATGCCCAGTGATACATCGCGCCGGAGGTCGGCACCGAGGACGCCAGCTCCGCGATGCTCAGCGCCACCGCCATCGTGAAGAATGCGACGAGCGGCCAGCCGAAGGCCATCTCCGCCGGGCCGCCCATCACGAGGCCGTGCTGATAGAGGGTTACCGCTCCAGTGAGGATCGAGATGATCGAGAACGACAGGGCAAAGTTCGAGAACCCGCCCATCGTCCGAAACAGTTCCTGGGCGTATCCGAACGCGCCGAGCTCTCGTTCGTCCTCTCGTCGCTGATCACGGCTGGACATCGATGGTCCTCGAGGTTCGCCGCGAGATCAGGGTCATCGCGACCATGCGTAGACGCGCATCCGCCTGATGACCCAGGGTTCTCCCTTCTCGGCCGATCCGGTCTGCGTGATCCGGATGAACTTCGCACGTACCGGCTCGAACGGAATGACCGTGAGGGGCGTTTGTCCTCCTCCTTCTGCCACGGGCGCGCCCCACGATGTTCCGTCTGACGAAACCTGCACGGAATACCGCTTCGGAGCGAGGCCCTCGATCTGTACTTCTGCCAGCGACGCAGCAGCCGGCAGTTCGATCTGAATCCACATCCCTGGCTGCTGCGGCTCACCCGACCGCCACGGCTCCCCGTTCTGGATAACTCTGACAGCCATCTCGGGATTGTGACTGGCCGTCACCTTCCACGCTGCGGTATCGGTCATCCGCACGGGGACGACCGGCTGCAGTTCCGCAAACGTCCACGGCGTCTTTCGCTTCGAGGCGGTGCGCACCTTCGCCACTTGATCCGGACTGACGAACGATGCCGTGTTACCGAAGTTGTTCCGGACGTAGCTCGTGATGTCCGCGATCCATTCATCGCTGTTCGATCCCATCGACACCATGACGGCGCCGGGATAGTTCCTGTCTTCGATCGGCCCCATGAGCCCGTGCAGCAGCACCTGGATGATGTAATCGCGATGCCCCTGCACGCGCGGCGAACCCGCCAGCGACGGCGCCATCATCACGCCCTCTGCCGCACCCGCCATCGGCATGCCGGTCCCGTCCGGACCATGACACGTGCGGCACAGTTCCTTGTAAATCGCGTCGCCGCGCTGAAAGGACCGGCGCTGGTCGATCGTCAGGTTGTCTGATGGCCCTTGCCCCTGGTATCGCTGCGGCCGCAGTAACTGAGTTCCGATCTCCTTGACGCCGCGTGCGGCATTGCCGTCGACGGTGGTTTGAATCAGCGCAGTCGCATCGGGAATGCTGTGCAGCTTGAGCGTCAGCATGGCCTGGATGACGACATTGGGGTCGGAATCTTTCGTCATCGCGCGATAGTCTGTCGCAAACGACTTGTCTCCTCGCGCCGGCTTGTACAGCGACTCGCTCGCACGGATGCCCTGGATCCGCAGCTGCGGATCCGGGCTCTTCATGAACTCCCGCGCCAGGCGGGCATCGAGCGCGCCGAGACCTTCGAGCGTCCAGAGCGCGTGAATGCGGGCAAGCTGGCTGTTCGATCCGCGGGCCATCGTCCGCAGCGCCGGAACGACAGACTTATCCTGGCGGAGCACCAGCAGCTTTTGCGCAGTGTCGCGCCACCAGCCGTTCGCATGTTCCAGGTGCGCAACGAGCTGGGCCGGGGTCTCCTGATACATGCGCGGCATCGTGCGATTCGGTGCCGTGCCTTCATGCGAGATCCGCCAGATCCGGCCCCAGTTGTGCTGTTTATCGAGATCGTACTGCTCGATCTTGCGCCGAAGATACGTGCCCGGGCCCGCCCACTCCGCGTCCTGGATGATCCCCGTGTACATGTCGGAGAGATACAACGTTCCATCGGGCGCATTTGAAATACTGACCGGACGGAACAGCGGATCCGTCGATCGCACGAACTCGGATCGTTCGTACGCATTGCGCAGTTGCGTGAGCCCTTCCGTGACGACGACCTTGGCGCGCCGGACGATGCGGCCGACCGGTTCGTTGAAGAAGAGGTCGCCAATCACGTCCTGCGGCAGCCGATCGCCACGATAGATCTCGACACCTGATGCTGCGGTCAAGTGGTTCAGCGTGCCGTCGGGCAACCGCACCCGTCCAAGCCCGCCCTGCATATCGGAGATTCCGCCCGGCGCCGGCCATGGCACTTCGAACCCGGGCTCGAAGTTGTCAGGAACGTTGAACGCGCCGTAGACGATCGGCGCCTGGAAATTCACCGGGCCGATCTCACCGCCGCCGTCGACCCACCAGACTTTTCCGTAGTTGTCCTGCGCTGACCACCACTGCCCGCCATTCGGTTCCGTTTCTTCAC
>JBKOZS010000128.1:0-7359 GCA_046726015.1 Acidobacteriota bacterium
AAGGGCATGCGGCAGCGCGTGCGGCTGGCGCAGGCGATCGCGCACGATCCCGAGCTGCTCGTGCTCGACGAGCCGCTGAACGGCTTGGACCCGCTCGTTCGCGCCGAGACAATTGCACTGTTCCGCTCGTGGGCGGGTGAGGGCAGGCACGTCATCATCTCGAGTCACGTCCTCCAGGAAGTGGATCTGATCAGCGACCAGGTCGTACTGATCGCCAATGGGATGATCGTCGCCGAAGGAACCATCCGCGCAGTCCGCGACGAGATCCAGGAGCACCCGAGTCAGTACCTGGTCCGCTGCCACGATGCGTCGGACGTGGCCTCACGGCTCTTCAGCGAGGATCACATCACCGAAATCAGCCTGAACGACGACCGTATGGGGCTGCTGGTGATGACCCGTGACCGGGAGCAGTTCGCGCGTGCGCTCGGGCGGATTGCGCTCGACGGTCATCGAATCGACGGAGTCGTTCCCGCCGACGAGAACGTGGACGCCCTGTACGAGTACTTGATCGGAGGCGAGTAGCGTGCCCGGCGGCAACAGCTCATTCTCCGCGCGGGCGCGTCAATCGTGGACGATCGCGAGGATCGAACTGCATCGTGTCTTCTTTGCCAGGCGTGGGCTATGGGTGTACGGGCTGGCGCTTCTTCCCGCGTTGGTCTTCTTCGGGCACGGCGTGGACGCGAAGTTGCGGACCGAGCGTTTTACTCGCCGCGGCCTGGCGGATCCGGCCCTGATGAACAGCGTCCAGAAGGGAGAAGCGCTCGAGCACGTGAAGGCGCGGCTCGGAAAGCCGGTCGAAGAACGCTGGTCGGTGCGGACGCGGCGTGTCCGCAAGCGTACCGGGAATGCAGGGACCACGACCCACCTGATTGAGCCGGCGGTCGATGCGCGGTTCGTCCGCCTGAACGTCATCCACCCAACCTACAGCGGAGACGGGGTCGCCAGGATTTACGAGTTCGAGGTCTACGGGGCCGATGGGCGGCAGAATCTCGCGCTGGGCCGTCCCGCGACGGGAAGCCTGCCCTGCAGCCCCGATCAGGGGCCAGAGAAGGCCGTGAACGGCAGTGTCGCCGGCGGGAAAACCGACAGCTGGTGCGGCGACGACCGGCCCTTGTTCCTGCAGCTGGACCTTGGAGCGGCGCGCCCGGTAAAGCGCTTCGTCGTGAAGCACGCCAGTGCCGGAGGCGAAAGTGACGAGTCCGACACTCGCGATTTCAACATCCAGGTGAGCACGGACGGAAAGACCTTCACCACGGTCGCGACGTCTTCCGGTGCCGCCTTCGTCGAGGAACGGACCGAGTATCGCCAGGTCGTCTACTTCGACGGGCGGCGGGAGGCGCGGCTGCTGTTCGTCGACGGCACGCTGGACTCCAGGAACATCGAGCCCGTGCTGAACCTCGAAGAGGATCGGACAATCTTCGCCGGGATCTTCCAGTACTTCTACCTGCGGCTGGCGATCTTCTTCGGTTGCCTTGGCATGTTCATGTATCTCTTCAGCGGCGAGATGAGCAACCGCACGCTGCACTATTGGTTTCTCGCGCCGGCGCCGCGCGAGGTACTGCTCGCGGGAAAGTATGCGGCCGGACTCGTCGCCTCCAGCGTGATCTTCGGCGGCGGGGCTCTGCTCGCGTTTGCGGCCATGGTCTGGCCGCACGACGCGGTGGAACTCCAGGCCTACTGGAACGCCGGGGGCATGGCGCACGCGTTCTGGTATGCGGCGGCGGCGGTGCTCGGCTGCGTCGGCTACGGGAGCGTCTTTCTCGCGGTCGGCCTGTACGTCCGCAACCCCATCATTCCGGCGGCCGTGCTCCTCGCCTGGGAGGGCACCAGCCGCATCCTTCCGCACGTTCTCCAGAAGATCAGCATCCTTTATTACCTGCAATCGCTCTGTCCGATCCCTGCGCCGATCGGCGACGACGCGCCGACGCTGATCCGGCTGCTGGCGGCGCCCGCTGCTCCCGCCTCGCGTCCAGTGGCCATCCTCGGACTGCTGCTCCTCACCGCGTTGATCTTGTGGATCGCCAGCCGCGCCGTCCGGCGCATGGAGATCTCCTACGGCGCGGAGACGTAATCACGAAAGGCGCGTTAGAGTTCGACGGAGACATGAGCCTCCCATCTCGCGCCGCACTGCTCGACAGTGATCGGCTGACGCAAACGGCCGCCGCCGAGGGCTTCAAAGCGCTGTTGCATTATGTCAGGAGGGGCGCGGAGGCATACGGTGGGGCCGTGACGGGTGTCGCGATTCCGGCGGGCGCTCCTCACTTCGTCGCTGCGAAAGAAGGTACCGTAGTGGTTCAGGCAAGCGGCACGGCAGATTTCAAACTGACTACCTGGAGAAGTAAATTCGACGTGGCGATGTCAGCCGGCCGGCAGACGCTTCGGACTCCATCGCTCTGTCTCATGGATCGCTGCTTGCTCTCTACCTCTCGACCATCCACGCGGAAGGAGAGACCATATGCTCAGCGATAAAGAGGCGATTGCTACTGTGGCGGTCAAGAATCTCGAAACAGCGAAAAAGTTTTACGAGGGTACGCTCGGCTTGACCAAGGTCATGGAGAACGAGGAAGTGCTCGCCTTCAAGACCGGAGAGTCGACGCTCTTCGTGTACCGCTCGCACTACGCCGGGACCAACAAGGCAACGGCCGTGACGTTCGTCGCCGAAGAGGTTGACGATCTGGTGCGGACGCTGAAGGGTCGAGGCGTCACGTTCGAGCATTACGACCTGCCGCAGATGACCCGGCAAGGCGATGTTCACGTGGCCGGAACCATGAAGACCGCCTGGTTCAAGGATCCGGACGGCAATATTTTCAGTTTGGTCACGCCTCCGAACGCGGACGAGAAGAAAGCCGTGAGCGCCTCAGCCCGGTCAACGACCTAAGCTTGCTCCGAGAAGGACAGCAATAGGTTCGCGGACAGCGGAGGATGGGGATGGGCCGTGTTCGATTACGACGCCGCGTCTCGATGATCTCGAATTACGCATTCGTTACCGCGGGAAACATGTAACTGCGTACACTTCTGGCCTGGCTGTCGATCCCGTGACCGTCGAACGTCTTCATTAACGGGTCACAGGTATCATGTGGAGCGCGCCCGGAGGAACACGCATGCGATACACGCTCCTCGTCTACACCGACGAATCGCAGATGGCGCAGGCCACACCCGAGGTGCTGAATCGTGTTGCGGACGGCCATCGAGCCGTCCAGGAGGAAGCCAGGCGCGCAGGATCGCTGGTCGCAGCGGAGCCGCTGGCTGTTACGGCCACGGCCACCACGGTGCGGGTGCGGGATGGACGCCGGCTCGTGGTTGATGGACCGTTCGCCGAGACCAAGGAACAGCTGGCCGGATACTACATCCTGGAATGTCAGGACCTCGACGAGGCAATCGACTGGGCCGAGAAGATTCCGACGAACTGTGCCGGTGCCATCGGGTCCATCGAAATTCGACCGATGCGGTTTCAGTAGCGGGCGATGGTTGACTGGCGCGCGGTGACCGAGCGCGTCTTCAAGGAGGAATCCGGCCGGATCCTCGCCGCGCTGATCCGCCTGTGCCGGTCCTTCGATTGGGCCGAAGAGGCGGTGCAGGACGCGTTCGCGGCGGCGCTCACTGAATGGCCGGCGAAGGGCGTGCCCACGCACCCCGACGCGTGGATCATGGCTGTGGCGCGCCGCCGGATGATCGATCGGGCGCGGCGTGAAGCGACACGCAACCACTACCAGGCCGAAGTCGCGGCGTACATCGAGCAGCAAAGCGGCGATCGGGACGTCGAGCACGAGATGCCCATGTCCGCCTATCCCGATGATCGACTGCGGCTGATGCTCGTCACACATTCTCCGGTTGTCGCCCTGAATCATGCGGTCGCGGTCGCGATGCACCGTGGACTCGAGGAAGGATTGAAACTGCTCGACGCGCTGGCGGTTGATGGCGAGCTGGCCGGATACCGGTCCTTTTACACCACCAGAGGCGAATTGCTCCGACGACTGGGCCGGTTCGACGAGGCCCTGCCGAATTACGAGCGCGCGCTGGGAATGACCGCCAACGAGGTCGATCGGAGGCTGCTGGGCAGCCGAATCGCCGCGATTCGCCGCGAGGCGCGGCCGGCCTGAAGCCGCGATGTCGATTTCCCGGTCGTCACACGTCTTTCAGTACATGAACACCGCTTCCATCGTGCGCGCAGCCGCGGTCGTGAGTCTGCTGTTTGCGGCCGGTCACACAGTCGGCGGACTGCACGCGTGGTCGCCCCCGGGAAATACGGCCGTCCTCGAGGCGATGCAATCCTTTCGGTTTGATGCAGGCGGAGTGAACCGAACGTATTGGGATTTCTACGCCGGGTTCGGTTGGATCATCAGCGTCTTCATGGCCGGACAGACGATCATCCTGTGGCAGCTCGCGAGGATCGTCAGGAAGGATCAGGAGATCGCGGGAGGCATCCTTGCTACCTTGTTCGCCTCGAACGTGGTCAATGCCGTGCTGACCTGGAGGTTTTTCTTTCTCGTGCCGCAGGTCTTTGCAACGATCATGGCCGCGCTCCTTGGTCTGGCGCTCGCCACCGCATGGATGCCAGGTCACGCGGCCGACGCCCGTCGCGCCAGATGATGACACGCCGCGCTTGCCGCCGCACTCTCATTCGCACTCGCGCGCTGACTTGTAGAATGAGCAGTCTGAACCACGCGTCGCGGATCGGTTGGAATGTCAGGCGTGCAAGGCGTAGCCTGAATGCCCATTCGATTCGTTGTCCCGTTCCGCTACTCGAAATTGCCTTTGATCCCCTGGAACCCGCCGAGCGCCTGCCGGACCATCCACCTGACGACACGGCGATCGTTGTATCCGTATGCGACGATGTGGTTGAGCGTTGAAAAGCAGTGCGGCTGGCAGCTGGTCTTCATCTCGGAGAGCTGCGCCCGCTCGAACTGTGGCCGCTCGATCGTGCCCCAGTCGTGCGTTGCCGAATACATCGGGAAGCAGGGCGCGAGCGTGCCGTCCGTGCGGATGATTAACGTATTCTGGCCCGCCCGGCAATTCCAGTCCTCGAGCGCCCCGCCCATGAAGTCTTTCATCTGCGCGAGCCGCTCGACGGAGTTCGCAATGCGGTAACCGTCGCGGTGTTTCGTAATCAGCCAGTCGATCAGGCCGCCAACGGTGGGGCGATCCTCGGGGCGGATGAACAGACCGTTGTCGTCCAGGTGCTTGTAGTGCGTTTGTTCCGTCATCGGCGACTCGACGATGTGGTAGTCGGTCGCGATGCCGTGGTCGTGCGCGAACTGCGTGAGCCACCGGATGTCGTCCAGGTTCGCGCGCGTGATACACATGTTCAGAAATACGGTGTAGCCGTAGCGATACTGCTTTCGAATCAGGTAGTCAAAGTTGGCACGGATGGGCGCCAGCGCCTTGGGCAGGCCCGGCTTGACGTCGACGGCATCGACCGCGACGTTGACCGTTGCAACCCCTGCGTCCGCGACGCGGTCGATCACGCTCGGCTTCATCAGCCGCCCGTTCGTGGGCAGATAAATCCAGAACCCTCTCTGGGTAGCGTAGTCGATCACCTTGTGAGCGAATGGCGGCCGCAGCAGGACTTCGCCGCCCATGAGCGCGAGCACGCGGCAGGTCGTCGCATCTCGCAGCCAGTCGATCGAGCGGCGAGCGACATCTTCCGTCATGCCCTTCACGTTGTTGTTGAACGCCCAGCAGTAGTGGCAGTCGATGTTGCACTTCCACTCGGTGAACAGGTACGCGACGATCGGATGAAAGTCGCCAGGCAGCACACGCGACTTCAGGTAGGGAACCGCCCAGCCCCGCAGGGCACGGCCAATTTGCGTGCGCGACCACTTTCGCCTGCCCTCGACGCCGGCCTGCTCCAACGCGGCATAATCGACGCCATCGTCGTTCAGCAACTCCGGATAGCGGGGGAAGGGAGCTTCGGGCAGCCTCTGTGGCTCGCCGCCCGTCGGCGCGACGGGATGCGGCGCCTGCGGCTGCATCAACCGCGAGTGCAGCCGCACGTCCAGGCGGAAGGTGGGTACCGTTGTGTCATCTCGGGAGTGAACCGCTTCCATAGACACTCCGTTGCGCCAGGCGGTATCGTCGAGAGAGCCGAGCCAAGACCTCGCGTCAGCGGTGGTCACGCCCTCGCATGCTGACCGCCGGTATCCGCGTGCTGCTGGCCGGCGAGCACCGGAAGGAATCGGCCTCGAGGGGGGCGTTCGTGCTGCTTGTGCGCCAGCTCCGCAAGGGTCTGCTCCAGGAGCAGCTGCTCCCGGATGCGCCGCTCGTACGCGGCCAGATGTGCCTCGTGATCGACGACGACCGATTTGCGGCGCTTGAGGTCCTCCGTGTAACGCTTCAGGAAATAGTGAATGGTTTCCACGCGGATCTTGATGGATCCGGTTGGCTTGTTCTCGTCGATGTCCTTGAAGGAGAAGTAGGGGGTCTTCGATTGCTCGATAATCGACTCGATCACCGAGTAGATCGGCGCGTCGTGTCCGCACTTGAAGCTGGACATCTCGAGCGCCACGAGATTGGGATGCCGCGCCGTGAACTTGGCGGCCCAGACCTTCTGGTTGGTGTTGGCGGAGTAGCTGTTCTTCCAGACGTCGTTGATCGACCGCGCGTCGGGGACTACGCCGGCGCGCACCTCCTCGCCGAACAACCGCTCGAGCAGATCCTCGTCGAAGGGGAGCGTGTGCTGTGAAAACACTGGATAGCCGAGCTTCTGGAACTCGTCCAGGATTTCGTGATTCAGCCCCGGATCGTGGTGATACGGCCGTCCGAGCATGACGATCCCGACGCGATCCTCCCGCTCGAGTTGATCGAGGACCTCGCGCGCGCGCCGCTGAATGTCGCGCTCGAACGCATCGAGCTCGCGATAGGCGACGGCGATGGCTCGCTCGTTCTCCTCTTCGGAGAGCCCGAGCGGCCCGGCCCAGGTGTCGAACATCTGTTTCGCGAGCCATCGTGGCTCCGTGAAATTCAGCATCGGGTTCAGATACACGATCCCGTGCTGCTTGAAGACGTCTCCTTCCTTCGTGAACGCGGCTTTCGCCGTGTCCGGTGTGACCGTGACAGTGGGGCAGGCGTAAGACCCCTGCAGGTGGGTCAGGCACGTGTGAAGCGTGTCGACCATGGGGAAGAAGATGAAGTGCAGCGCTTTCTTCGCGTGCCTGCGGTAGACCAGGTTGTGGACGTGCGCGATCCCGATCTTTGCGGGGAAGCATGGATCGATGGCGCCGCGCGTCGCCCCCTCGCGGTACATCTCGCCGCTGGTGTAATCGGAGTAAACGAGATTCTCGCTCGCCACACCCAGGCTCTCGAAATAGCCGCTGAAGAAGGGCGCGTACGTGTACATGTTGAGCACGCGCGGCATGCCGA
>JBKOZS010000129.1:0-31871 GCA_046726015.1 Acidobacteriota bacterium
CGCACAACGTGCATCTGAACTCTTACGCTGTCGTGCAACGCGACCGCGGAACACGGGCGACCACATCGACTGAAGAACGCTCTTCAGTCAGGGAGGTCACATGATCGGAAGTTCGTTTGGACTCGGAACACCGCTCACGAATCCTGTGCCGACCCAAGGTGCCTGGGGCCTTTCGCAAGGAGTCCAGGGGCTGGGCGCTAATCCATTTGCCGCGCAGCAGTTCTCTGGGCAACCCTTTACAAACATTCCCGGCAGCCCGGGGCAGCCGCTGCAGCACATCGTGCAGCTTTTGCAGATCGTGCCTCAGCAGCTGCAGCAACTACAGCAGCTGGGTTACGTCCAGCAGCAGCAGCTCCAGCAGTTGCAACAGCTCGTGCAGGTGATTCCCGCGCAACTTGCGCAGCTTCATCAGTTGATCCAGTTCGTCCCGCAGCAAATCCTGCAGATGCAGAACCCATTCAGTCAGGGACTCGGCGCGGGCGCTCTGGGATCCGCGCCGTTGGGGATCTCGCCTCAGTTTTTCGGAACGCAGCCGGGTTATCTGATGTAAGCGGAAAGCAGCGGACAACGACCTGCGGTCGGCAGTCGATGTCAATCGCAGGTCGAACCGCCCTCAAGTTCAACGCCGACCGAAACCAAAGGAGATAGACATGGCAGAACCGTTCTTCGGGTCAGGGCCGCAGTTCTGGCCCGCGACTCCGTTTCCTATGTTCGGCTTTCCCCAGACGCCCATAACTCCAGGCAGCCGTTCTCCATTCGGGGGTGGACTCGCGACGGGTGTGTCGCCGATTTCGACCCCGTCGCCGACCGACCCGTACGGATTCGGCGCTGGTGTGACGCCGACGCCTGGATCGGGCTTTGGCACGCCCTTGTCGCCGATAGGGCCGAGCGCCGTTGGAAGCGGGATGACGCCATTCACGGGGTTCGGCATTGGCACTGGCGCGATCACAGCGCAGACGCTCGTTGCCGCGATCGCCATGCGCCGTGGCCAGCCGCTGGGGCCGACCAACGACCAGGAAGTCGAGGACCTTATCGCGGACGCGCTCGATCTGCTACCCGGAACGAACGACGTCGAAGTACGTTGCGACGGCGGCAAAGCGATATTGACCGGCAGCGTCCCGCACAAGCGGATCAAGCGAGACGCAGGGGAAATTGCGTGGGCGATACCGAGCGTCAGCGACGTGCAGAACAATGTGACGATTGCTACGCGGCGCCGGGCGCGCGGGCAAGGGCGCGAATCTGAGGGAGCGACAACCGCGCCGGGCCGTAAGCAGACGTAAGCTGCTCAATCGATCAGGCCGGAACCAAGCGTAAGGCGCGGGCGCAGGGGACGTTACTCCTGCGCTTCGTGCCATGAATCGACGGGATCGACGACGTACCAGTTGTGGTCCGGGTCGTAGCAGATTCGGCCACGGAGAAGTATTCGTGTGCCTTGCCGTGGGGGAGGCAGCGGACGCGACGGCCGGATTTCAGCAGCCGCCAGTGCGCCGCCCGTGTCCGTGAGGCGTATGCGCCATCCTCCGCCTTCGCGCAACCGGACGCGCACGACTCGGCCGATAACGACGCTCGGTCTACGCACGCGCAAGCGAAAGCGACCGGTATCATCCATTTTGTATGTGCGCGTGTCCCGTATACAGCGGGGAGTGTACAAAAGTTACGACGACGTTACCACGACCCGCTCCTCCGGACAATCGCCTGGGAGATATATCCTTTCGTCCATCCTTCAGGAAAGAATGACTCTAAGGTGGTTTTTCCACCAAAGTGCCATTCTTGGCCGGGCGCCGATCTGCTAGGGTCAAGGCGATTCCGCTTCGCACATTTCGGTGGGACATGACGGCGAGCCAACAGGTCGCGCCAGCGAGGCTGCGACAGGTTTGGCTTCTCGGTCAGGAAGATCGAACCGGCAACCGGTGTCGCTGCCGTGTCGAACGCTTGAAGTGTGTGAACGCCCAGCCCGGAGACTGATCATGAATCCGATTGGCAAGATGCTCATGTCGCTCGCCATCATCCTGGCGCTTCCGTCGATCGCCGCGGCCGAGGACCGGCTGGGAGGGCACTTCGGCACGGTATTCCCGCTGGTGAGCCATGCGAGCGGAACGACGTCGACGATTAGCGATCAATTCGAGATTGGTTTCCCGACCGGGATCAGCATCAAACCGGGGACCGACTGGGCCTTTGATCTCGAGTTGGTGCCCGCAATTACGCGCAATCGATCCGTGTCTCTGACGGTCCACCCCGGTGTCATTCGTAAGCTGCCCCACTCGTTCGCGACCGGGGTTCGGATGGCATTTGACGCACGGGGATCAGCCTGGGGGTTCACGCCGCTCGTGAACCGCGGATATCCAGTCGGCCTCGTCACGTACTTTGTCGAAGGGGTAGTTCCCATCCGATTCAAGCAGGACGCCGCCGGTGTGAACACGACATCGGTCGGCTTCGGGCTGCATTTCGGGATCGGATTTTAATCGCGAGCAGGTCTCGCTCTCGTTCAAGTCGTCGGGCTACGTCGAGGAGATCCTGCGCAGAAACGGCGCCGACGGACGGTCACGCGTCGTGCAGGCCGGCGACCGCGTCCCGAAGGGAGCGGTGCTCGCCTGAGTGGGCGCCGCGGATTATCGCGAGCGCGTCACGGTATGAAGTCCCGCCCTACAAACTTCGACGTCTGTCTCTGCGCTGCCGGCTAACGCGCGCGGGGCCGCGCACGTCGCCACGCTTGACATATTCCGTAATGGGAATACAATGGCCTCGTGCCTCGTGCTGCGACCACGTCCGACGTCTTCAACGCGATCGCCGAGTCCCGCCGCCGTGACATCCTCGTCTACCTTGCGTCCCACGAGCGGCCAGTCGGTGAGATCGTTGCCGAGCTCGGCCTCGGTCAGCCATCGGTTTCCAAGCACCTCAAGGTGCTCCGCGACGTCGGCCTGGTGCACGTGCGGCGAGAGGCACGCCAGGTGTTCTATCGCACCAACGTGGAGGCGATCAGGCCGGTCCACGAATGGACGCGCACGTTCGAGCGCTACTGGCACCGCCAGTTGACGCGCGTGAAGGAGCGGGCCGAGCGGCCACGGAAGGACACGGACTGACCCGGATTGTTGAACGATGGACTAATAAAGGAGAAACACAGTGGCTCTGACAGCTCCGGCTCTCGAGAACCTCACACTGAATCTCACGCAGGAGATCCACGTCAACGCATCGCTGGATGCCACCTTTAACGCGCTCCTCGAGCAAATCGGGCCGGCGAACGAAACGCCCGACGGCACGCCTCTGCCGATGAAGATCGAACCATGGCCGGGTGGCCGCTGGTTCCGCGACCTGGGATCTGACAACGGTCACTTCTGGGGACACGTGCAGGCGATCAAGCGACCCACGCTGCTCGAAATCACCGGCCCATTGTTCATGTCCACCGCCGTCATCTCGAACGTGCAGTACCGTTTGAAGGAGGTCGGTGGCGGCACGCTCATCAGCTTCCGGCACACGGCGTTTGGTTTCGTGCCCGACGACGTCAGGCAAGGGATGGCAAATGGTTGGGCGCCGCTCCTCGAGCGTATCCGGAAGAATGCCGAGACTCCGCGAAAGATTGGATGAAAGAGGAGAATCACCATGGCAACGATCAAGGAATTCCTGGAAGAGTTCGAGCAGGAAGTGCAGACGACGCGGCGTGTCCTGGAACGCGTGCCAGCGGATCGTCTCACGTGGAAGCCGCATGATAGGTCGATGTCGCTCGGGCAGCTCGCGCTGCACGTCGCGATGGTCCCCGGTGCCATTGCCGAAGCGTCGAGGCAGTCGCCATTTCCCGCGCCGAAATTCGATCACCCGATCCCGGCGAGCGCCGCGGAGTTGATCCCCGCACTTGATCAGACCATCGCTAAGGTCCGTGAGATTCTCGGCAAGATGGATGACGCCGGGCTGGCCAAAACATGGCGAGTCGTGGATGGCGATCGCGAAGTCATGGCAATTCCCGTGGGCGCGCTGTTCCGCTCGATTATGCTGAACCATTGGTATCACCACCGCGGGCAACTCGCTGTCTACCTCAGACAGGTTGGAGTACCGGTGCCGTGGATCTACGGTCCAAGCGCCGACGAAAACCCCTTCGCGGCCCCAAAAGCAACAACTGTGAGCGCGTGACGCGATAGGCAGCCAGGCCAAGGCCGTGTCAGCTTGCACGCAACCCAAGCTGATCCGGCCAGGCCACCCAACCGTTGTCTTCCCCACACCGTCTAAGGGGAAGACATGCCACCCTTGCCGCTCGTCCAGGGAACGCTCGACCTCCTGATCCTCCGGACGCTGGTCACAGGCCCGATGCACGGCTACGGGATTGCCACGGCGGTCCACGAGCGGACCGGTGGAGACCTGGCGATCGAAGACGCGGCGCTCTACCAGGCCCTCCATCGGCTTGATCGGCAAGGGCTTATCGATGCCGAGTGGCGTCCGTCCGAGAACAACCGTCGCGCGCGCTACTACACGCTCACAGTGGCGGGACGCACGCGGCTCCGCGAGGAGACTGCGAACTGGCGCCGCTACTCGCGCGCCGTAGAGGCGCTCCTTCGCGGCCGCTGAGTACCACTCCATGCGCGAGCAGGACCAGCGCCGCAGACCCTTTTCGTTTCTTCGCCGTCGACCTGAGACCGTCAGGGCGGAGGTCGACGAGGAGCTGAACGTTCACCTCGAGATGCGAGTGGAGGAGTTGAGGGCACGCGGCGTATCGCTGGACGAGGCACGGCGCGAAGCGGTGCGGCAATTTGGCGACATCGAACGGACGCGTGAGTACTGCCGGCAGCAGGATCAAGCGAAGGAGAACCGCATGCAGCGAGGATTGATGGTCGACGACCTTGCACAGGACCTTCGAATCTGTTTCCGAAGCCTGCTTCGCGTGCCCATCATGACGCTCACGATCCTCGCCACGGTGGGCCTGGGGATTGGCGCCACCGCCGTGATATTCAGCGCGATCAATGCCGCGCTGCTTCGGCCATTGCCTTACTCTGATCCGGACCGGCTCGTGCGGATCTACACGGACTCGCCACCAAACAGGTTCCGATTCTCGGTGGCTGACTATCTCACCCTGCAGGAGCAGCAAACGCACTTCGAACGCATTGCCGGCTACACGGATCGGCAAGCCGCGTTCAGCGACGGCACCGTCGCCGAGCGGCTCAGGGGACGCGTCGTGTCTTGGACGTACTTCGGGGTGCTTGGCATCAGGCCGCTGTTCGGTCGTGACTTCACTGAGACCGATGGCCGGCCGGGCAGCCCCGAGGTCGCCATTGCCAGCTACGGTTTCTGGCAGCAGCGTCTTGGCGGACGGCCGGACGCGATTGGAAAACCCATACGGCTCGATGGTTCCGATTACACGCTGGTTGGCGTGCTGCCTCCCGATGTCGGTCCGCTGGAACAGCGACAGGACTTCTTCCTGGCCGCGCAGTGGACATCACCGCGGCGCAAGGGACCGTTCCTCATCACCACGATCGCACGCCTGCGGAACGACGCGAGACGATCGGTTGCCGCGGATGAATTGCGCGGGATCAACCGTCGCATGTTTCCCGTGTGGAAGGCGTCCTACCAGGACGAGAAGGCGACGTGGAGCATGATGGATTTGAAGGCGCACGTCGTTGGCGACGTGCGGACAATCGCCGGCCTCGCGCTTGGCGCGGTCGCGCTCGTGTGGCTCATCGCGTGCGCAAACGCGTCGAACCTGCTCATTGCGCGCGTGACGAGCCGCCGGCGCGAACTGGCCGTGCGTGCAGCGCTGGGCGCCTCACGCGGACGGGTCGTGCGGCACCTGCTGTCGGAGAGTGCGCTGCTTGCGATCGGCGCGGCGATCGTGGGGGCCGCGCTTGCATGGATCGGGATCAGGCTGCTGCGCGATCTCGGGACCGGGTACTTTCCCCGGACGCAGGAGATCGCCTTCGATGCCACCGCAATCTGGCTCGTGCTGGCGCTCGCGGCAGGAAGCGCATTGCTCTTTGGGCTCATCCCCGCGGTGCACGGCACGGGCGGTCCAATGGACGAATCGTTGCGATCCAGCGGCAGGTCGACGGGCAGCGTCGCAGCGCGCCGGCTGCGCCGGGTGCTTGTCGCGACGCAATTTGCCATCGCGACGCCGCTTCTTATTGTTGCGGGACTCCTTCTCGGTAGTCTGAACCAGCTGGCGCGCGTGGACCTTGGATTCGACACGCACAACGTGCTCTCGGGATCGATCCTGCTTCCGCAGGCGCAGTATCGAGAGCCGGGACAGGTTGCCCTCTTCTGGGACGAGCTCCAGCGGCGCGTCGAAGCCCTGCCCGGCGTGTCAGCCGTCGCGTTTGCCGACGGCCGCCCGCCAGACGACGTGGGCAACTTCAACAACTTCGCCTTGGAGGATTTTCCAACGGGCCCTGGTCAGCCCCAACCGGTGACGCCATGGGTTGCCGTCACGCCGGATTACTTCGACCTGCTCGGTCTCAACCTGTTGCAAGGACGCCGGTTCGACGAGCATGACGGCCTCACCGAGAACATCCAGGTGGTCATGGTCGATCGTGCGTGGGCGAAGCGCTTCTTTCCAAACGAGAGCGCGGTCGGCAAGCGTCTCAAGGAAGGCGGATGCACGCAATGCCCGTGGACGACGGTCATTGGAGTGGTCAGCGACGTGAAATACGCCGGCCTCGACCAGCCCGATCAGGGAAGCGTCTACTGGCCAATCCCCGCGCGTGGGGCGCGTCCCAGTGAAGGTGCAACGATACGCGACCGGTATCTGCTGGTCCGGACGCACACCGATGCCGGCTCGGTTCTTCCAGCAGTGCGGCAAGTCGTGCGCGAACTCGATCCCAATCTGCCGTTCTCGCGCCTGGCAACGTTCGACGATCTCGTCGCGGCGTCGCTGCAACGGCCGCGATCGCTCTCGCGCCTCGTCACGGGTGTGGCGATCGTGGCGCTGCTCCTCTCCGTCATCGGCGTCTACGGCGTGATGGCGTACTACGTCAAGCAGAACGCGAAGGACATCAGCATCCGGCTCGCGCTCGGCGGCGGTCCCGGCGACGTGCTCCGGCTGGTCGTCGGTCAAGGCATGACGGTTGTCGCCAGCGGCCTCGTCGCCGGTCTGCTGATGGCGCTTGCCGTCACGCGCCTGATGTCGAGCCTCTTGTTTGGCGTGGGGGCGGCCGATCCGTTTACGTTTGTTGCCGTTACCGTCCTGCTGCTGGCGGTCGCGCTCATCGCCTGTCTCGTGCCGGCCAGGGTCGCCGTCGGAATGCAACCCGCCGTCGTCTTGCGCAGCGAGTAGGTAGCTAATGTAGGGCGCCTCTTCAGAGGCGCCGCTGGTGTATGGCGGACCTTCAGGTCCGCCATCACCCGCTGTTTTCCGCGATTCTTGCCTTCACCAGCTTTCGCACGAGCGCGGCGGGCAAGGGCTTGTCCGGTTGAAAGCGGATCGTGCCCTTGCTCGTGTCATAGCCCTCGAGATCCTTCTCGTGGGCCTCGACGGTCGTGCCACTCATCGGATAGAACGCGCAGTGGTTCGCGGTTGCGCCAAAGCCGACGAGCAGGCCATTCAGACGGAATGCGGGGAGCGAGTAGCTGATGCACTCCTCCGCTTTCGGCGCCGCGCGTCGGATGGTGTTGCGGAGTTTCTCGAGCGCGGCTCGCTTGTCATCACTCAGGCCTGCGAGGTACTCATCGATCGTCGCTGGCTTCCCCTTGCGTGTCATGGCCATGGCGCTCCTTTGGGAAGGGGTTCAGTGCGCTGCTGTCAGCGGGCGTCCAATTTCCCAGTGATGACCGAATGGGTCCACGACGCGTCCGACGCGCCATCCGTACGCGTTCTCCACCGCGACAACCGGTCGCGCGCCGGCCGCCAGCGCCTTCGCAAACGCGGCGTCGGGATCCGGCACGGTCAGGATCATGCGGGCGGTGCTGCCACCCAGGGACTCCGGGCTGAAGTTGCCGTGCCCGGGTGACTCGTCGCTGACCCAGAACTCCGCGCCGTTCACGGACAGGCGTGAAACGACCGCGCCGTCCGGAGCCTCGACGCGGTACACCTCGGTCGCACCGAATGCCGCGATGTAAAACGTCACCGCGCGCGCGCCATTGCGAACCGACAGCATGGGCGCGATCGAATACGCGACAGCTGTCCCCGTGCCGGTATCCGCAGTCATCGATGACTCCTGCGCTCAAAACGCAAATCGCACCGCCACCTGCCGATGCTTCAGCGGGGGAATGGTTTGCGCTTCAATCAGCGGGCACCCGCTCATGACGCACTCCTCCCACGGTGGCAGCTGGTCGGTCTCGTAAAACCGTTCGACGTATTTCCAGTCCGTGTGCACGAAGTCGCTGTACCACTGATCCTGGTGCCGCACGCCACGCTCGTGCAATAACTGTAGCCCGAACCCTGCGGCCTCGAATTCGTAGTCATGCAGCACCCGCATGAATCGCCCCCGGTCTTGTGTGTTCTGCAGGTCGACCAGCTTGTGCTCGATTGAGGGCGCGACCCACTGCACCGAGTGTCCGAACAGGTGCAGCAGCAGGAAACATTGCATCTCGAAGCCGACGTCAGGGTCGATGACGATACGCAATCCATCGAAGATGCCGGTCTTTGGCGGGTCGAGGTCGCGGTACTCGATCGCGAACCCGTACTTGACGATCCCGGAGCTGACCGCCACCCAGAGATCCACCATGTCGTGTGTCGGCAGATGGCCGACGCGTGTGCCGATCACCTGGTGACTGGGAAGTTGCTCCATGTCGAGCTAACGTGACGCACCGCCTGAGTCCCGACCCGTGCCAGGCAGCCAGTATAGCGATGAACCGCACGGCACCGCTTGCGAGGCTCCCACGAACGGTATAGAAGGATGGTCACGATGCGAGTTCCTCTGCTGCTCCTGCCATTCCTCTTCACTGTCATCGCCGCGCCGGACTGGCCCCACTACGGTGGCGGCCCCGACCTCACGCGGTACTCGACGCTGACGCAGATCACGCCGGCGAACGTCGCCAACCTGAAGGTCGCGTGGACGTACGACACCAAGGACGCGTTCCACGACTCCGAGATGCAATGCCAGCCGGTCGTCGCGCACGGTGTGCTGTATGCCACCTCGCCGAAGCTGCGCGTCTTCGCGCTGAACGCCGCCACGGGCGCCGAGCTCTGGAGCTTCGATCCCAACCAGGACAGGAAGCCGACGACGCGCACGCGCATTCGCGGGCTTATGTACTGGGAGCGCGGCGAAGATCGGCGCATCTACTTCGCCTCGCGCCACTGGCTGTATGCGCTCAACGCAATGACCGGAAAGCCATTGCCGTCGTTTGGACAGGACGGCCGGATCGACTTACGCGAGGGATTCGAAGGACGCGATCCGCGGACGCTGAGCGTCGGCGTCAACACGCCCGGTGTGTTCTACCGCGATCTGCTCATCCTCGGCTCCATCGTCCCCGAAGGCCTCCCGTCGGCCCCCGGCGATATCCGCGCCTTTGACATCAACACGGGACGACAGAAGTGGGCGTTCCACACCATCCCGCATCCAGGAGAGTTCGGTTACGACACGTGGCCCTCGGACGCCTGGATGTTCAGCGGCGGTGCGAATGCGTGGTCCGGAATTGCACTCGACGAGGGACGCGGCTTCGTCTATGCCTCGACCGGTTCCGCCGCCTACGATTTCTACGGCGCGAATCGGCACGGGGACAACCTGTTTGCGAACACCATGCTGTCCCTGCGCGCGTCGACCGGTGAACGCGTCTGGCATTTCCAGGCCGTGAAGCACGACGTGTGGGATCGCGACTTTCCCGCCGCGCCTTCGTTGATCACGATCCGCCACGAAGGACGGCAACGCGATGTCGTTGCGCAGATCGCGAAGAACGGTCGGCTCTACGTGCTCGATCGCGATACGGGTCAGCCGCTCTTCCCAATGCAGCAACTCCACACACCCGCGTCCGACGTCGAAGGCGAGAAGCTCTCTCCGACGCAGGCGCTGCCGACGCTGCCACCGCCGTTTACAAGACAGCGATTCACCGAAGATCTGATCACGAAGCGCACGCCGGAAGCGGAGAAGGCGGTGCGGGAGGAATGGCAGAAGTTGCGGAAAGGCGGCGAGTTCGACCCGCCAAGCACCCAGGGGACGATCCTGTTCCCGGGCATGGACGGCGGAGGCGAGTGGGGTGGGACCGCGTTCGATCCGAAATCGGGCCTCTTGTACGTGAACGCCAACGAGATGGCCTGGAAGGTCAAGCTGACCGAACGCAAGATGCCCGACGGCGAGCCGACGACAGGAAAGACGTTGTACGAGCGGTATTGCGCGTCGTGCCATCGACCGGACTTGCAGGGCAATCCTCCTGAGTTCCCATCGCTTGTCGACGTGGGCAAGCGGCGGAACATAGACGAGGTCCAGAGCGTCGTGCGCGACGGCGCCGGCCGTATGCCGGGCAACACCCAGCTGCACTCCGCCGTGCGCCGCGCCATCGTTGAATACGTGTTGACCGGAAAGTCCGTTGAAGTACGCGTGGACACGCCGACGCCCTTCGACGTGAAATACACCCTCGACGGCTACATCCGGTTCACCGACCCTGATGGCTTCCCCGCGATCACGCCGCCGTGGGGAACGCTTACCGCGATCGACATGAACCGCGCGGCGATCGCGTGGCAGGTACCGCTCGGCGAGGTTCCCGGATCGGGCCTCACTGGCACCGGCAGCGAAAACTACGGCGGCCCCGTAGTGACGGCAAGTGGCCTGCTGTTCATTGGCGCAACCAACTACGACAAGAAGTTCCGCGCGTTCGACGCGCGCACCGGCAAGATCCTGTGGGAAACGACGCTGCCCGCGGCAGGAAATGCCACGCCGGCGGTGTACGAGGTCAATGGCAAGCAGTACGTGGTGATTGCGGCGGGCGGCGGCAAGAATGCGCCGTCAGGCGGCAGTTACGTGGCGTTCGCGCTGCCGTGATCGCGTGTCAGCGATGGCCGTCGGGGTGATCGCAGCCAGGGAACGTCGGAAAGACGACGTTCCCGGTCCACCCAAGTTCGCGCATGCCGATTTCCGACGAGTAGTAGGCGCCAGCGATCCAGCCCTTGAGATGCTCGAAATGATCGCGGATCGTGACCTGCGGGCCGCCGCGTGCAGCCCCACGCGGTTGTTCCGGCGTGCCGGGCTTTTCAGTGGAGGCGACCGACAGCAACTCGTTCTGTTGCTGCTCGCTCAGCTGCTTCCATGAGACGCGGTGGCGCGCCATCGCAAGCTGCTCGAACCCGCCGAGCGCCTGCAGGAACCTTCGCTGCTCGTCTACGGTGGCGACGGTCAGCAGTTGATCGATGAACTGGCTGGAGTTCGCCTTCGTCGATCCGGGGACGATGCGCTCCGCCAGGATCTGAAGCGTGTCCAATTGGTGCGCGTCCAGGAACTCCGGCGTGTAATCCGGCGCATTGGCCTTCGTGTCGGCGACGCCGACTCGGGCACTGTCGTGGAAATGCTGCTGAATTGGATGCGTGGAGGCGACCAGCGGGAACGTCAGGACTCCGCCGAGACTCATCGCGAGCCGCTGCATCACTTCGCGACGGCTGAGATCGGTTCGATCATCGCGCATTGATCGCGCAGTCTAACACGCAGCGCCAAACGCCGTTGACGACGATGATCCGGTCTGGTACGGTTGGCCCCTTCCAGGTTGTTTCGCATGCAGACTGAGGCTGGCAAGCAGTTCGACGTCGTCGTGATTGGTTCGGGTGCATCCGGTGGATGGGCGGCCAAGCGGCTGAGCGAAGCCGGTTTGAAAGTGGCCGTGGTCGATGCAGGACGTAAACACACGTCCACCGACTTCCGCGAGCACAAGCCCGATTTCGATCTGAAGTATCGCAATCGCGCGCCGGAAATCGTGCGCAAGACGCGTCCGCGGCAGAGCGAGTGCTACGCGTGCACCGAGCACAATCTCGATTGGTTCGCCAACGATCTCGAAGAGCCCTACACGACGCCGGAAGGAAAGCCGTTCAGCTGGCAGGGCCGGATGCGCATCATGGGCGGCCGCACG
This sequence comes from Acidobacteriota bacterium, assembly GCA_046726015.1. GTDB lineage: Bacteria > Acidobacteriota > Vicinamibacteria > Vicinamibacterales > 2-12-FULL-66-21 > QHWT01. The sequence continues at coordinate 11,965 of JBKOZS010000129.1, forward strand.
AACGTGTGGGCGCGTCAGAGTTACCGCTTCAGCGATCTCGATTTCAAAGCGGCCTCGGTGGATGGCTTCGGTATGGACTGGCCGCTTGGCTACGACGATCTCGCGCCGTATTACGACATCGTTGAAGAATACGTCGGGATCAGCGGCCTTGCGGAAGGCGTGTACGAACTACCGGATGGCAAGTTCCTGCCGCCGATGGCATTCACCTGTCCGGAGGTCCGGCTGCGCACCCGCGTCAAGGAGAAGTTCGGCCGCACGGTGACGATCGGCCGCACCGCCAATCTCACGCGTCCGATCAATGGACGCGCCGCCTGTCACTACTGCGGTCCATGCGAGCGCGGGTGCGTCACGAAGTCGTACTTCAATTCCGCATTCACGACGATGGCGGATGCGCTGGCAACCGGGAACTGCACGCATATTCCGGACGCGATGGTGTACAAAGTGCTGATGGATCCCGACGCGCCGCGTGCACGCGGTGTCCTCTACATCGATCGACGCACCCGTCAACCTTACGAAGTCTTTGGCCGCGTCGTCGTGCTGTGCGCGCAGGCACTCGAGTCTGTGCGCGTCCTCTTCAACTCCGCGACGCAGCGCTTCGCGAATGGGCTCGCGAATTCGAGCGATGTGCTGGGGCAGTATCTCCAGGATCACGTGTGGAACGGTGGCGGCGCCGAGGGAGAGTTTCCCGATTTGCCGGCCAAGCCGTCGCTTGGCGCACCGCGGCGGCCAAATGGCATCTATCTCATTCGTTTCCGGAACGCGAAGCGCGGTCCGAAGTTCAAAAAGTTCCTGCGTGGCTACGGATACCAGGGTGGATGGGGCGGCCCGGACTTCAGCTGGAACGCGCCCGGATTCGGCGAGGCGTTCAAGAAGGCGCTGCTCGATCCCGTCATCTCGATGAACCTTGGCGGGTTTGGCGAGGCCCTGCCGCGCAAGGAAAACTTCGTCGAAATCGACCGCAACGTCGTCGACGTGTTCGGCATCCCGGTGCTGCGCATTCACATGCAGTGGAGCGAAAACGAGCGCGCGATGATTGCCGACATGGCGACATCGGCTGCCGAGATGCTGGAAGCAGCCGGCGCTCGCAACGTGCGTCCGTGGAGCGTGCCCGACCGCATGCCGGGAATGGGGATCCACGAGGTGGGGATCGCCCGCATGGGAACGAATCCCAAAACGTCCGTGTTGAACCAGTTCCAGCAGACGCACGACGTCAAGAATCTCTTCGTGATGGACGGCGCCGGCTTCACGTCGAGCGCCTGCCAGAACCCGACGCTGACGATCATGGCGCTGGCCGTGCGCTCGTGCGACTTCCTGTTGCGCGAGATGAAATCTGGTTCGCTCTGATAGCTCGTTGTAGTTGTAGGCCGGGTCTTTAGACCCGGCGTCAGACCTTCAGCTTTCGCAAGTACTCGATACTCTTCGGAATCTGCTTCACCGCCTCGGGGTGCTCGTCTTCGAGGAAGTACCACTTCACCCTGGCATTGACGGCAGCGCGCAGTACAGGGGCCATGTCAATCTTGCCGGTTCCGAGCGTGACGCTCGCCTCGTCGGGCGCCGAACCGGTGGTGACGCCAGTCGGCGTCTCGCGGCTGATGTCCTTCAGGTGCACGAGCCTGACGCGGTTGCCGTACTGCTGCAGCAGGGCGACCGGATCTCCTCCGCCGCGAACGACCCAGAACACGTCCATCTCGAAGTCCACGTTGTCCGGGTCCGTCTTGTTGAACAGCGTGTGCATCAGTGTGCCGTCCGGGCTTTCGACGAACTCGTAGCCGTGGATGTGATACCCGAAGCGGAGCTTCTCGCGCGCGGCATCCGCGCCCCACTTGTTGAAGCTGGAGATCGCGCGATCCACGTCTTCACGCGTCAACATCTTCTCGTGCGGAATCCAGCCGCAGATCAGATACCCGACGCCAAGCGTCCGCGCGTCGCTGACGACCGCGGCGAAGTCGTCGCGGAACCGATCGTAGTCGACGAACATGCTGACCGTTCGAAGTCCCGCGGTCTTCAGCGCGGCTGCCGCTTCCTCTGGCTTCATCGGCGGAAATCCGGCCAGCTCCACATCCTCGAATCCCCAGTCGCGCACCATCTTCAGCGTGCCGGGAAGATCCTTTTTCAGCTCGTTGCGAACGCTGTAGAGCTCCAGGCCGAGGCGCCCGCCGGGTGGATGGGGCAGCGGTGACGCCGCAAGAGAAAACGTGCGCGCGACCGACGGGCGGGCAACGGACAGCGTGGTCCCGATCGTCCAGAGAAACGAGCGTCGAGTGAAAGTCATGCGGCGGATTCTACTCCGGTCTGTCCCGAGATCGTGACGCTGCTGTTGGGCGGGATCTGGCCGGCCACGACCTCCACGACGTTGACGCGGGTGATCACCAACGTTCGACTCTGCGCGGCGACTCGAACACCAGCAACCACGGCCACGCCGATGGCGATCAGAAAGATTCTCAGCGCGTGCATATCCACTGGCGCGAGGTCAATCGAAGCACGGTTCCCGTCCTCGCGGTAAGTTGACGACCCGATATCACTCGGACATGATCGCGCCACCCACGGAATGAGAGGACTGTGATGCGACCAATATTCCGAGCAGTGATCATCATGCTGATGGCGGCTCTCGGTTGGAGCGATGTGGCGAACGCGCAGGTGAAGACGACCACTGGAACGGTCAGAGGCACGGCGACGGAGGACGGCAAGATCCGTATCTTTAAGGGCATCCCGTACGCGGCCGCGCCGGTGGGCGAGTTGCGCTGGAAAGACCCGCGACCGGTGGCGCCATGGGACGGCGTTCGCGATGCCACTGACATCGGAGCGCACTGCGTGCAGGGACCGATTTTCGGCGACATCAAGTTCTCTCGTCCGGCAAGCGAAGACTGCCTGAACCTGAACATCTGGACTCCGGCGAGCACGGCGGACGAACGGCTGCCGGTGATGGTGTGGATTCACGGCGGGGGATTCCAGGCGGGCGCCGGACCTGAGCCGCGTCACGATGGCGAGGCCTTCGCGAAAAAAGGCGTCGTGCTCGTCACCTTCAATTATCGGCTTGGCGTGTTTGGTTTCATGGCGCACCCGGAGCTCACGCGTGAGTCGGGGCGCAATGCCTCCGGGAATTACGGCTTGATGGACCAGGTCGCCGCGCTGCGCTGGGTGAAGGACAACATCGCGGCGTTTGGCGGCGATCCCGGCAACGTGACCATCTTCGGCGAATCCGCCGGTTCCTTTTCGGTGAGCGCGCTCATGGCCTCTCCGGTCGCCAGGGGTCTTTTTCACAAAGCGATTGGCGAGAGCGGCGCGTACTTCACCGCGGGAAGTGGCACTCTGGCGCTGCAGTCGCTCTCGACCACCGAACAGCAGGGAATGAAGTTCGCCACCAAGATCGGGGCCGAGTCTCTCGCAGCGCTCCGGGCGAAGTCGAGCGAGGAACTGCTCAAGGCCGCGCTGCCAATCCAACCCTGGTTCGCACCAAATCTCGATGGCTACGTGCTCACAGAGGACGTCTACGCGACGTATGCCGCCGGCAAACAGGCTCACGTGCCGCTGCTGGCCGGCTGGAATGCGGACGAAGTCCGCGCAGGCATCGTCCTCGCCAAGCGGAAGCCAACCGCGCAGAGCTTCAGCGCCGACGTGCGCAAGCGCTTTGCAGAACAGGCCGACGCGATCCTGAAGGTCTATCCGGCGGCCAACGACGCCGAGGCGCTGGAATCCGCTGCCGCGCTGGGAAGCGACACGTTCATCGGCCAGGCCACGTGGAAATGGATCGAGATGCACGCCGGGACGGGAGGCGCGCCGGTGTATCGCTACTCGTTCGACCGCAAGATTCCCGTAGCGCCCGACGCAAACGTCAATGGCGTGAGCGCGACGTCGCGCGACATTGGCGCACGGCACGCCGGGGAAATCGAGTATGTCTTCGGTGCGCTCGATTCAATCAAGAACGTGGCGTGGGAGCCGAGCGATCGCAAGTTGTCGGATGCCATGACGGCATACTGGGCCAACTTCGCGCGGACGGGCGATCCCAATGGCGCGGGGCTTCCGGCGTGGCCGCGGTACGAGCCGAAGGACCCTCGCATCCTGCACCTCGACGAGACGATTCGCGTGGCGCCAGATTCGAACCGGCCACGATATGAAGCCATCGACGTCTACGTCGACAAGCAGAGAAAGCAGTAGCGGCTCGCGACCCGGTACGGTGACAGACTAGCTCCGGTTGTGCAGAGCGGCCCACGGCGGGCCGTGGGAGATCGTCGATCTCCGTCGGTTGTACTGCGACTGTGCAGAAGCGTAGACAGGCACGAATGTCGCAATGCAGAATGACTGCCGGATTTGAGGAGGACCGTCATGAGCGATGAAAGGGTCACTGCCTCGGTCGTCGTGAACCCGGTCGCTGCGCTCAAACATTACGGGCAGTCGGTGTGGCTGGATTACATCCGGCGCAGCCTGATTGCCAGCGGCGAGCTGAAACGCCTGGTGGACGAGGACGGCCTCGGCGGCGTGACCTCGAATCCCGCGATTTTCGAGAAGGCGATCGACGGCAGCAACGACTACGCGTCGGCGATCGACGAGATTTCCAGGGAAGATCCCGGACTGGGCGCGAAGAGGGCCTACGAGCGGCTCGCCATCAAAGACATCCAGGACGCGGCCGATGTGCTCCGTCCTGTCTACGACCGCACCGGCTCGCGCGATGGATACGTAAGTCTCGAGGTCTCGCCGGATCTCGCGAACGATACCGAAGGGACGCTCGCCGAGGCACGGCATCTCTGGAAGAACGTCGCGCGGCCGAACGTCATGATCAAGGTGCCGGCCACGCCTGCCGGTCTGCCCGCGATCAAGACGCTCATCAGCGAAGGAATCAACGTCAACGTCACGCTGCTATTTGCCCGCGATGCCTACGAGGGCGTGGCTCAGGCGTATATCGAGGGACTGGAGACGCGCGCCGCGGCGGGTCAGAATCTCGCTCATGTCGCAAGCGTGGCGAGTTTCTTCGTCAGTCGCATCGATACCGCCGCCGATGCTCTCCTCGAAGCAAAACTGAAAACCGACGAGCGCAACAAGACGCGGATCGAAGGACTCCTTGGCAAAGTCGCCATCGCCAATGCCAAGCTCGCGTACCAAAGTTACAAGAAGATCTTCTCCGGTTCCCGATGGGACAAGTTGCGTGACAAGAGCGCCCAGACGCAGCGCGTGCTGTGGGCGAGCACCGGCACCAAGAACCCGCACTACCGCGACGTGCTCTACGTGGAGGAACTGATTGGACCGGATACGGTCGATACGGTTCCCCCTGACACGCTGACCGCGTTCCGCGATCACGGCCGTCCTCGCGCCAGCCTCGAAGAGGACGTCACCGAAGCCATGCAGGTGCTGGAAGATCTCGAGAGCGTGGGGATTTCGCTGAAGAAGGTGACCGACGATCTGCTCGCCGACGGTGTCAAGAAATTCGAGGAGCCGTTCGCGAAGCTGCTCAAAGCCGTGGAACGCCGCAGTCGCGAGTCCAACAAGGCGCGGATCAACGCGCAATCTTTCGCGCTTCCACCGGCATTGCAGGCCGAAGTGACCGAGCGCCTCAAGGCTTGGGATGCACAAGGAGGAACCCGGCGCCTTTTCGCAGGCGACGCATCATTGTGGACGAATGCGGACGAGGCGAACTGGATCGGATGGCTGCGGATTGCCGAACAGCAACTCGAGGCACTGGCACCGCTCCTCGACTTTCAGAAGGAAGTCCGCCGCGAGGGTTTCGCGCATGCACTGCTGCTCGGCATGGGCGGCTCGAGCCTGTGCCCGGAAGTCTGGAAGGAGACGTTTGGTGTCGTCCCGGGATCGCCGGAGCTGTTCGTGCTGGACTCCACCGATCCGGCGCAGGTCCGCACTGCCGAGTCAAAGGTGGATCTTGCGCGAACCCTCTTCATCGTTTCGAGCAAATCCGGCTCGACCCTCGAGCCCAACATCTTCAAGGCGCATTTTTTCGATCGCGTGAAGAAGACGGTCGGAGACGCGAAGGCGCCGAAACGCTTCGTTGCCATCACCGACGCGGACTCGAGCCTCGAGAAGGAAGCCCGCGCTGCCGGTTTCCGTCAGGTGTTTCCTGGCGTGAAGAGCATCGGCGGCCGCTATTCGGCGCTTTCCAATTTCGGCATGATCCCCGCCGCGGTGATGGGGCTCGATGTCGAGCGTCTCCTGGACGAAGCCGCCCGGATGCTCAACGCGTGCGCGCCCGGTGTGCCAGCCGACGAGAACCCGGCGCTCGTGCTGGGCACCATCCTCGGAGTGTCGGCAAGCCGCGGAATGGACAAGCTGACGCTCATCGCGTCTCCCGGAATTTGCGATCTTGGCGCCTGGCTCGAGCAACTCATTGCCGAGTCAACCGGCAAGGAAGGGAAGGGAATCATTCCGGTCGATCGCGAGGCGCCCGGGCCGCCGTCGGCGTATGGCGACGATCGCGTGTTCGCCTACCTTCGGCTCGACGAGGCGCCCGACGCCGCCCAGGATGCCGCGGTTGCCGCGCTCGAGAAAGCCGGCAAGCCAGTGGTCACGATCCGCGTGGCCACGAAGTACGACCTGGGCGAGGAGTTCGTCCGCTGGGAGATCGCGACCGCCGTCGTGGGCGCCGTCCTGGCGATCAATCCGTTCAACCAGCCCGATGTGGAGGCGAGCAAGATCGCCACCAAGTCGCTGACGAGCGAGTACGAGAAAACCGGGAAACTTCCGGCCGAAGTGCCGTTCTTCGAAGCCGAGGGCGTCAAGCTCTTTGCCGACGCGCAGAACACCGACGCCCTCCGCAAGGCGGGCGCGACGCCATCACTCGCTGCGTATTTGAAAGGGCACGTCGATCGACTCCGCGGCGGCGACTACTTCGCGCTGCTTGGCTATATCGAGATGAATGCCGAACACGAAGACGCACTTCAGAGCGTGCGCCATCGCGTTCGCGACCGAAAGCACGTCGCCACGTGTCTCGGCTTTGGCCCGCGATTCCTGCATTCCACCGGCCAGGGCTACAAGGGAGGCCCCAACACCGGGGTGTTCCTCCAGGTCACCTGCGACGATGCTCGCGATTTGCCGGTGCCCGGCCAGTCGTACACATTTGGCGTCGTCAAAGCGGCACAGGCCAGAGGCGATTTCCAGGTCCTGGCCGATCGCGGACGGCGCGCGCTTCGCGTTCATCTGAATTCAGACGTCGCTGCCGGCCTCCGTGCGATTCGCACGGCGATCGAAAAGGCACTGCCGTGAGGTAGCGGGCACGGGAACCGCGGCCAAGCCGCGGCCCGAGCGCCAAAAAGAGGAGAGGGTAATGCAACTTGGAATGGTGGGACTCGGACGGATGGGCGCGAACATGGTGCGCCGGCTGATGCGCGGCGGGCACGAGTGTGTCGTGCAGGACGTGTCGGTGGACGCCGTGGCGGGGCTGGTCAAAGAGGGCGCGGCCGGATCGTCCTCTCTCGAGGAGTTCGCGAGCAAGCTGAAAAAGCCGCGCGCGATCTGCCTGATGGTGCCGGCCGCGATCGTTGACGGCATCATCGACAAGCTGGTTCCGCACCTGGACCGGGACGACGTGCTCATCGATGGTGGGAACTCGCACTACCACGACGACATCGCGCGCGCGAAACGGCTCCAGCAAAAAGGGATCCACTACGTCGACATGGGCACCAGTGGCGGCGTGTGGGGCCTGGAGCGCGGCTACTGCCTGATGATCGGTGGCGAGGGGCCTGTTGTGAAGCGCCTCGATCCGATTTTCAAGACGCTCTCCCCCGGGCCGGGCCAGATACCGAGGACACCAGGACGCGAAACGCTTGGCGGAACCGCCGACCATGGCTATCTCCACTGCGGCCCGTCAGGCGCCGGCCATTTCGTCAAGATGGTCCACAACGGGATCGAGTACGGCCTGATGGCAGCCTATGCGGAAGGCTTGAACATCCTGAAGAACGCCAACATCGGCAAACGCTCGCACGAGAAAGATGCCGAGACGACGCCGCTGCGCAATCCCGAGCACTATCAGTACGACTTCAACCTTGCCGACGTCACCGAACTGTGGCGACGCGGCAGCGTGGTGAGCTCGTGGCTTCTCGACCTGACGGCCCAGGCCCTCGCGTCCGATCCGGGCCTGGAGAGGTTTGGCGGCAAGGTTTCGGATTCCGGAGAAGGACGCTGGACCATTGCCGCTGCCGTCGATGAGGGCGTGCCCGCCCACGTGCTCACGGCATCGCTGTTCGAAAGGTTCGCGTCGCGCGATCTGGACTTGTTCCAGAACAAGGTGCTCTCGGCGATGCGGTTCGGCTTTGGCGGGCATGTCGAGAAGGCCGCGGTCAAATAGCCCATGAAGAAGCCGCGCTCTGACGCTCTCGTGTTCTTCGGTGCGACTGGCGACCTGGCCTACAAAAAGATCTTTCCCGCGCTGCAAGCGATGGCGCGCCGCGACAAGCTCGACTTCCTCGTGGTCGGCGTCGCCAAGTCGTCATGGACGAAAGAGCAGCTGGTGGAGCGGGCGAGGGCGTCCGTCATCGAGCACGGCGGCGGCGAAGACAGGCAGGCATTCCCCAAGCTCGCGGCGCAGCTGCGATACGTGGACGGCGACTATAACGACCCCGCGACCTTCGCGCGGCTCAGGGCCGAACTCGATCATCAGTCGCGTCCCATCCACTATCTCGCCATTCCCCCGAGCATGTTCCCGACCGTGGTCGGACAACTCGCGGACGCGAAGACCACCCAGCACGCGCGCGTCGTCGTCGAGAAACCGTTCGGACGCGATCTCGCGTCAGCCCGCGAGCTGAATCGTGTGCTCAGCGGGGTCTTCGAGGAGGACTCCATCTTCCGCATCGATCACTATCTCGGCAAAGAAGCGGTGCAAAACATTCTCTACTTCCGCTTCGCCAACGCGTTCCTCGAGCCGATCTGGAACCGGAACTACGTGGAGAACGTGCAGATCACGATGGCCGAGAGCTTCGGAGTGAAGGGACGCGGCAAGTTCTACGAAGAGACCGGGATCATTCGCGACGTCATCCAGAACCATCTGCTCCAGCTCGTGAGCTACCTCGCGATGGAGGCACCGTCGTCAACGTACGCAGAGGCAATCCGGGACGAACAGGCGAAGGTGCTGCGCACCGTCCGCCGCATGAGTCCGGAAAACATCATCCGCGGCCAATTCCGTGGATACCGCGACGAGCCGGGCGTGGCCAGGGATTCGCCTGTTGCCACTTACGCCGCGCTGCGCTTGAACATCGACTCGTGGCGGTGGGACGGCGTTCCGTTTTTCGTGCGTACCGGCAAGTCTCTCAAGACGACGACCACCGAAGTGTTTGTCGAGTTCAAGCTGCCGCCGCAGGTCGTGTTCACGGAGGCGACACCGTCGATTGGCAATTACGTTCGTTTCCGCCTGGCGCCGCAGGTCACCATCGGCCTCGGTGCGCGCGCGAAGCGGCCGGGTGAGGGCATGGGCGGCCGTCCCGTCGAACTCTCGGTTGTGGAACAACCAGTCGAGACCCGGCTGGGCGACTACGAGCGTCTGCTCGGAGACGCGATTTCGGGAGACGCGACGCTGTTCGCCCGCCAGGATGTCGTCGAGGCGGCGTGGTCGATCGTGGATCCGCTCATTCAAAATCCCGGCCCGATGTTCGAGTACGAGCCCGGATCATGGGGACCGCCACAGGCCGATCGGCTCGTGGCCGACGTTGGCGGCTGGAACACTCCGGAATGAACTGAAGAGAGCGCCATGAGAAACGTCCTCGTCATCGATGTCGGCGGGAACAACGTGAAGGTCAGCATGGGCCGGAAGGCGCTAGTGAAGATTCCCTCCGGCAAAAAGATGACCGCCGCGCGAATGGCCGCCGCGGTGCTCAAAGCCATCAACGGCTGGAAGTACGACGCGGTCTCAATCGGCATTCCGGGTTCCGTCAAGAACGGCAGGCCCGCGCACGAACCGCACAACCTGAGTGGCGGCTGGATGCGCTTCAATTACGAGAAGGCCTTCGGCAAGCCGGTGAAGATCATCAACGACGCAGCCATGCAGGCGCTCGGCGCCTACGAAGGTGGACGGATGTTGTTTCTCGGCCTGGGCACCGGCCTCGGTTCTGCCTTGATTGCGGACGGCGTGCTGATGCCGCTCGAACTGGCGCACTTGCCGTATCGCCGCGGCAAGAGCTACGAGGACTACCTCGGACAACGCGGCCTCGATCGCATGGGACGCAGGAAGTGGACCCGCCACGTGCGCAACGTGGTGGCCCTGCTCGCGAGCGGGTTACAGGCAGACTATGTCGTGCTCGGAGGCGGGCAGGCGCGGAAGCTGAAGAAACTGCCGCCGGGGATTCGCGTGGGGACCAACCAGCACGCGATCCTCGGTGGCCTCAAACTCTGGGACGCCGGCGCGCACGCCAACTCACACCGGCGGAAGCAGGTTCGTCACTCCTGACGGAGCGCGATCATCGGGTCGACTCCAGCCGCGCGCCGCGCCGGAATGTAACAGGCGACCAGGGCCACGAGGCCGAGCAGCATGGCGACTGCGACGTAGGAGATCGGATCGGCAGGCTGCACGCCGAACAGCTGGCTGCGCAGCAACCGCGTCGACGCCAGGCTTGCCGCAATGCCGATCGCCGTCCCCACCACCACGAGCCGTCCTCCCATCGTCAGCATCAAGCCGAGCACGTGGCGTCGAGGAGCCCCGAGCGCCATGCGCACGCCAAGTTCGTGCGTGCGGCGGGTGACGTGGAACGACAGCACGCTGTAGATCCCGGCGGCGGCCAGTGCGAGACCGAGCGCCGCAAACACGCTGAACAGTGCCATCGTGAAACGCGGCTGGATCATCTCCTCGCCGAGGACTTCGCTCATCGTGATCGGACGCCCGAGCGGCTGCTCCGCGTCCATGTCCCGGACCTGCGCGCGAACCGGATTGAGCACGAGGTTGGGATCGCCGGCCGTCCGCACCGCGAGCGTACGCTGAGGGGCCGCGGCAATCGAATACGGCATGATGAGCGCTGGCGCCGGCTCCGCGCGGTACCCGGCGTTCCGGGTGTTGGCAATGACGCCGATAATCGTGACCTCGGGCGATTGATTCGTATCGATAAGAACCGGCGCCGGCGGACGCTCGAGGATGCCCAGGCGCACGCGTGCCCCAATCGGATTCTCGCCGGCAGCCCACAGCTTCACTGCGGCTTCGTTAATTACTGCAACGCGATCGCCACGCCGTACTTCGGCCGCATCGAACATGCGTCCCGCGCGCAGCGGAATCCCGAACGTGCGAAGATGATCCGCTGTCGCCAGGTTGATCCCGATTCGTCTCGATTCGTCCGTGCCTCGACCCGCGATTGCGAACGGTGATTGAGGACCGCCAAGTGGCAGTCCGATTGTCGCCGCCTCGACGCCGGGCAGCGCGGCGACGCGTTCCAGCAGTTCTTCCGCGAATCGATTGCGCTGCTCCCTCGTTGTGTACTTGGCTGGAGGCAAGGGAACGCCGACGATCAGCACGCGATCGGCGTTGATGCCCGCGTCGACGTTTTGCAGGGCGACGAAGGTGCGCACGGTCAGCCCCGCGCTCACGAGGAGCACGACTGAGAGCGCCACCTCGATGACGACCAGCAGGTTCCGCGTATGACTGCCGTGCGCGCCGGCACCGGTGCTGCGGCCCGCCCTCAACGCATCGGCCACGTCCGCCTTTGATGTCTGCAGTGCCGGCACCAGGCCGAACAGGATGCCCGTGAGCACTGCGACTGCAAATGAGAACAACAGGACAGGTATGTTGATGGTCACCCGCGATTCGTTCGGCACATAGAACTCGGGCATCAGTGCGACGATGGAACGGATGGCAACGAAGGCGAAGAGGACGCCCAGGACGCCGCCAGCAATCGAAAGCAAAAGGCTCTCGGTGAGAAGCTGCCGAAGCAGACGGTGACGGCCCGCGCCAATCGACATCCGCACCGCCATCTCGCGCGCACGCGCCGTGCCGCGCGCCAGCTGCAGGTTCGCGACATTCGCGCACGCAATCAACAGAAGAAATGCGACGGCGCCAAGGAGCAGCCGGAGGCTCGTCTGCATCTCCCCGCTTGCGACCGTCACGTCCAGATAGTTCGCCAGGCGCGTGGTGAAGCCGTGTGCGGGAAACGTCGCCGGCTTCTCGGCGGCGAGTCGCTGGTTCAAGGCGTTGAGTTGCTCCTCCGCGACGGTGTTCGATACGCCGGGCTTGAGCCGCACGATCGGATTCACCCACTGCACGTCGGTGCGTGCGGGCGCGAGCGGCAGCCAGAACCCGTTGTTGCCGTACCACCCGAAACGTGGCGGCATCACGCCGATGATCGTGTGCGGCCGCCCGTTGAGACGCAGCGTTTTGCCGAGTGCTGACGGGTCTCCATCGAACAATCGCAACCACAGCCGCTGACTCAGGACGACAACCGGTTCCGCCTGGCCATCGGCGCGAATGTCGGTCGGCTGGATCGTCCGGCCGACGACGGGTGGCACGCCAAGGAAGGTGAATGCGTTGCCGGTCAGCAGGACGCCGTTGAAGCTCTCCGGCGCGAAATCGCCGGTCATGAGAACGGATTCCATCGACGTGGCCATCACGTCAGCGAACGCCGGCACTTCGGCGAGCGATCGAAGCTCCTCGGGGGTGTAGGCATGGCCGCCGCGACCGTCGAGCGCGCGCACCTGCGGCGCCCAGATCTCGTCAGGCTTGGCGTAGGGATAGGGTGCGATGAGAACGCCGTAGATCACGCTGAAGATTGCCGATGTCGCGCCGATCCCGAGCGTCAATGAGAGCAGCGCCACCAGCATGAATACGGGGCTGCGGCGGAACGAGCGGACTGCGTAGCCAAGATCCTGGGTGAGCGACTCGAGCCAGCGTCGCATGTGGCGGCCTCCTGTCAGCGGCCAGAGAGCCGGTATTGTTCGAGGAGTTTCAGGTATTCGGGATCCTGCACCCGGCCAGAGGCGCCCACGGTGATCGACCGCAGCACGCGCCGGGCCTGGCTTCGTTCGGGCGTTTCGTCGGGACCGTTCGCCTTGCTTGCCAGGTGCGACAGGCGATCGCGAAGGGCAATCAGCGCTGCGCCGCGGCGCGTGTCGTCGCTCAGGCCAGCTTCCAGTTCGTACATGTCGCCGACGAGCCGCGCTTCAGAGTCATCGTCCGCTCGCGCCCGTTTGAGCGCCTTTTTGACGTCAGGCTGGTTCGACAAATCCTTGAGGCGGTTCTCCTCGGCTGACACGTCGCGCACGCCTTTGAAGTCGGTCACGAGTGCCTCGAGCAACGCCACGGTGCCGGACGGAGTGAGCGATGCCGCAACCTGTCGTCGGCGTTTGTCGAGGAGACGGTCGACCAGCGTCTCATCGCGGGCGCGTCGCCCTGATTTCATGGCTTGCAGTTCCATCCACTCGACCGCCTCGAGCGCGACGCTGTCGGGCGGCAGCGTATGTCCGCCGTTGAACACCGCGAGGTAATGCGGCGACGTGAGCTTGCGATCGAGCAGGCGCATCTCCACGTAATTGAAATCTTCGGTCCCGGCGGTGCCAAACACGGCAAACGGCACGGTCTTGCGCGGCTGATTGTCCGGGTACCCTGCGCTCGAGGCAATGACGCCGGCGATGTTGTTGTTGGCGAGCGCCATTTGCATCGCGACGCGTGCGCCGCCCGACATGCCGGTCAGGTAGACGCGCTGCGCATCGATCGAAAAGCGGCGTCCCAGGTCGGGAAACATCGCCCGCACGGCTGCCGCCGACACCGCCCACGGACCATTCCTCGACGTGTTCGATCCCGCGACGACGTAGCCGTATTGCTCGGCAGCGGCCTGGTATTTCTCGACCATCGCCCGCCCGCGCGCACCGGGGTGAAACCCGACGAGCAGGCTCCACGTGCGGTCGCCCGAATAGGCGGAAGGCAGGTACAGCGCGTAGCTTTGCGTCGCATCGTCCACGCACTTCACATCGTCGATGATGACGCCGCGTGGAAGGTCCTGCGCGTGCGCGCCGGAAGCACTCAAGAACACGAGCGACGCGGTGGCGAGGAGAAGACGCCAGCCGCGCCACACGAGGCGCGTCATAGCGTTTCGGCAGATGGCTCGGCGCCCGCGTCAGGCACGCGTTCCAGCGAGCGATCGTGCTCGAGGGCCAGGCCGATCAGCATGGCCATGAAACCAACCGCGGCAAGCGACAGCAGTCCGCCGGCATAGCTGCCCGTCATATCCTTGATGAGCCCCATGGCATACGGGCCGGCAAACCCGGCCAGGTTGCCAATCGAATTGATCAAGGCGATCCCGCCAGCTGCCGCGGCCCCACACAGGAAATTGGTGGGGAGCGTCCAGAACACCGGCAGGCAGGCGTAAATGCCAAACCCCGCAATCGACAATGCCACCATCTTCATCGTTGGATCGCTGATCACCGCGGCCGCCGCAATGCCAGCGGACGCGATGAACATCGGCAACGCGAGGTGGAATCGGCGTTCGAGCGTGCGATCCGAGCGGCGTCCCCACCACACCATGCCAATCGTGCCCACGACGTACGGCAGCGCGGTCACGAACCCGGCCTGGACGTTCGAGATGCCAAACGCCTTGACGATTTGCGGCAGGAAAAAGCCGAGACCGTAGTTCGTGGCCACGATGCCGAAGTACACGAGGCTGAGCGCCAGCACCTTGGGATTCAGGAGCGCTTCGCTCACGCTGTAGTGGCGCGCCGCTTCCCGCTGCGACTGCTCCTGCTGCAGGCGATTCACAAGCCAGGCCCGCTCTTGCGGTTCGAGCCACGTCGCGTCGGCAGGACGATCGGTCAGATAGAAGTACACCACCACTGACAAGACGACGGCAGGGACGGCTTCGAGGATGAACAGCCACTGCCATCCCTTCATGCCCATCCATCCATCGAGGCCAAGCAGCATTCCCGACACCGGAGCGCCAATGACGCTGGACAGCGGAATGGCTGCCATGAAGTACCCGATGATCCGGGCGCGATACACGCCTGGGAACCACAGCGTCAGGTAGAAGATGATGCCGGGGAAGAATCCCGCCTCGGCGATCCCGAGCAACACGCGCACGATGTAGAAACTGATTTCGCCGGTGACGAAGGCTGTCGCACCGGACACGATTCCCCAGGTGAACATGATCCGCGCGATCCACTTGCGTGCGCCGACCCGCTCCAGGAACAGGTTCGATGGCACCTCGAAGAAGAAGTAGGCGAGGAAGAAGATGCCCGCGCCGAAGCCGAAATTGGAGGCGGACAGGCCGATGTCCTTGTTCATGGTCAACGCGGCAAAGCCGACATTGACCCGATCGAGATATGCGACGAAGTAGCAGGTGATCAGGAACGGAACCAGGCGCGCGGAAACTTTCGCGATCGTGCGCGTTTCCAGGTCAGGTAATGCCATGCGCCGGTCATTATGTGTCAACCGGGCGCGTGGGCACAGACGGAACGTGCAGCAAGCAACCTGCCGGGACTGAACTCCAGCTGAGGCTGAGTTGCGGCGCTAGACGTCCATGCGGGCGCCAGCGCCGCGATCGAAATCGTGGACCGAAGATCGTGTGGGCTTACGACCGCTGCAGCTCTTTCACCAGGTCTTCAAGACGGTCGTAGCTGATGCCGGCACCGTGTTCCATTCCGGTCTTGAGGACCATGTCGCGCACTTCCTGCGACGGATACATGCAGGAGACGGTGAGGCGGGTCTTGTTGCCCTCTTTAGTGAGGACCTGGGTCACGACCGATTCGACGTCGGGGAACGGCTCGAAAATCTCCGTGTAGACCAGCCGTTCGGGCGCGGCGATCTCGCGATACACGCCATGGAACGCATATTCTCCCTCCGGACCGCGTCCGACGTAGCGCCACGCGCCGCCCGGGCGGAGGTCGATCTCGCACACGGGGACTGAGTAGCGTTCGTCGAGGCAGCCCCACCACCGCCTGACGTGCTCCGGCTTGGTCATCGCATCGAACACCAGACGGGGTGGCGCATCGAACAGGCGAGTCAGGACGATCTCGCGATCCGACGGGGTCGTGGACTTGAAAGTATGGCTATTTGCGACGCTGCTTACGGCCATGTTTCTTCTCCTTCTGCTGCAATTCCTTCAAATAGGTGTCGAGCCGATCGAGACGCCCTTCCCAGACGTGGCGATATCGTTCGGCCCAGTCGGCGACTTCCTTGAGAGGGCCCGCGTCAATGCGACACGGCCGCCACTGCGCCTCGCGTCCGCGCGCAATGAGACCCGCGCGTTCGAGCACGCGCAGATGCTTCGAGACGGCGGGCAGGCTCATGTCGAACGGCTCGGCGAGCTCCGTGACCGAACATTCGCCCGACACGAGGCGCGCCAGGATTGCCCGTCGCGTGGGGTCCGCCAGGGCCGCAAACGTCATGCTCAGTTGATCGGCTGCCATCGTTTCATTAAACCTAGAGGTTAATTAACCTTATGGTTTAATACATCACGCGGCGGGCCCGTGTCAAGCTGGCCGCCCACTTACAACCGGCAGCGACCCGCCGTCAGGTTTCCCGTCGAACGTCGCGAGGAATCTTGTCGGTTCTCGACCCGAGGAACGCGGCGTGACGCAGGTGTCCGTCGGCCGTCCATTCGACGAAACGGATCTGCGTCACCCGCTCATTCTCCTTTGAGCGCCTCCGCCGGCGCGATGCCGGTCGCGTGGCGCGCCGGAATCAGGCACGCGACGCAGGCGACCGCCAACAGCAGGAAGGGCCCCGCGGCGAACGCGACGCCGTCGCGCGGCGTCACGCCGAAGAGGACGCTGGCCATCGCGCGGGTCGCGACCATTGCCAGCGCCACGCCCACGGCGAGGCCCGTCACCGTGGTCGTCAGTCCATCGCGCAGCACCATCGTCACGAGGTCACGGTGCGTAGCGCCGAGCGCCGTGCGGACCGCCAGCTCGCGGCGCCGCACCGCGATATCGTACGACAGGGCGCCGTACAGCCCGGTCGTCGCCAGCGCAAGGGCGAGCGCCGCGAACGCGACCAGCACGAACGTGGCGAAGCGCGGCTCGGCGACCGATGCCGAGATCTTGGCCTCCAGGGGTCCCATGCGCTCGACCGTCGCGCCGGGATCGATCTGTCGTACGACGTTTCTCAGCATTGGCACCGCCTCCGCCGGATCGCCGCTCGTCTTCACGACCAGCGTCACATGGCCGATGTTCACGCCGCGTCCTTCCGCGACGAAGATCTGCGACTGCGGTCGCCCGTCGAGGTCCGCTGCGAGCATGTCATCGACGACGCCTACGACCTCGATCATGGTGTCCTTCCCGAGCCAGTTGGGAAACATGCCGGGAAAGCTCCGGCCCGTGGCCGGCCGGCCGTCGGTGAAGTAGGTGTTCGCGAACGTCTCGTTCACCAGGATCGGACGGATCGCGGAGCTCCGGTCTTCCGCTCGAAACAGGCGTCCTTCCTTGAGCCGCATGCCCAGCGCCTCGGCGTAGCCCGGCGTGACGATCGAGCGAAGCGACGTGGCGGTCAGCGGCTTGCCATCGGGACCCGTCAGACCAGGCAGCCCGAAGCCGTACGCCGAGAGCATGCTGCCGAACGGCGCCATGTCGCCGGCGCCCGCATCCCGCACGCCCGGCATCCCGCGCAGGCGCTCCACGATCGAGACGGTCAATTCCGACGTGCGCGCGTCGGCGCCGGCCGGCGCGGACAGACGGACATCGGCCGTCAGCACGTTGACCGGGTCGTAGCCGGCGTCAACACGGAGGAGCTCCACGAAACTGCGCGCGAGCAGCGCCGCCCCGACCAGCAGCACAACGGCGAGCGCGGCCTCGAGCGCGACAAGAACCCGACGCATGCGGCTGCCAGATCCGCCGACGCTGCGCGGACCGCCAGCCTGCATCGACGCGGCGAGATCGACGCGCGAGCCCCTGAAGGCCGGAGTGATGCCAGAGATCGTCCCGACGAAGACCGCGGCGATCGCGGCCACGATCAACAGTCGGGTGTCGACGCGGACGTTGTCCAGACGCGGGAAATCGGCCGGCGCGAGCGCCGGCACGGCCGATGTCAAGGCCCACCCCACGAAAATCCCCAGCGTCCCGCCAAGCAGCGCGATCACGAGACTCTCGGTCAGGAGCTGCCGCATGACATGCGCCTGTGACGCACCGAGCGCCGAGCGCACCGCCAGCTCGCGCGTGCGATTGCTGGCGCGCAACAGAAAGAGGTTGGCGACGTTCGCACACGCGATCAGCAGGACGAGCGTGATGCCCGCAGCCAGCACCAGCAGCGCGGGCCGGACCCGCGTGGTCATCTGGTCGAGAAGCGATCCGACACGCACCTCGACCTGACCGCCTTTGCCGAAGACGAGATCCGCCAGCGGGCGATCGAGGCTGCGCGCGTACGTCGTCCCTTCCGCCTCTGCCTGCATCGGCGTGGCGCCCGGCTTCAGACGGGCGATCGCGTCGCAGTAGTCGATCACCTTCGCCCCCGGCTTTGGACGCACGGCGAAGGGAGTGTAGAGGGTGATCTCGCGCCGATCGTCGCGCAGCCCGACTTCCTTCGCCGGAAACGCGAAGCCGGGAGGCGCCACCGCGATGATTTCATGGTTCACGCCGTCTATCGTGAGCGACCTGCCGACGGCGGCGGGATCGCCGCCGAAACGATTGCGCCAGAGGTTGTAACCCAAGACAACGACCGGCACCGCGCCCTCCTCCGCGTCCTTGTTGTTGAAGAAGCGGCCCATGAGCGGCGAGACGCGAAGCACACGAAAGAGCGACGGCGTGACACGCGTGCCTCGCAGGCGCTCCGTGACGTCGGTGAAGGTCACGCTGTAATCGCTGCCGCGGAACGCCGCGATTTCCTGGAGGGTGGCTGAGGATTGTGACCAGGCGCGATACGTCGGGCCGCTGACCGCGGGGCCGGGGATCGGTGCGCGACCGCCCGGATGCACCTCCCATAGGCGCACGAGCCGATCAGGCTCGGGATACGGCAGCGGGCGCAGCAGGACGGCGTACACGACCGAGAAGACCGCCGCCGTGCCGCCGACGGCGAGCGCAATTGTGACGAGGACCGGTAACGCGAAGCCGCGGTTGCCCGCCAGCTGCCGGAACGTTTGCTTGATGTCGCGAGCCAACGTATCCATGGTTTCTCCCGGTCCTTCGGTCAACGCGACGATACGCAATCACACGGTGACCACGTTAGTTCTGGACGAGGTGCCGTGACGTAGGCGCGGGTCAGGTAAGGTCATGGCCTGGACGGCGTGCCCGGCCAAACCCAGGGAATTTCGCGTAATTACCGTCATCCTGTATACTGAGGCAAGCTCAGCCATACAACCCGCGAGGACGCGTCCATGTGGTCCGGCTTTGACCCGGAGCTTTGGCGGCAGTTTGATTCCATCCGCGAGATGGTGGCACTCAAACACCAGTCGCCGACAAAGGAGTGGCCTTTGATCTTCGTGGAGCAACACGACGAGCTGCTCGTGATCCGCGAATGGCCGAACGGCTCCCTCACCGCCTACTCGACATCCGAGTTTTCAGATCGCTTGCGCAATCCTGACTAGGCGCGCCACTGGCGGTTCTTCGGCGCCGCAGCCTTCGCTTTCGCGCGCTCGGCAACTTCCTTTGCGCGGAACTTCGCGATGCCTTCAATCAGCTGCACAGGGACCGGTTCGGAAAGTGGGAAGCGGATTGTGCCCTTGCCATTGACCTCGTACCGCGCGAGCTCCTTCTCGAACTCGGCAACGAGGCGATCGCTGGATGGGTAGATCGAGTAGTGCTGCTTCCACCCGGCAAAGTAGATGACGTAACGGCCGTGCAGCTTGAACGTCGGGATTTTGTAGGAGATCGTTTCTTCGGCTGCGGGTACTGCCTTGCGAATCGTGCTGCGCACTCGCTTTAGTACGTTCCGCACGTCGCGCGGGAAGCCCGCGATATATTCGTCGATGTTCCTGGACGCTGGCGCGGTCTTCATGGCATGCCTTTCGTCGGAACAAGTCGCACGGGGGTCAAGCGGCGGCTCGGCGGTCTCGTCGCGTAGGAGACGAGCAGCAGTACAA
>JBKOZS010000130.1:0-14689 GCA_046726015.1 Acidobacteriota bacterium
CGCCTCAACCATGTCGCCGGGGTTGTGCGCGCGCTTCGCGACCACGCCCGCGAATCGCGCGCGCACAGTGGTGCGCGAGGCGAGGACGGCGGCATTCTGCGTGGCGCTTTCCGCCTGCGCGAGCCCGGCGCGCGCTTCGGCAAGCTCGCGTCGCGCGTCTTCGAGTTCTTTTTGCGCCGCCACCCCGTGCTCGACCAGCGTCGTCAATCGCGTCACGTTGGCCTGGGTGTTGTCGACACGTGCGCGCGCGGTCTCTGTCTCTGCGCGGCGCGTTGCGAGATCCGTGGAGACGGACGGGATTTCAAACCGGACGAGCAGATCGCCCGGCTTCACGCGATCGCCTTCGGCTTTCGGCAGCTCGACGATCCGTGCCGGTTCTGGCGCGGTGATCGTCCAGTCTGCGCCCGGCGCCGCGCTGACAATCCCCGTGGCCGAGACGATGCCCTCGATCGTTTTGGGCGCGAGCGTCTGCGTCTTGACCGGCGCGGCGGCGGTGGTCTCGAGCTCTTCAACCGATTTGCGGCTGCAGGCCGCGGCGACCAGCAGGAGCGCGATCGCGGCGCGTCGACAGGTCATTTGAGTGGCGTACCCATGGCGCGCTCGAGGTCGGCGAGCGCGAGCTGGTAGTCGAGGGCGGCCTGCAGCGCGCGTTGCCGTATTTCGCGTGCCGCCTGCACCGTCTGCAGCAGCGCCGGAAGGCCGGTCTGGCCCGACGAGTACGACTCCTGGGCCATCTGTTCTACCTGGAGGGATGCCGGCAGTATCTCGGCCTGGTAGCGCTGGACCGCCTGTCGCGCGCTGGCCGCACGCGCCACCGCGGCGGACACCGACCCGCTGATCTGCGTCACGCGGGCCTCGCGATCGGCAATCGCGCGATTCAGCGTCGCCTCGGCGACCGCGACATCGGCCCGACCGGTGGTGAGAATCGGCAACGCAATCGCGACGCCCGCGCGCCACCCGAACGTGAATTCCGGCGGCGCGTCGTACGTCAGTGTGCCGGAGACGCTGGGATCGGGACGCCGCATGGCTTGCGCCAGCGCTACGCGCGCCCGCTCCGCATCGATCTGTTTCTGCAGAACCTGCAGTTCGGCGTTGGCAGTGATGGCTTGTGCAATCGCGTCCTGTGGAGCCGGCAGCAGTCCGCCCTCGAGGGGCTCCGCCAATGTCGGCGCGGCTTCCCACGGAAAGGCCAGCAACGCGTTCAACTCGGCGCGCGCCGCCGCGATTTCGCCGCCCGCGCGGGCCGATTCGTTCTGCGCCTCTGCCAATGCGAGTTGAGCCTGCAGAGCTTCGAGCCGTGGCGCGGCGCCGGTTTGAACGCGATCCTGCGCGGCGTCGCGCGCCCGTGTCGCAATCGTCTCGAGTTCCTGCGCGATATCGACGCGCCGGATGGCGGCGACCACCTGGTAATACGCGCGGCGCACGTCGCTGCGCACGTCAGCGGTGACCCGCGCGGTTTCAGCCTCGGTGACGGCAAGCGTTGCATTCGCCACGTCAATCCGCCGCTGGCGTTTGCCCGAGATCTCAAGCGGTATGGAGCCCCCAAACGCCCAGTGCGGCGTCTCGCGCTCTGCTTCGACGCTGACCTCGGGATTCGGCCGCTGGCCCGCGGCCTGTCGCGCCGCAAGGTCGATCGCGCGCGCACTGCGCGCCGCCATCACCGTCCGATTCGCCTGGATTGCGCGCTCGATCGCCTCAGTCAAAGTGAGGCTGCCGGGGAACTGCGCCGCGGCCGTGATGCTGCTGATGAATACCGCGACGAAGCCGCACGCGGCGCGCGCCTGTCTCCGATCGATACGACGAGGCGCCGGTTTCATTGACCGGTGAAGAGCACGGTGACTCCGCCGCGAACCGGCATCACCATTGCGGTCAGACGTGCATGGCGACTGTGGCTGATCGAGACAGCGCGTCCCGCCACGGTACCGAGTGCCGCACCAAAAATCACGTCGCTCAAATGGTGTTGACGCTCCGAGAGGCGCCCGGCGCCGACATACGCGCCCGCGGCATACCCGGCGAGCCCAGCCTTCCACCCGAACCGATGCCGGATCACGGTCGCGGTCGCAAACATGGCTGACGTGTGGCCCGATGGAAAGGAATAGCGGCCGCCATCAGGCCGGTCGCGACCCACGGCGTACTTCAGCCCTTGGGTAATGGCACCGTTCAGGAGCTGCGCTTCGAGGAGATCGGCCCCGGTCGCGGCAAGGCCCGCATGATGGGTGGCACGGCCGAGGATCCATGTGCCCGCGGACGCGGCAATCTGAAGGTAGCCGCTGCCGATGACATCCCCAGGATCGAGGGCCTGTTCGAGGGACCCTGCACGCGTGAACGACTGCGTGACAGCGCGATCCTGTGGCCTCGCGGCGAACGCGCCCAGCCCGCCAGCCCCGAGAATCACCAGCGAGGGTGGGGACACCATTTCGCGAAGATCGTCCAGCACGTGCCGGCCAATCGACCGTGGAGGTTGGAGATCACTCGAGGGCACGAAGTTTGTGGCTGCGTGCGGCGCGAGCATGCTCGCAACGAGCACCAGTACAGCGGTCGTCATCCTCGCAAGCCCCTTTCGAAAGACGGTCGAACATCGGCATCATCGCGCATCGGGATACTCCCCGTCGAGGACGCTTTGTCCTACGCGCGCCGGCTGAGACGGGCCACGGCCGCAATCACGAAGATCACGAAGGCACGAAGAGCACGAAGGTAGACACGCTTTCATTACGGATCTACCTGATGGGCCGCCGGCAGGTGTCGATTCCAGCGGCATAGCCATGTTGTTTACCTCTCTTCGTGTCTTTGGGTCCTTCGTAATGAGCCGTCGGCCGTGGACGGCGACAGGACTTCCTTTCTTCCACTCCACGTCCACACCACCGCCGTCCGTCCGTCGGTGTCGACGAAGATCGCGCCGTCTTCGTCGGTCCGGAACACGCGGGCCCCGGCAGCGCGGTATCGGTCAACGACTACGGGCACGGGATGACCGAAGGGGTTGCGCTGGCCGGCGCTGAAGATGACGGCGGCGGGATGAGTGGCCTCGATAAATGCGAGAGAGCTGCTGCTGGCGCTGCCATGATGTGCGGCCTTCACGATGACCAGCGGGGCAGCGCCAACGTCTGGCAGGATTCTTCGCTCGATCTCCTGGCTGATGTCACCGGGCAACACGAACTCGACATTCCCGATGCGGACGTCCAGCACCACCGAGTCGTCGTTGCGGACCCGTCGTCGCTCCCACTCTGGCTCCGGCGGATGCAGGACACGAATCCGCGCAGCTTCATCCGGGACGAGGTCACCAGCGCGCAACCCGCTCCAGATCACCCCTCGGGCGTCTGCGATGGCATGCAGACGGAGCATTGGATCGTGCCGCGGAACCGGAACACCTTCCCACACGCGCCGAGGACGAAGCGCGTGCAGCACCGCGCCAGCCCCGCCGACGTGATCGGGATCGCCGTGGGTCAGCACGAGCGACCCGAGGCGGCGAACACCAAGGACCCAGAGCGCCGGCACAGTGACCCGGCGTCCTAAATCGAAGGAACCGGTCGTGGTGCCGCCGGCGTCGACGAGCAATGGCTCGCCACGTTCGGACGACACGAGCGTTGCGTCACCCTGGCCAACGTCCAGGAAGACGATGCGGGTCCAGCCCGGTGGTGGAGGAGTGACGCGAGATGCGCGCGCGACTGGAGGCGCCCACACCATGAGCACCGCGCTGGTCAGCAGCGCGAGCGAGGCGCAGCCGATCGCGCGTCTGCGCCACGAACCCGGGAACATTCGAGAGGAAATAATGACAGCCCACGACCCGTACCAGCAGACGACGACCGATATCGCCGGTGAAGGGACGTCGAGGACCAGCCACGGAGCCACGTCAACCAGGCTGGCGGATCCAATCAATACAGCCGTTGCGATATGGGCAATCCATCCGCAAAGCGATGCGATAGAGACCGACACGACGGAAGCCGCCACCATCGCAAGCCCCGCGACCTGGATAACCGACATGAGCGGAATGGCCACGAAGTTGAGCACAAGGCCGGCAACGCTGATGCGTCCGAAAAGGCAGGCCCCGACAGGGGCGAGGGCCAGTTCCGCGCAGAGCGTCGCGACGCCTAATGCGCGCAGCGAGAGGAGAGTCGTGGTCGCGGCTCGTCGCCATCGGGTTTCTCCCCTTCGTCGCTCCCGACGTGACATCAGGCGTGTGGCGGCAACCACGATGGCGAGCGTGGCGCCGTAAGACAGCGCGAATCCGGGGTCGAGGATCGAAAGCGGCGAGGACGCGACAGCCAGAGCCGCCGCAACGGCAAGCGCGTTGAGCGCGGGACCGCGATGGTCGAGGAGACGCGCCGACAGGTAGATGACGCCGGCCAGCGTCGCGCGCAGTACTGACGCAGCGAGGCCCGCGGCGTATCCATAGAACGCGAGAAACACGATCGCTCCCGCGGCGGTGGTGCGGACCGACAGTCGCAGGCCTCGTCCGATGAGGACGAGCAGCAGCGTCAGTAGAGCGATGTTGCCCCCAGAAATGGCGATGACGTGATAGGTGCCGGCCTCCTGCAGGCGCCGCTCGTCGTCAGGACGGAGCCCGCTGCGATCGCCAATCAGGATGGCGGTCACGACACCTGCCGCGCGAGGACTCCAGCGTCCGGCGGCGGCGTGTGTCACAGCCCGCACGTGCGCACGAAGAGCGGAAGCCGCCTCGTCAAGTCGCGATGCCCTGGCGTCAACGGTGACGAGCGCGGCGCTTTTGACCGATCCGACGAGCGTGATCCCCTGCCGCGCGAGTCGTTCGCGATCGCTCGCGACGCCCGGATTGCGATAGTCGACCGGCTCCCGCAACGACGCCACGAGCGTGACGGTTCGTCCCTGCCGCCACTCGGGCGCGGTTGAGGACGCGAGCGTGCCGCCGACTGTGAGGCGTACACCCCCGGTCACGGTGACAGTGCGATCCTCGCGCATGGCGCTGCGAGTGTCGACCGTGACCGCGACGCCAGAACCCGTGACGGCAGCGTCCTCGCGCAGCACGCCCGTCAGTCGCACGGGTCCGCCTGGCGCGGCGTCGTGATACCACGCCAGCACAGTGGAATTCGCGGCCTGCGCTGCTGCGTGTGCAGCCAGCACGACACCACCAGCCAGGCATCCGCAGACGGTCGCGCCAATCAGCACGCGGCCGCGACCGAAGTACAGCGACAGCGCCGCGGCCATCCATGCCACGACGAGCACGATCAGCGCCGGGAATTCAGAAACGTGCCCGAGTGCGCCGGCGGCGACGCCAACGAGTAGTGGTACCGCCGCGATGGCGGCCGGAGCGGACATGCAACCGCAGTGCTGTGCCGCGACAGCGCACGAATTGGAAGGAACTCGACGCGGGCACGGAAGAAGTACGCAACCTGCGCGTACTCCCGAACCCGGCAGAGTGTCGCGGACTGCGTACTCCCCGTTAAGGCGAAAACAGCCGGTTGTCCCCTTTATTTACGAAAAAAGGGGGCTGTCCCCTTTATTC
The DNA here is from genome assembly GCA_046726015.1 of Acidobacteriota bacterium. Taxonomy (GTDB): domain Bacteria; phylum Acidobacteriota; class Vicinamibacteria; order Vicinamibacterales; family 2-12-FULL-66-21; genus QHWT01. The sequence continues at coordinate 5,477 of JBKOZS010000130.1, forward strand.
GCAAAAAAAGGGGGCTGTCCCCTTTTTGGTGTGTCAGTCGGCGCGGTGGGAGGGGGGGCCGGGGCGGGTCTTCACTTCGTGCCAGGCCGCTTCCATCTCGTCGAGCCTGGCTTCGTGGACCGAGCGTCCATGCGCATGAAGGTGCTCTTCGAGGGCGGTGAAGCGCTTCGTGAACTTCTCGTTGGCCTTGCGCAGCGCCGACTCCGGTTCGATGCCCAGTTTCCGCGCGAGGTTCGCAATCGAAAACAGCAGGTCTCCCATCTCCTCTTCCGTTCGCGCCGCCGTCTCGTTGTCCAGCGCGTGACGGAGCTCGCGGACTTCCTCCTCGATCTTGTCGACCACGTCGGACGTCTTCGACCAGTCGAAGCCGACCGCGGCCACTCGCGTGCCGATTTCGTACGCGCGCAACAATGCCGGCAACGTCTTCGGCACGCCCTTGAGCACGCCGCGGCGCTCCCCCGCATCACGCTGTTCCTGGGCCTTGATGTGCTCCCACTGGGTCACGACCTCGCCGGGGGTATCGAGCGGCCGGCCGCTGGGATCGAAGATGTGCGGGTGACGGCGAATCAGCTTCGCGATGACGGCGTTCAGCGACTCCACGACCGTAAAACGGCCTTCGTCGGCGCAGACCTGCGCGAGGAATACCCCTTCGAAAATCAGGTCGCCGATCTCGCCGCGCAGCGCGTCGGCATCGCCACGATCGATCGCGTCGAGCACTTCGTGCGTTTCTTCGAGCAGGAACCCTCGCAGCGATTCGAGCGTCTGCGCGCGATCCCACGGGCAGCCGTCGGGACCGCGCAGGCGCGCCATGATATCGACGAGTTTCTGAAAGGCCTCTCCGGCGGATGACGGCTGGGTCATGCAGCCGATTATGCTAGCATCGCATCGTGGCTGACGAAGAACGCGAAGAAGGCATCAGCTTCGCAGAATTCATCTACTCGCTGGGCAGGTCTGCGGCGTTTGCGTTCGGCGATCTCGCCGATCCGGATGCCGAGGGACCAGCGCAACCGAACCTTGCGGTCGCGGCGCAGATGATCGACATCATTTCGATGCTGCAGGAGAAAACGCGCGGGAATCTCACGGCCGAAGAGGCCAAATTCATCGACGATCTGCTTTACGATCTGCGCATGCGCTTCGTGCAGGCCCAGCAGCAGGGCGGCGGGCGCATCATCGTGCCCTGAGTCGGTTTGCGCATTACGTTTCTCGGAACCGGTACTTCGCACGGCGTGCCGATGATTGGCTGCGACTGTGCGACGTGTCGTTCCGGTGATCCGCGCGATCGCAGGCTTCGCCCGTCCATCTTCATCCAGGCGTCCGGCACCAACCTCCTGGTCGACGCCGGCCCCGATTTGCGCGCGCAGGCGCTCGCGCACGACATTCGCCGTGTCGACGCCATCCTGTTCACGCACGGTCATGCGGATCACATCCTCGGCATGGACGATCTGCGCCGGTTCAACGCGCTCCAGAAGAGCGCCGTGCCCTGTTTTGGCGACCCGCAGACGCTCGACGACATCCGTAAAACGTTTGGGTACGTGTTCGACCCGGCCACGCCCAGGGGAGGCGGCCTGCCGCAACTGGAGTTGTTCCGGGTCATGGGCGCCTTCTGCGCCGGGCGCGCGGAGGTGCTGCCAGTCCCGCTCTGGCACGGCAAGCGCGCGATTCTTGGATATCGCGTTGGTTCGTTTGCTTACCTGACCGACTGCAGCCGGATCCCGGACGAATCGTGGCCGCTGCTCGAGGGACTCGATGTGCTCGTCATCGACGCCCTTCGCGAGCGTCCGCACCCCACACACTTTTCGCTCAGCGAGGCCGTCGACGCCGCGTCGCGCATCGGCGCGCCGCGCACCTACTTCACGCACATGTGCCACGACCTGCAGCACGAGCCGACATGCGCGCGGCTGCCCGACGGTGTGACCCTCGCGTACGATGGCCTCGTAATCGACATGCCCGACCCCAGATGCTGACCGCCAACGGAGCCGCCTTGGGCATTTGGCCTGTAGCATTTAGCATTGACACGCCGTGATCGCGCACTATCCCGATGACCCGCCGCCCCGCTGGCACAACCCGGTGCTCGCGCTGGGCAACTTCGATGGCCTGCACCGTGGGCACATGAAGATCATCGACCGTGTGCGCCGCCGCGCCGGTGAGCGGGGCGGCACCCCCGCCGTCATGACCTTCGATCCCCATCCGCCGCGGATCGTCCGTCCCGACAAGGCGCCCCCGCTGCTGATGACGACGGAACAGCGACTCGATGGGCTGGCGCGGACGGGAATGCAGGGTGTGGCGGTGGTGCGCTTCACCCGCGAGATGTCACTGTGGGACCCCGAGACGTTCGTGCGCACGGTCCTCGTGGAATGGCTGCGCGTCATCGAAGTATGGGTCGGGGCGAACTTCCTGTTCGGCCACGATCGCGCCGGGACGTTCACCGTGCTGCGCAGCCTTGGCGCGCGATACGGGTTCCGCGCGGAGAAGATCGACCCCGTCCGCTACAAGGAATTCGTCGTCAGCAGCACGCGCATCCGGCGGCTCGTGTCGGAAGGGCGCGTCGATGAGGCAGGCGCGCTGCTGGGCCACCATTACTTCATCGACGGGACGGTCACGCGCGGCGCCGGGCGTGGACGCGAGCTGGGTTTTCCGACCGCGAACCTCTCGACCGAGAACGAGCTGCTGCCGCCGAGCGGCGTCTATGCCACGACCGCCACGCTGAACGGGATCGCCTATCCGTCCGTGACAAATGTCGGGATGCGGCCGACGTTTGGTGACGTCGATCGCATCCAGGTCGAGACGCACCTCCTCGATGTCCATCGCGATTTGTACGATGCGCCGCTGAGGCTGTCGTTCGTCCAGCGGCTCCGGGACGAGCGGGCATTCCCGGACGTGGACGCGCTGCGCGCCCAGATCGAGGCGGACTGCCGGGCCGCGCGGCGCCTGTTCGGGCGCATTTCGCTATAGAATCGTTGAGATGGTGAGTTCGGCCGACTTCAGGCTCACGCTGCGGGCGTCCGCCACGTTCTGCGATCTCGCGGCGGACGTGGCGGCGAAGTTCGCCGAGTCCGCGGGCTCGACCGCCCGCGCGGCCGCCAACGTGGGAAAGGCCGTCGAGCGATTGGCCGCGCGTTTTGCCAGCGGATCCGCGAAGGATGCGGACGTGGAGTTCGAGATGGAGCGCCGCGACGGCACGGTGATCGTTCGCGTCTCGAGCGGCAGCCGGATCGAAGAGACAACATGTCCGCTGGCGGGATGAGGCTGTTCAATACCCTAACAAGACAGGAAGAACCGTTCGCGCCGGCGGATGGGAAGACCGTGCGGATGTATACGTGCGGACTGACGGTCTACGCCCGCGGACACATCGGGAATTTCCGCACGTTCGTCGCGCTCGACGTGCTGCGGCGGGCGCTGGAGTTCGAGGGCTACACCGTTCGACAGGTGCGCAACTACACTGACGTCGACGATCGGACGATCGCCGAGTCGCTCAAAGCGGACAAGCCGCTGCGCGAGCACACGCAGCAGTTCGTGGACGCGTTCGAACGTGATGCCGCGGCGCTCGGTCTTGAACCGGTCGAGTACGCGCCGCGTGCCACGGATCACATCGACGCGATGGCCAGCATGATCCGGGCGCTCGAGCGCAACGGCCATACCTACACGACCGACGGCTCCATCTATTACAAGATTGCGACGTTTCCCGAGTACGGCAAGCTCACGCGTCTCGATCACGCGGGCATCAAAAGCGGCGCGCGCGTGGACAGCGACAAGTACGACAAGGAAGACGCGCGCGATTTCGTTTTATGGAAGGCGATGAAGCCCGGAGAACCCGTGTGGGAGCCCGGCCTGCCGGCGGGGCGTCCCGGGTGGCACATCGAGTGTTCGGCGATGGCGGAGCAAATGCTCGGGCCGCTGCCCATCGACATTCATGGCGGCGGAATCGATCTGATCTTTCCGCATCACGAGAACGAGATCGCGCAGGCCGAAGGGGCGACCAACCGGCAGTTCTCGCGCTTCTGGGTCCATTCAGAGCACTTGATGATCGAACCCGAAGAGACCGAGTCCGATGCCATCCGCGGCGGCAAGATGTCGAAGTCGCTCGGCAACGTCTACAACCTGGACGATGTGGTGGCGCACGGTTTTCGTCCGTCTGCGCTGCGCTACCTGTATCTCGGGACGCATTATCGGAAGCAGCTGAAGTTCTCGTGGACGGCGATGGCGCAGGCCGAGGAGGCGTTGAAGCGCCTGACCGATTTTCTCGCGCGTCTCGAGACGCTGCCGCCAGGTGACCCGAATGCCGCGACCCGTGCACGGCTCGACGAGGCGGCGGCGGCATTTGCCGAGCACGTCCGCGCGGACCTGAACACCGCGGCCGCCCTGGGCGTGGCCTTCGAGCTCGTTCGCGCCCTGAACTCCGCGATCGATGCGGGGGAGTTGCGCGCCGGCGACGCTCCTGCCGTGCGTGGCACCTTCGAACGGTTCGACCGCGTGCTCGGGATTCTCTCGTTGCGCAACGCCGAAGACTCGGCGCCGCCCGTTCCCGTCGACGAGATCGAGCGGTTGATCCACGATCGCCGCACCGCGCGCGCGGGACGCAACTTCGGTGAAGCCGATAGAATTCGGAAAGACCTTGAATCGCGCGGCATCCTGCTCGAAGACACTCCGGCAGGAACCCGCTGGAAACGAAAGTAGGCCGGACCTTGAGCGTCCGGCATCACCCTATGAAAAACGCGCCAGAGATAAAAACGAGTCTGCCCGGCCCCAGGGCCAGGGCCATCATCGATAAAGATTCGCGATTCGTGTCGCCGTCGTACACGCGCGATTATCCGCTCGTGATCGCGCGCGGCGAGGGGGCGGTCGTCGAAGATGTCGACGGCAACCTGTTTCTCGACTGTGCCGCGGGCATTGCGGTCAATTCCACGGGCGTCTCGCATCCTGAAGTGGTGAAGGCGATCTCCGAACAGGCCGCGAAATTCATCCACATGTCGGGAACGGACTTCTATTACGAACCGCAAGTCCGCCTGGCCGAGGAGCTCGCGAGCATTGTGCCAATTGCCGGCGACGTCCGGACGTTCTTTGCCAACTCGGGAACCGAGGCAACGGAAGCGGCGTTGAAGCTCTCGCGGTATCACACAAAGCGCCCCGGCATCATTGCGTTCCTGGGATCGTTTCACGGCCGCTCGCTCGGGTCGCTTTCGCTGACATCGAGCAAGTCGGTCCAGCGTCGCGGCTTCGGCCCCTTGATGCCAGGCGTGTACCACGCGCCGTATCCCGATGTGTACCGCTTCAACGGCAGCGCGGACGCGTGTGCGGAGGCATCGCTGACCGTCATTCGCGAACAGATTCTCGTTCACCTCATCTCCCCCGACGAGGTCGCCGCCATCGTTGTCGAGCCAATTCAAGGTGAAGGCGGTTACGTTGTCCCGCCCGCGTCATTCCTGCAGGGACTGCGCGAGATCGCGTCGCAGCACGGCATCATGCTGGTTGCCGACGAAGTGCAGTCGGGGATGGGACGGACCGGGAAAATGTTCGCGCTGGACCACTTCGGCCTGAAGGCCGACATCGTCAACATCGCGAAAGGGATTGCGTCGGGATTGCCGCTCGGCGTCACGTGCTCGCGCGCGGAGGTTATGAACTGGCCGCCGGGTGCCCATGCGAGCACGTTCGGCGGCAATCCCGTGGCGTGCGCGGCGGCGCTTGTGACCATCCGGCTGCTTCGCGAGCAGTACGTCAAGAATGCCGCGACCGTCGGCGATCACCTGATGAACGGTCTACGGGAGCTGCAGCAAAAGCACGCGATGATCGGCGACGTGCGCGGCAAGGGCCTGATGATTGGCGTCGAGCTCGTGCGCGATCGCAAGACCAGGGAACGGGCGACCGAAGAGCGCAACGCGCTCGTCCAGGCCATGTTCCGTCGCGGCGTGCTGATCCTCGGCGCCGGGAAGAACGCGATTCGTTTTGCGCCGCCGCTGGTGCTGACGAGGGACCAGGCGGATTCGATCCTGCGCATCTTCGACGAGGCGCTGGCCGAAGTCACGCGAGACCACGCCGTTGCCGCGTCCACCGCAGACGGCACGGCTTCGTGACCATCACCCTCGCATTGCCGCAAGAGGTTCGACCCGCGCGGCCCTGCGTGCGGGCAGCCAGCTCGCGGCGAACGCGGCGACAATCAGTAGTCCCGCGACGAGAACGAACGTGGCGGGATCTCTTGGACTGACCCCGAACAGCAGCGTTTCCGTCAATCGCGTCGCGAAGAACGCGCCCGCCAGGCCGATCGCGACGCCGATCGCCGACATCACGCCCGCATCCTTCAGCACGAGCGTCAACAGGTCGACCCGTTGCGCACCAAGAGCCGCCCGAATCCCGAGTTCATGCAACCGCTGCGACACGGTGTAGGCCATCACGCCGTAAACGCCAACCAGCGCGAGCGCAAGACCGAGCACGCCAAAACTCGCCAGCACGAACGTTCGGAACCGCGACTCTCCGGACGCGCGCGTCATCAATTCGTCCATCGTGCGTAGCCGCGCCAGCGGCAAGTCTCGATCGAGTGACCAGACGGCGTGCCGCACGCCGTCCGCGGCATCCGCAGGATCGCCAGCGGTTCGCACGACCACGAACTGACTCGTCCACGAATGTTGGCGGAACGGCAGGTAATAGGCTGGCTCGGGAGAGGCGGCCAGTCCGTCGTACTTCACATCTCCGACGACTCCCACGATGCGCATCCATGTGTTGTTCGGGCGTTCCGGACCACCGATGCGAAAGCGGCGTCCGACAGCGGTGCCGCTCGGATAATAGCGTTCCGCCAGCGTGCGGCTGACGATGACAACTGGTTCGCTCTGCGGCTGATCCTGCTGATCGAAGACGCGGCCAGCGAGGAGTGGAATCCCAAGCGTCTTGAAATATGAATCGCTCGCCACGACCATGGTGCCAACCGGTGCGGATTGACCAGGAAGATAGGTGTGGCCCTCGGCGGTGAAGTTATCCGTCACGGTCAGCTGGTCGGGGGGAATGCTGACGGCGACGGCCGCCGATTCGATGCCGGGCAGCGCTTCCAGGCGCTCGCGCAGCTGCTCGTAGAAGTTCCGCGATGCCGCGGACTCCTTGTAACGCGCCTCTGGCAGATCGAGGGCGAACGTCAGCAGCCGTTGTGGGTTGAACCCTGCGTCGACGTGCTGGAGGCGCATCAGGCTTCGCACGAGGAGACCGGCGCCAACCGACAGCACCATCGCCAGCGCCACCTCCGCAATCACGAGCGCGCGCTGCGCGTGCCGCTGTCTTCGACCGGTGCCCGCGCGCTGACCGTCCCGTAACGGCTGCGCGAGGTCGCCGCTCGATGCGTGCAGCGCCGGCGCGGTGCCGAAGAGCAGACCCGCACCCATTGAAATCATCGCCGCGAAGGCGAACACTCGCGCGTCCAGCTGAATCTCGGTGAGTCGGGGCAGGTTGGCCTCGCCGAGTGCGATGAGGGCTTGCGTGAGCCAGAACGCCAGCAGGAGGCCAAGAGCACCACCGGCGACACTCAGCAGCGCCGCTTCGGTGAGCAGCTGGCGCACGAGACGCCCGCGTCCTGCGCCGAGCGCCGCACGGACCGCCATCTCACGCTGCCGTGCCGCCGATCTCGAGAGCAGCAGGTTGGCGACGTTCGTCAATGCGATCGCCAGTAGCACGCTGACGGCGGCCAGCAATACGTACAGTGGCGTGCGTGCGTCGCCGACGATCGCATCGGTCATTGGCAGTATCCGGAAAGTCCATTCCTTCGCGCCGCCGTACTGGCTGATGACCTGGCCCGAGACCGCATCCAGGTTCGCGCGCGCCGCCGCCAAATCTCCCTTCAGGCGCGCCACCCCGGTCAGGTAGTACGGACCGCGGCGCGACGGCACGCCGATCGACAGATTGCCCCAGAGTTCCGTCTCGCGTTGCGGAAATCCGAACTGCCGCGGCGCGATTCCAACGATCGTCCAGGGTTCGTCGTCGAGACGCAGTGTGCGGCCGATGACGTTCGGGTCCGCGCCGAATTTCCGCGTCCAGAATGAGTACGACAGCACGACAAGGCGTCCCCCTCCGGGCGCATCTTCGCCGCTCGTAAACAGCCGTCCCGCGTAGGGCGACACGTCAAGGGTCGTAAAGAAATCCGCCGACACGCGCGCGCCGCGCACAACCTCAGGACTCCCGGACCCCGTCAAGTTGAACGACGTGCCACTGAACACCGCAACGTGGTCGAAAGCCGGATGATTGGCTCGCCAGGCCAGGAAATCGGCGTCCGGCAGCGGAAAGATGCCTCCCTGTGCGCCGGCGATGCGCACGAGTGCCAGCGTTTCGGGATGGCGAAACGGCAGCGGCCGCAGCAACACGCCGTTCACGACCGTGAACATCGCCGTTGTCGCGCCAATGCCGAGGGCGAGAGTACTAAGCGCGACCACCACGAAGCCCGGCTGCAATGTCAGCGACCTGAGCGCCACCCGAACGTCCTGCCAGAGTCCATGCATGAGCGTCCTCCGGTCCGGTATTTCAAGGTTGGACGGTGGCAGGGACGTGCGGTTAGGTCGTGAAGTCGTGCGACAGGCCACGATGAATTCCGCGATGGTGCTGAAAATCACCGGATTTGGCATTCGGCATTCACCCTTCGCGAGCCTCAGGGCGACCCTGAGCAACGTCGAAGGGTCGTCATTCAGCATTGACGCGCAGGCTGCCCGCTCTTTCAGCGATGGACCAGGCGGGGCATGGACCTTGCGATTCACGCGAGGCCATGACGATGCGCCGACAGGAACTGGGCATTCTCGGGGAAAACCTCGCGGTCGAAGAACTGACGCGGCGCGGGTACGCAATTCTCGAGCGCCGCTACCGTACGCGATATGGTGAAATCGACATCGTGGCGGAGGAACAGGACACGATCGTGTTCGTCGAGGTCAAGGCGCGCGAGGACCTAACGTGTGGCAGCGCGGCGGAGAGTGTCACGCCGAACAAGCAACGGCGCATCGCCTCACGCGCGGTGGAATACCTGGCACGCAAGCACGTGACGGATCGTCCTTGTCGGTTCGATGTCATTGCCATCGATCACGCAGGCACGCCAGAGCAGACGATCACCGTGTACGCAGACGCGTTCGACGCCGTGGGGTGATTTCCGACGGCGGCGGTTTTCGCTTGCACTCCGGCGGCCGCCTCTTGTTACATCACGCGGGGAGGATCCCGGTGCGCGCTTTCAAGGTCAGCCTCGTCGTCGCGCTCGTCGTG